>JAISAZ010000111.1 GCA_031266435.1 Accumulibacter sp.
TGGCTGAAGGACCACCCCGAAAAGAACTTCATCGCCCGCCGTTACCTGAACAAGAGCCGCGCCCTGGCCAATCTGGCGCTCGCGCGGCTGCGGGCCGCGAACGACGAGGCGCCGGAGGAGGAGGAGGACAGAGATTCCCCGCCAAACGAGAACGAGGAAGAAAAGCGCCTGAGCCTGAACCGGCAGCGCCTCGGCAGCGTGCTGGCCGCTGTGCGGGCCTGCGGCGCGCGCAGCGTAATCGACGTCGGCTGCGGCGAAGGCCATCTTCTTGTGTTGCTCATCAAGGAAAGAAACCTGCGGAAAATCGCCGCGGTGGATGTCTCCTTTTCGATCCTGGAGCGCGCGAAGGAGAAAATAAAATACGAGAAATCGAGCGAGGCGCTAAGAGAGCGAGTCTCGGTTTTCCAGGGGTCGCTCACTTATCGTGACAAGCGTTTCGAGGGATTCGACGCGGCTTGCGTCGTGGAGGTGGTCGAGCATCTGGATTTACCGCGTCTCGGCGCTTTCGAGCGCGTATTGTTCCAATACGCGCGACCAAAAAACGTGATCCTGACCACGCCCAACCGCGAATACAACGAAAAATACGGCATCGACGGCCTGCGCCATGGCGATCACCGCTTCGAATGGACGCGGGACGAATTCAGGCGCTGGAGCCAGCGCGCGGCGGCGGAATACGGCTACGCGGTGCGCTTCTCGGAGGTCGGTGATATTGATGAAATGCTTGGCGCGCCGACGCAGATGGCCATTTTTTCAGTGTCGTCTCCGGCGCAGCCGGACGCGAGCGGCGCGGCGGGAGTCTCGGCATGAACAACGAAGGGAAGCGCACCCAAACGATAGAAATCCCTCAACTGGCCGTCGTCGCGCTGATCGGGGCGTCGGGCAGCGGCAAATCGACGTTCGCCAGAGCGCACTTCAAGCCGACCGAGATCCTTTCTTCCGACTTTTTCCGGGGTCTCGTCTCAGACGATGAAAACGATCAGGCCGCCTCGAAAGACGCGTTCGATGCCCTGTTCTACCTTGCTGGCAAGCGTCTGGGTGCGGGTAAACTGACGGTGATCGACGCCACCAACGTCCAGAAGGAAGCGCGGAAAGACGTGCTCGATCTCGCGCGCGAGCAGAACTGCCACGCGATCGCCATCGTGCTTGACATGCCCGAAGCGCTTTGCCGCGCGCGCAACGCCCTGCGGCCGGACCGGGATTTCGGCGATCACGTCATCAAGCGGCAGGCAATGCAGCTACGCCGTTCGCTGCGTGGGCTTGAAAGAGAAGGATTCCGTTACGTATTCGTTCTCACCGGCGAAGAAGAGGCCCATGCCGTCGAAATCGTGCGCAAACCTCTGTGGAACGACAAGCGGGAAGAGTGCGGCCCGTTCGACATCGTTGGCGACGTCCATGGATGTTTCGACGAACTGTGCCGGCTCGCCGAAACGCTGGGGTATGGCGTGGATGCGCAAAACTGCGCGCTGACGCCCCATCCGCAGGGCAGAAAACTCGTCTTCGTCGGCGATCTGTGTGATCGGGGTCCCGCCAACGTCAAGGTGCTCAAGCTGGTGATGGGCGCGGTCAGGGACGGGATCGCCCGTTGCATCGTCGGCAACCACGACTTCAAGCTCCTGAAGCACCTCAAGGGACGACAGGTCGTTCCCTCGCACGGCCTCGATCTCACGATCGGCGAACTGGCGAACGAAACCGAGGAATTCCGGAACGACGCCCGACGCTTCCTCGATTCGCTGATCAGCCATTACGTGTTCGATGGAGGAAAGCTCGTCGTTGCCCATGCCGGACTGATCGAAAAATACCAGGGCCGCGGCTCCGGGCGGGTCAAGGAATTTTGCATGTTCGGCGAAACGAACGGCGAGACCGACGAATACGGCTTGCCGATACGCGCGCAATGGGCGAACGACTACCGGGGCAAAGCGCTCGTCGTCTTCGGCCACACGCCCAATCCGGAAGTCGTGAACCTCAACAACACGCTGTGCATCGACACGGGCTGCGTTTTCGGCGGAAAACTCACGGCCTGCCGCTATCCCGAAAGGGAGATCGTGCAAGTCGATGCGGCGCGGGAATATTACCGTCCTGTCAAGCCTCTGTTGCCTCTATCGCCATCGAGTCACGCCGGCGACGACACGCTTAACATCGACGATGTCCTGCACCAACACTACTTTTCGACCCGTTTGAAGCAAAACATAAAGATTCACGAAAACAATGCGATGGCCGCGCTCGAACTGATGAGCCGCTTCGCGGTCGATCCGCACTGGCTGATCTACCTGCCGCCAACCATGTCGCCGTGCGAAACCAGCCGGCTGGAAGGCTTCCTCGAATATCCGGCGGAAGCGTTCAACTATTACAAGACGCGGGGAATCGGACAGGTCGTCTGCGAACAGAAGCACATGGGATCGCGCGCGGTGATCGTGCTATGCCGTAGCGCGGAAATTGCCGCGACGAGATTCGGGGCAAAGGACGGTAAGCGCGGCGTTATCCATACCCGGACCGGGCGAAGCTTTTTCGCCGACGACACCACCGAAGCCGCGCTCCTGGAACGGCTCGACGGAGTTCTGACGGCCTCCGGATTCTGGGATGACTTCCAGACGGAATGGGTCTGCCTCGACGCCGAACTCATGCCGTGGTCGGCCAAAGCGCGGCAACTGATCGAAGACCAATACGCCGCCGTCGGACGCGCCGGAAG
>JAISAZ010000118.1 GCA_031266435.1 Accumulibacter sp.
CAAGGTGACCACGCTCGACTCGTTCGTAAAAGAAAAGAATCTTCCGAGAGTAGACTTCATCAAGGCGGACATCGAGGGTGCCGAGTGTGCGATGTTGCTCGGCGCGGCGGAAACCATCAAAAAACACCGCCCGAAAATGGCCTTGTGTATTTACCATCGCCGAAGAACCGATCATTGGCTTGTGCCGGAAACGCTGCTTTCGATTTGCCCGAACTACCGTTTTCGCTTGAAACAATATACGAACGCACTAACTGAAACCGTTTTGTTCTGCGAGCCGACCGAAAAGCCGATCGACCGGGCGTTTGACCGCGAACGGCTGCACCCATTCAGTGAGCTTTACCGCAAGACGCAGTTGCAACTGCTGAAGAAAACCAACAAGCCGCAGATCGCGAACGTGGCAAGCGTTGCGGCAAAGCTCACCGGGCAGAGATTCTCATGGAAGTTCGACACCTACAACGCTTGGGCGAGAGCGCCGCTTTCTTTTTCGGAGACCGCTTATTATCGGATCAATCCGTACGGATCGGATCGCTTCGCGGTTGAACTGCACTTCCGCAAGCTCGACGAGTACGCGGAGGACACGCGGAGGACGATCCGCGGCTTGTTTGACGAATTGAAGAAGCATTACGCGAGCTTCACGTTCACTTCGCGAGCAAATGACATATTTGGCGGTTTTACCGTGCGAAGAGAGCCGGACGCGGACGTGTCGGAGGCCGTCGGACATGAATTTGCGCGGCTTATCGCGGAAACACTGCCCTTCCTTGAGAAGCACGGCTTGATCTGTGGACGAAATGCAATCGATTCGGTCAGGGATCGATTTGCCAAGGAAATAAATGCGTCGTAGCCCGCATGGGTTGGGGTACGCGCAGCGAACCCCAACGATCAAAGGACAGGTGTCGGGGATCAGAACCCCCTCCCCAATCCGGTCCCTTGCCCGCGCCACCTCTTTCCAGCGGAAAAGGCCTGAAAAAGCTCTTCTCTTGACATATACTAAGTATACTTATTATAATTACACTTATTTCGAGCTTGCCGAGAACTCAGGAAACGAGGGGTTGAAAATAATTGGAATTTCCATCCGAGCGATTCAGAAAAAACGCGGGCGCTTCCACGGGTTTGGTTTTTATCCGTGTGTTCAACAAATGGCATACCACGATCAGGAACGAATTGCGAAAAATCGGGATAACGCACCCGCAATTTGTCGTGATGACCGTCCTGAATTTTTTGGGGCAATCGGAGGAATTTGTATCGCAGGCGAGTATCGCAAAAATGGCGGATATGGATGTGATGTCCGTGTCGCAAATCGTAAGGGGGCTGGAAGCTCACGGATATCTGGCGCGAAGCACCAATCCCAAAGACATGAGAGCAAACGCCATCGGGCTTTTGGAAAAAGGCGAGGAAGCCATTCGGCTTGCGCTCCCGATCGTGGAGAAAATCGACGAGGATTTTTTCGGTGTTTTATCGGACGACGAAACGGTATTTCGGGATTTTCTTCACAGGCTGAGCTGATTTTATCAACCACATCAGGCAGGAAAACAAATGGACAAAAACAGGGGATTTGAAAAAATCATGGAAAAAGCGGAGCGGATCGCGCTTGCGTCGGCTGTCGATGATATCCCGAACGTGAGGATCGTGAATTTTGTTTTCTCGCCTTCCGAAAAGACATTGTATTTCGTGTCTACAAAAGGCGACCCCAAAGAGGCGGAATTTTCAAAAAACAGTCGGGTGGCGTTCACGACAATTCCTGCGAGGGGGCTGGCGCACGTCAGGGTACATCACGCGACCGTTGCAAAAAGCAAAAAGCCCCTCTCCGACGTGGCGGATATTTTTATCGCAAAAATGCCATGGTATAAAGAGAATTTCGAACAAAACGGGAATACATTGGATTTGTACGAGATTCGTTTTACGGCGGCGATGCACATCGCCGGACCCGACAAAGCCTTTCAGGTGAATTTATGAGGCGGAATGTAAATGGAATAATTGCGACTACCCGAGACGCAGGACAAAGTTTGCCATGAACGCCAGACTGATCAGCAGCATCACCCAGCTCAGCTCGCCGATTTTTCCCGAAAGGAGCTTCAGCAGGGTGTAACTGATGAAGCCGAAAGCAAGCCCGTTGGCGATGCTGTAGGTCAGAGGCATCATCACGATCGTCAGAAAGGCAGGCAGCGCTTCGGTAAGGTCGTCGAAGCGCACGTGAACGACTTCGGACATCATCAGGGCGCCGACGATGATCAGCGCGGGCGCCGTCGCAAAGCGGGGAACGGATTCGAGCAAGGGGGCGAAGAGCAGCGCCAGGGCAAAGAGCACGGCCACGGTGATCGCCGTCAGGCCGGTCGCCCGCCTGCGGCGATTCCCGCGCCGTTTTCCACGTAACTCGTGACCGTCGAGGTTCCCAGCGCGGCGCTCGCCATCGTGCCGACGGCGTCGGACGTCAGCGCGCGATCGAGGTTTTCCATGCTGCCGTCGTCTTTCATCAGTTCCGCCTTGCGGGCCAGCCCGATCAGCGTGCCCATGTTGTCGAAAAGTTCGACGACGGTAAAAGTGAAGATAATCGAGAAAATGCCGTACTCGAACGCGCCCGCGATATCCATCGCCAGAAATGTTTCGGAGACGCTCGGCACGTTCGCGCTGACGAGCGCGGAGAGTCCGGTCGGCACGGGCGCCGCGCCGCACAGCATACCGAGCGCCGTCGTAAACACAATGCCCAGCAGGAGGGCGGCTCCGAATTTTCGCGCCATGAGCACCCCGGTGAAGACGAGGCCGACCAAGGTCAAAAGGGGCGCGGGCTGCCCAGGTTCAAAACGAATGCCGACGACGGGACCGACCGTAAGCAGCGTCACCGGGTGGTCGACGATAATCCCCGCTCCTTGCAGGCCGACGAAGGCGATGAAGATGCCGATGCCGACTCCGATCGCGTATTTCAGGTTGGTCGGCACCGCGCGAATGATCGCCTGCCGGATGCCGCCGAAGGTCAAGCCCAGAAAAACGAGCCCGGAGATGAATACCGCTCCCAGCGCCGTCCGCCACGGGAGGCCCATGTCGAGCACGACGGTGTAGGCGAAAAAAGCGTTCAGACCCATGCCGGGAGCGACGGCGATGGGGAAATTGGCCCAAAGGCCCATCACGAGCGAAGAAAAAACCGTCGCCCAGATCGTGGCGGCGATCGCCGCCTCCTTGGGGATTCCCGCCGCAGCGAGGATATTGGGGTTGACGAAAAGGATGTACGCCATGGTGACAAAGGTCGTCAGCCCCGCCAGAATTTCGGTTTTGACCGTGGTGTTTTTCGCGCGGAGCCGGAAAATTTTTTCCAGGAAGCCCTCGACGCCGACGGCCCCCGCGCTTCCAAGGCCCTCGATTTCTTCAATTCCCTCTATATCCTCAACGGATTTTTTTGTCATACCTAAGGCTCGCTTGCCGAGAAGTCAAAAATAATGCTGACATGAAAATGAGAAAGGGGCAAGCCCCTTCATATCCGAAACCAACTGCGGTTGGAAACATCCCCTTTTAGGGGGATAATCACGTATATTCTTCCACCTTCCGTACTGTTGCGGGTGTAGATTGAAATATGATGCAGGATGAGACTTTCCGCAAGGCATCCGCGCTTGCGCTGGCGGAGGTGTCCGTATGAGCATCCCCGATCTGGACGTAACTTGGGATACCACGAAGGCGCGATCGAACATCGACGAGCATGATGTCACTTTCACCCAAGCGGCAACGGTCTTGCTCGACCCGCTGGCCTTGACGGTGTTCGATGAGGAGCACAGCGAAACCGAGGAACGATGGTTTACGCTGGGTTGGGCAAGCGAAGGCAAGCTACTGGCGGTCTCCCATACCTACCGGTCGACCGGCCCTGCCAGTGCACAGGTACGCATTATTTCGGCGCGGGAAGCCACGCGCCACGAACGTGAGCAGTACGAGAACGAATCCCGATAGGTGACATCATGAGCAAGCACATGGCCCCCGACGACGACATGCCCACCGAGATCGATTTCTCGAAGGGTGCACGCGGCAAGTTTTTCCAACCCGGCGCCAAGCTGAATCTTCCAGTATATCTCGATGATCAAGTGCAATCCCGCCTCGCCGCGCTTGCCGATGTCAAGGGCGTGGACTTCTCGGTGCTGGTCAACAACCTGCTCAGGAAAGATATCGAGTTGATCGAAATAGCGCGCTAGCCGGCGCACCATACCCCTACGCCCAAATCAGCGCCTGCTTCGGGACGAAATTCCTTCGTACCAGTAGCGCGGTTTCTCTTGCCTCCACGAACTCGCGTGAAAAGATTCCGAGCCGTCGGGGCCGGCGGGCGCGGCGGCAAACCTCAGGCGGATCGCGCCGTCGCGGTCGGTTCGCCAGACGCGGCTCGCGCCGTAGCGCGCGAGCACTTCGGGGCGAGGATGGCCGAAACGGTTGCGGTAGCCGGCGGAGACGATCGCTTCTTCGGGCGCGACGGCGGCGACGAAGGCCGGCGAAGACCCGCCCCGGCTCCCGTGGTGCGGGACGACGAGCGCCGTGGCGCGCAAGGCCTCCAGGCTCGACCGCGCGATGAGCCGCCTCTCGTCGGCGGTCTCGATGTCTCCGGTCAGCAAAAGGCTTCCGGAAGCGGTCGAGACGCGCAGGACGCAGCTCAGGTTATTCGGTTTTTTCGACTTCACCGCGTAATCGTCTTTCAGCGGATGCAGGAGCGTAAAGCGTACGCCGTCCCACTCCCATTCGCGCGTTCCTTCCGCATCGGCGGCGCAGCGTTCCCCTTCCGGGAGGTCCATCGAACTCAGGACGCGCCGAACGGGAAATGACGCGCGGATCGTTTCGATCCCTCCTGCGTGGTCCTGATCACGGTGCGAGACGACCAGCGCGTCGATCCGGTCGACGCCGGAAGCGTACAGGAAGGGGACGATGACGCGCGAGGCGGCGCTCGATTCCGGCGTATAGACCGGCCCCGTATCGTAGAGCAGCGTATGCCCCGCCGTGCGGACGACGACCGAAAGCCCTTGGCCGACGTCGAGCACGTCGGCCCACACCTCGCCCGACGCGGGGGCGTCGGGTCGAAGGAAGAGCGCGGGGAGGAGCAGGAAACCCCCCGCGATCCGTCCGGGGAAGCCGCGCGGCAAGAGGAGCCAGATGACGCCGACGAGCGAGAGTAGCGCTGCCCAGAGAGGCGGCGCCGCCTGCCGCCAGAGGGGCCAGACGGCGAGCGCTTCGACGAAGCGCATCAACTGCTCGAACAGCCAATGGTCGAGCGACAGGAGCGGCGCCCAGGGGAAGACCGCGAAGACGAGCGTCAAGGGTGTGATCAAGAAGCTAACGAAGGGGATCGCCAGCGCGTTGACGAGCGGTGACACCAGGGAGAATTGCTGAAAAAAAATGAGGAGCAGCGGCAACGTTCCGAGCGTGACGCCCCACTGCGCGGTACCCCATTGCTCAAAAGCGCTTCGCCACTTCGGTTCGTCAAAAAGTAAAACCCTGCTTTTTGACGATTCCTTGTCGCGCCCGCGCGTTCCGGCGACGCGCGCACTCCCGACGAGGAAGAGAAAAACGACCGCGCCGAAAGACAGCCAGAAACCCGGCGACAAGACCGCCCAAGGGTCGAGGAGCAGTACCGCGAGCAGGGCCGACAAGAGCGTTCGTCGCGCGCCGAAGTTTTTCCCGGACAGTAGCGAGAGCACGACGACCGACAGCATATAGAAGGTACGTTGCGCCGGGACTTCAAAACCCGCGAGGAGCGCGTAGAAAAACGCGGCGAGCCAGCCCGCGACGAGACCCGCCTTTTGTGCCGGCGCGCGGAACATCAGTCGGGGAAAGCGCCGCCACGCGCGACTGACGAGCCACCCGAACAACGCGCCGACCATCGTCACGTGCAGGCCGGAGATACTGACGAGGTGCGTAATCCCCGTTCGGCGGAAAATTTCCCATTGCGCCGTCGTGATCGAGCGCTGATCGCCGATCGCCAGCGCGACGAGGACGCCGACATAGGGCGCGTCGGGAAGCGCCGCGAAGAAACGCGCGCGAATCCGGTCGCGGAAGGATTCGAGCGCGTACCCGGGGCGCGCAACGAAGGCGTCGAGCATTTCTCCGATCTTTGCGCGCGTGTCGATCGACCCCGTCGCGCGAATCCCACGTTCGAGCATCCAGGCTTCGTAATCGCTTCCGTGGGGGTTGGCGTTGCCGTGGGGACGCCTCAAGCGCACGGAGAAGCGCCATCGCTCGCCGGGGCGAAACAGCGCGGCGGAAGGGTCGAAAAACGACCCGGCGGCGACTCTTGTCGGCGCGTCGGCGGATTCTTCTTCGCTCGACATCGGGGTGTTCTTCGCCGGTCTCTTCGCACTCGCCGCTTTTCTCATCGCGCCACCGCGCGGACGATACCACGACAGCATGATCCGTCGGGGAACGCGCGCGCCTTCGGTCTGCACCGACTCGACGTCGAAGGCGAAACGCTCTCCCAACGCGGAGCGCGTGGGCATCGCGGCGACGACGCCGGTGAGTTCTATCGTCCGCGTCTCCCACTCTTCCGGCAGCGCGTCGGCCAAGCGGTAATGCGCCGTCCCCGCCGCCCACGCGAAACCGAGCAGGAGTCCTCCCAATCCTCTCAATCCGCCGAATCCGCCGAAAAACCGGGCGCGAAAAAAAGCGCGGGAGACAAGCGAGGTTTCGTCGCCGCCCTGGATCGTGGCGAGCGCGGGAAACACGACGAGCGCGATCCCGGCGACAAAGAGGACGCCGACCCACGCGAGCGGCGGCAAGTTCCCCTGAAACTGGAGGAGAACGACGCCGGCGGCAAAGGCAAGGATGGACGAGCGCATACGCGAGAGCGGGAAACGCCTTCAGACGAGAGAATTTCAAGTATACTGCGTGGTTTGTGTCCTTCCCCAGCTTCATGGATTCCGATTCGAATACCGCTTCCGATTCTTCCGGCTTCTCCGCCGACCTTTTGCGCGACGTTTCCAAACGACGGACTTTCGCGATCATTTCGCACCCGGACGCGGGAAAGACGACGCTGACCGAAAAACTCCTTCTTTTCGGCGGGGCCATCCAGCTCGCCGGGACCGTCAAAAGCCGCAAAAGCGCGCGCCACGCAACGTCCGACTGGATGGAAGTCGAAAAGCAGCGCGGAATCTCGGTCACGAGTTCCGTCATGCAGTTCGAATACAACGGGCATATGATCAATCTCCTCGATACGCCGGGTCACGAGGATTTCTCGGAGGATACGTACCGCGTTCTGACCGCCGTCGACGCCGCCGTCATGGTCATCGACGCGGCGAGGGGCGTCGAGGCACAGACGATCAAGCTGCTCAACGTCTGCCGGATGCGCAACACGCCGATCATCACCTTCATCAACAAGCTCGACCGCGAAGTCCGCGAGCCTTTCGACCTGCTTGAAGAAATCGAGTCGATCCTGAAAATCGAGTGTGCGCCGCTCACTTGGCCGATCGGGATGGGCAAGACTTTTCGCGGCGTCTACGATCTTTCCGACGACTCTCTGCTGCGCTTTCTCCCCGGCGAGGATCGGCGCACCGAGACCGAAAAAATCCGGGGGATTTCCAACCCGCTCCTCGACCGCGATTTCCCGCTCGAAATCGCCAAACTCCGCGAAGAAGTCGAACTGATCCGCGCGGCGAGCCACCCCTTCACGCTCGGCAACTTCCTGTCGGGCACGCAAACGCCCGTTTTTTTCGGGTCGGGAATCAACAACTTCGGCGTCCGGGAAATCCTCCAGGCGCTGCTCGACTGGGCGCCGCCGCCTCAGCCGCGCGACGCCGGAACCCGGCGCGTCGCGCCCGCCGAAAAATGCTTTTCGGGTTTCGTCTTCAAAATCCAGGCGAATATGGACCCGAAGCACCGCGACCGCATCGCCTTTTTGCGCGTCTGTTCGGGGCGCTATTCACCTGGAATGAAAGCGAAGCTCGTCCGCGCCGACCACGAAATCAAACTCGCCAACGCGCTGACCTTCATGGCGAACGAGCGCGTCCTGATGGACGACGCCGTCGCGGGCGACATCATCGGGATCCACAACCACGGCCAGCTTCATATCGGCGACACGCTGACCGAGGGCGAAAAGCTCGGTTTCAAGGGAATTCCGTATTTCTCGCCCGAACTCTTTCGCGCCGCGCGTCTGCGCGACCCGCTCAAAAACAAGCAGTTGCAGAAAGGCTTGCAGGAACTCGGCGAAGAGGGCGCGATCCAGGTTTTTGAAAACCTCGCGAGCGGCGCTTTGCTGCTCGGCGCGGTCGGCACCCTGCAATTCGAGGTCGTTGCGCAACGCTTGCAGAACGAATACCGTGTCGACGCGGTTTTCGAACCCGTGGACATCTACACGGCGCGCTGGCTGACTTTCCCCGACGAGGCTGTGAAGCGCGATTTCGAGCGCGAACAGCAACACCGCATGGGACGCGACGTCGACGGGAACCTCGTCTATCTGGCGAACACCCGCTATAATCTCGAAGTCGTTCAAGAGAAATGGACGAAGGTCGGTTTCCACGATTCCCGCGAGCATGGTCAGCGCTTCGACTGAACCCGCAATCAAAATTCACGCGGAATCCATCGGTCAATCGAAATGACAAAAGCGTTTTCACTCCTCCTGCTCTATCAGCTTGCCGGTGAGGCGATCGTCCGGGTTGGCAAACTTCCGATTCCCGGCCCCGTCGTCGGGATGATTCTCCTGCTCGCCACCTTGATGTGTCACCGGCGCGCCGCGAAAGACTTCAGGGAAGGCGCGGCGGTCTTGCTGCAACACCTCTCTCTTTTCTTCGTCCCTGCCGGCGTCGGCGTGATCGTGCACGTTTCGCGGATCGCCGACGAATGGCTGCCGATCACGCTCTCGATCGTCGTCAGCACCTTCGCGGGAATGGCCGTCACCGTCTGGGTGCTCAAGGCGATGACCTCGCGACGCGGCGCCGGAGAAGCGCGATGAACGCCGAAGCTCTCGCGGAGGTCTGGACGGCGCTCTCGCAATCGAGCCTCTTTTGCCTGACGCTGACGATGGCGATCTACCTCGTCTCGATCGAAATATACAAGCGCTGCAACTACAACACCTGGGCAAGCCCGACCTCGCTGACGATCATCTTCGTCGCCGTCTTTCTCGTCGTCGCGCGGATTCCCTACCCCCGGTTTTTCGAAGGCGCGCAATTCATTCACTTCCTCCTCGGTCCGGCAACCGTCGCTCTCGCCGTCCCGCTTTTCGACCATTGGAAGCGGCTGGCGAGCATGGCCTTCCCCTTGCTCGTCGCCCTCGTCGCCGGGTCGGCGACCGCCGCCGGTTCGGCGATGCTGATCGCCAAGGTTTTCGGCGCATCGCGCGAAATCGTCGTCTCGGTCGCGCCGAAATCGGTGACGACGCCGATCGCGATGGGGATATCCGAGCAAATCGGCGGCATCCCCTCGCTGACCGCCGTATTCGTCGTCATCACGGGATCGCTCGGCGCCGTCGGCTTCCCGCTTCTGTTCAAATGGATGAAGTCGAACGACGCGGCGGCGGAAGGCTTCGCCATCGGCGTCACCTCGCACGGTTTCGGCACGGCACGCGCCTTTCTCGTCAGCGAAGAAATGGGTGCGTTCTCCGCGCTCGGAATGGGTCTCAACGGCATTCTTTCGGCCATCGCGCTGCCGCTCATCCTGGGGTGACCCCGGAGCCGCGTTTCGACGCGCCGCAATCACCGGGGGTGAGCGTTCGCCGCAAACAAACCCACCCTTCCCGATAAAGCAATTGTCTATTTCGTCCCGTCGCTTCAATATTCGTCCTGACACATCATTCCTTTTCCAAATCGTACGTGCCGCGAAGACGAGCCGCAGACAGTACAAGTAGTACGGCAAGGCGAGTCGACAAAGGCAGGGGCGGTTTGGAAAAGGAATAAACCAGAGGACGGATCATGAAAATCACAGACTGGGTCGGACGCACCGAAGAAGTCACCGACATCATTTCAGCCACGCCCTACGCGGCGCTTTCGGGCCTGTTCGACCGCTCACCGGAACGCCCTCCGGCGGGAACGCCGCTCCCGCCCCTCTGGCACTGGCTCTATTTTCTGTCGATCCACCGGCGGTCGGAACTCGCTCCCGACGGCCACGCAAAGCGCGGCGGATTCATCCCGCCGATCGCGTTGCCTCGGCGCATGTGGGCGGGAAGCCGCTTCGAGTTCCGCCGCCCCCTATGCGTCGGCGACACGCTGACGCGCCACTCTACGATCCTCGACGTAAGCGAAAAGGAAGGCCGCAAAGGCCCGCTCGTCTTCGTCCGCGTCCTTCACGAATACCTCCTCACGGGAGAAAGCGACCCCGCGCTCGTCGAATTCCACGATATCGTCTATCGCGGAAAGCCGCTCCCCGGTGAAACGGCTCCGGGCGTCAAAGCGCCCATCGAGGCGCCGTGGGAAAAAAACGTCGTGCCCGACGACGTATTGCTTTTCCGCTACTCGGCGCTGACGCTCAACAGCCACCGGATTCATTACGACTGGCGCTACACGACCGAACACGAAGGCTATCCGGGTCTGATCGTCCACGGCCCTCTCCTTGCCACGCTCTTGCTCGAACTCTTGCGCGAACATCACCCCGAAGCCGAACTTGCCGATTTTGAATTCCGCGCGCTACGCCCGCTTTTCGCCCCCCACCCCTTCGTGCTGTGCGGCGCGCCGCAAGCCGACGGGAAAACCGTCCGGCTCTGGGTCGTCGACCACGAGGGCAATCTGGGGATGGAAGCCACCGCGTCCTTGCGTTGAAGCTCAAGCGAGAGAATATTATTGCGCTCTGTCCGGCTCGATCCGCGTTTTTTTGCGGGGGGTCGCTCTGGTTCTTTTGCCACCCTGGAAATTTTCGACCTCCCCCGCGTCAAGAAGAGCCTGGACGCGCTCATTGACCTGCTTCGACGCCTGATATCGGCTTTGCGGCTGGCCGAGAAATTTGGTCTGAAAGTATTTTTCGGCATCAAACAGCGTTGCGTAGGCGCGGACAAGTTCGGGATACGCCTTCAAGGCATCCCGTTCAGGAAGTTTTTCAAAAGCGACGGCGCGGGCGGGCCGGATGGCCTCCAAGAGCAATTCTTTCATCCCGGGACGCTTTTCGAATTGATGGATGCTGTCGTACATCTTGAACTTCTGCTCGCATTCGGGAAGCCGCGTCATGGAAATCTCGTTGACCGCCCGGTCGCGCGCGATGTAAAGACCGTCCCGACTTTTGGGCGTCTGGTTGAAGCGCGTCCAGTCCAGCTCAAAGCCGGATTCCTTCGCCAGTTGGCGCGTGAAGGTTCGCAGGGTTCTGCTGTTACCGTCCAGGAAGGGATGAATGTAATCGAGGCGGGAATAGAGTTCGGCGACCGTGGCGGCAAAGGCGCCGGGTTTTTGCCTGGATAATCGCTTTGGGTCGACGGTTTTCAGGGTTTCATCGAGTTCCTTGATCTCATTCGCGCCCATCCAGGAATAGCCGATGTAGGAATGCGCGTGGCTGGCTTCCAGCGGTCTATTCTTGGAATGAAGTTTGTCGGGAGGCGTGGGCGGGCGAAATTCGCCGGGAGAATATCGGGTAATGCCATGCCTGGGGCAATCCTGAAAGATGACGCGGTGCGTCTCTTTCAGGTGTGCCGCGTCGAATTTTCCGGGGATTGGCCGAAGTTCAAGTTCCTTGACACGCTTCCACGTCAAGCGAGTTTCAAGTTCAACGTCATTCATCAGATACGATAGACGGAAGGTTCCAATCCCTGCATGGCAAGGTATTCATCAAAGTCGAATTCGCCGGAGGCGTAACGTTCCGCCAGGGCATTATCTTCGGGACTGACCTTGAACCCTTCAAGTTCCACGTTCGCCCGCGCGAAATCGACGGCCTGACGGCGGGCCAGAAGTTCCGTTGCGGAAAGCGCCGGTCTGACGGGCGCATTTTCTTCGTTCGCCTCTTCGATACGGCTGATTACCGCAGCATTCATGGCTTCATCTCCTGTAGTTTCTGTCGCACTTATAATTATACTCGCAAAAACAATGCGTTGAGTGTGTACTGGCTGTTATTTTCAGCGCGTTTTCACGCCCCCCTGCTCCGTCCGCGCACTCTTCTCCGCGCCTTTCCTCCGAGACTTTCTTTCCTGAGAAGAATCGCCGAGCGCGCGCATCTGAAAAAATATCGAACAAACGCCGAGCAATGTGTTAATTTTAGAGGAAAGCGCAGATTTCTCGTCACCGCCCGTCTGGAAAACGCTACGGAGGAAAACGCCGCGCCGGGGACCGATGCCCCCGGCGGGTGTTGGTCCGCTCGAAAAGCCGGGGAGCTCGGGCGAGGAAGCGCGAAGAGTCTCTTCATTCATTTTCAGGCACTCACACTATGGACACGAAGGCACAGCTCGCACTACTCGTGAAAAAACAGGCCGAGGCGCGCCTTGGCGGCGGTCAGGATAAAATCGACAAGCTGCACGCGCAGGGCCGTCTGACGGCGCGCGAGCGCATCGACCTCCTGCTCGATCCCGGCTCGTTCGAAGAATTCGATACGTTCAAGACGCACCGTTGCCATAATTTCGGTATGGAAAGCACCGTTTATCCCGGCGACGGCATCGTCACGGGACACGGCACGGTCAATGGCCGCATCGTCTACGTCTATGCACAGGATTTCACGGTCTTCGGCGGTTCGCTTTCCGAAACGCTGGCCGAAAAAATCTGCAAGGTGATGGACCTCGCCGTCAAAAACGGCGCGCCGGTCGTCGGTCTGAACGATTCGGGCGGCGCGCGCATCCAGGAAGGCGTCGAAAGCCTCGCGGGCTACGCCGACATCTTCCTGCGCAACGTCATGTCGTCCGGCGTCGTCCCGCAGATCTCGGCGATCCTCGGCCCCTGCGCCGGCGGTGCGGTCTACTCGCCGGCGCTGACCGACTTCGTCGTCATGGAGCGCGGCAATTCGTATATGTTCCTGACCGGCCCCAAGGTCGTCAAATCGGTCACGCACGAGGACGTGAGCGTCGAACAACTCGGCGGTGCCGACATGCACTCGACGCAAAGCGGCCTCTGCGACTATCCCGCCGCGTCGACGCCCGACGCGATCGACTACATCAAGCGCCTGCTCGCCTACCTGCCGCAGAACAACCTCGAATCGCCGCAAACGCTCGTCTGCACGGACCCGCTCGACCGCGCGTCGGAAAAACTCTCGTCGATCGTCCCGTCGAACCCGAACGCGGCTTACGACATGAAGGCGCTGATTCTCGAAACGGTCGACGACCACGAGTTCTTCGAGATCAAGGCGCAATTCGCGCCGAATCTGATCGTCGGCTTCGCGCGTTACGGCGGCGCGTGCGTCGGCATCGTCGCGAACCAGCCCGCGCACCTCTCCGGCGTGCTCGACATCGATTCGTCGATCAAGGGCGCGCGTTTCGTGCGTTTTTGCGATTGCTTCAACATCCCCCTCGTCACCTTCGTCGACGTTCCGGGCTTCCTCCCCGGCACCGCGCAGGAGTACGGCGGAATCATCCGAAACGGCGCGAAAATGCTGTACGCCTACGCGGAGGCGACGGTCCCGAAGATCACGGTCATCACCCGGAAAGCCTACGGCGGCGCATACTGCGTCATGTCGTCGAAGCATTTGCGCGGCGACATCAACTATTCCTGGCCGAGCGGCGAAATCGCCGTCATGGGCGCGAAAGGCGCGGTCGAAGTCCTCTACGCGCGCCAGTCGAAAGAAGCGCCGGACCCCGCCGCCTTCCTCGCCGAAAAGGAAAGGGAATACAGCGAAACCGTCGCGAACCCCTATATCGCCGCGCAGCGCGGCTATATCGACGACGTGATCCCGCCCGCCGCGACGCGCGCGCGGATCGCGCGCGCGCTCAAGCTCCTGTGGAACAAACGCGACTCGAACCCGATGAAAAAACACGGGAACATCCCGCTCTAGCCCGCTGGAACGACAGGAGCATACGATGAAAAACAGATCGAAAAAAATCGCGGCGGCGCTCGCCGCCGTCGAAGCATATATGCAGGAAGAATACGCGGCGGCGGCGCAAACCCCTGCGCCGCCCCCAGGCGTCGAACCGACCGCGTGGGCCCTGTCCGCCCGACTCGACACGATGACGGGGCACAGGATGATGCAGTTTCGCGCTTTTTCCAACATACGCTGATCAAGAACCCATTCAATCTCAATTTTCGTGGAGCCAGCAATGAATGACAACGCAGTGAAAGCAACGCCGATGAACTACAACGCCGACCGTCCGCCCGCGAGCAATCCGGTAAAGATCATGGATCTGTCGCTGCGCGACGGGCACCAGTCGCTGTTCGCCACGCGCGGACGCACCGAAGACATGATCCCCGTGGCCGAGATGATGGATGAAGTCGGTTTCTGGGCGCTCGAAACCTGGGGCGGCGCGACCTTCGACACGATGCACCGCTTTCTCAACGAAGACCCGTGGGAACGCCTGCGCGTCCTGAAGCGCTATATCAAGAAGACGCCGTTCAGCATGCTGCTTCGCGCGCAGAACCTCGTCGGCTACCGCAATTACGCCGACGACGTGGCGACGGCCTTCGTCGAACGCACCGCGGACAACGGAATGGACATCTTCCGTACTTTCGATTCGCTCAACGATTACCGCAACTTTGAAACGGTCGTCCGGCAGATCAAGAAAAGCGGAAAGCACTTCCAGGGCTGCATCTGCTACACGATGACCGAGCCTCGCTTGGGCGGCGACGTCTACACGCTCGACTACTACATCGCAAAGGCAAAAGAACTCGAAGCGATGGGCGCGGATTCGATCTGCATCAAGGACATGGCCGGGTTGATCGCCCCCTACGACGCCTACACGCTCGTCAAGGCGCTCAAGGAAGCCGTCAAACCGCCGATCCACCTGCACAGCCACTTCACTTCGGGGATGGCGCCGATGAGCCAGCTCAAGGCCGTCGAAGCCGGCGTCGACATTCTCGACACCTGCCTCACCCCCTACGCCTACCGCACGTCACACCCGGCGATCGAACCCCTCGTCATGACGCTGCTCGGGACGAACCGCGACACCGGTTTCGACATCCACAAACTCGCCGCGATCAACGAAGTCCTCGAAAAACAGGTTCTGCCGAAGTACAAGCACCTGCTCGACGATTCCAAGGTCTCGATCATCGACATCAATGTCCTCCTGCACCAGACCCCCGGCGGGATGCTCTCCAACCTCGTCAACCAGTTGCGCGAGATGGACGCGCTCGACCGCCTCGGCGACGTCTTCAAGGAGTTGCCGCGCGTTCGCAAGGAACTCGGTCAAATTCCGCTCGTCACGCCGACAAGCCAAATCGTCGGTGTACAGACCGTCAACAATGTCCTGCACGACACCCCCGACGAACGCTACAAGATGATCACCGCGCAGGTCAAAGACCTCTGTTACGGCCTCTACGGCAAGACCGCCGTCCCGATCGACGCCGAACTCCAGAAAAAGGCGCTCAAGGGCTATCCGCGCGGCGAAACGCCGATCACCTGCCGCCCCGCCGAAGTCCTCGAACCCGAACTCGAAAAGGCCAAAAAAGAAGTCGGCAGCCTCGCGGCGAATGCCGAAGACCTGCTGACCTACGCGCAATTCCCCGTCACGGGCAGAAAATTCCTCGAATGGAAATACGGCATCGCCGAACCGCCCGAAAGCGTCAAGCCGACCACGCTCGACTTCGTCAAGAAGCAGGAAGCGCTCGTCAAGAAAGCGAAGGCCGGGGAACTCGTCGAACGCAAAGCGACCGAAGACGCCCCGCCGAAGTCCGAAAGACTGCGCGCGTTCAACGTATTCGTCGACGGCGAATACTTCAACGTCGAAGTCGACCCGACGGGTGGCGCCCTGCCTTCCGCGCCCCAGCCGACCGCGCCGACGGTCCGCGCACAGGCGGCGCCCGTCGCCCCCGCACCCGCCGCTCCTGCGGTGGCCGCTCCCGCTGTAGCAGACGCCGTCGAAGGGAATCGTCTGCTCGCGCCGATGCCCGGAATGATCATCGCGTACAAGAAAAAAGTCGGCGACCCGGTCACGAAAGGCGAAGCGCTCGTGATCCTCGAAGCGATGAAAATGGAAAACGCGCTCACTGCGGCGAGCGACGGCGTCGTAAAATCGATCGCGTTCAAGCAAGGGGACACCGTCCCGAAAGGCGCGACGCTCTGCGTCTATTGATCTGAAACGGGGGCGCGAGCCCCCGTTCAGAGGACTGAAGACAGATTTCAGAGGACTGAAGACAGAGGACAGATGACAGAGCGCTCGCTGACGCTCGCTTCGTGAGCAGTTGTCAGTATTCAGATGTCGCGTGGCTTGCTCCCATCAGATTACAGACACCTGACCACAGAGGCCGAAGGCCGTTCTGTCCTCTGTCTTCTGTCCTCTGTCCTCTGTACTTGACAATCCCCGAAGGCGCCGGTAAGAAGACAGAGCGCTCGCTTTGTGATCTGTTTTCAGTATTCAGATGTCGCGTGGCTTGCTCCCATCAGATTACAGACACCTGACCACAGAGGCCGAAGGCCGTTCTGTCTTCTGTCCTCTGTCTTCTGTCCTCTGCACTTGACAATCCCCGAAGGCGCCGGTAATCTGCCGCGACCATGCGTACGATTTCTTCGATGAACTGGTGGTGGCGTCCCTCTCCCACAAGGCGGGCGCCTTCCGTGTATGCTTGAATCCGACTAACTGAACGAATCCCGAAAGCCCGCCGATGCGCGGGCTTTTTCATGGACGCTTTCCCTGAAGCGACGCATCGGCGAATTTTCGAAAGAAAGGGCCGAACTTCCATGAACAAGAACACCGAAACTCCCGAAAGGGCTTGTGCGCTCAAGCGCGTCTTGCCGATTCTCCCCGACCCGCTCGCGTCTTTTTCCGCGCTGACGAAAAACGGGAAGGCGCCGCATACGATCCTGATGGAATCGGCGGAGCCGTCGAGCCGCAAAACGCAGCGGAGTATGCTCGTCGTATCGAGCGCGCTTCTCGTCGTGTGTCGCGGCGCCTTCGTTGAAATCACCGCGTTGAACGGCGAAGGCTCGGCGCTCTTGCCCCGCCTTTTCGACCGTTTCAGCGCCTGGCTCGTCGTCGAGACGCCGAAGGGGAGCGCGTTGCGGCTGAAATTCCCTCTGCCGAGGGATGCGCGCGACCTTCCCGAAAGCGAACGCCTGAAAATCGATTCGACGCTGAGCGTCCTGCGCGGTCTGCTCGCCCTTTTGCGCGAGGACTTGCCGGATTTTCCCGAAGCGCTTTTTCTTTCCGGCGTCTTCGCCTACGACCTCGTCGACCAGTTCGAGCCGCTGCCCGAAGCCGAGGCCGGGAACGATTTCCCGGACTATCAGTTCATACTGGCTGACCAGATGGTCGTCATCGACCCTCTGGAGAAAACTGCTTACGCGCTCGCGTGCTCTTTCGGCGCGTCGAACGCCGCAACGCTGAACCGCCGCCTCGATTTCATCGAGGAAGGCATCGCGGAGAGCGCCCTCGCCCCGTGCGCCGAATTCGACGCGCGCGGCGCGACGGCGGGGGCTTCCGTCCCTGTGGGCACTTCAAACCTTCTCTGCGACTCCAGCGACCTCGTCTTCGCCGCAAAAGTCAAAACGCTGAAAGAACACATCCTTGCCGGCGATGTCTTTCAGATCGTCGCTTCGAGGACTTTCTTCACGCCCTGCGAAGACGCTTTCGCGGCGTACTGCGCGCTGCGTTCGATCAATCCGAGTCCTTACTTGTTTTACATGAACGGCGGCGGCTTCATCCTCTTCGGCGCGTCGCCGGAATCGGCCGTCAAGGTCGAAGGCGGCGCACGGAGCATTTCGATTTCCCCGATCGCCGGGACGGCGCCGCGCGGCTTTTTCCCCGACGGTCGGATCGACGCCGACCTCGACGGGCGACTCGAAGCCGAGTTGCGGCTCAATGAAAAGGAAAACGCCGAACACATGATGCTCGTCGACCTCGCGCGCAACGACGTGGCGCGCGTCTCGAAGCCAGGGACGCGCGCCGTCGGCGAACTCTTGCGCACCGAACGCTATTCGCACGTGATGCACCTCGTCTCGCGCGTGACCGGGACCTTGCGCGACGACCTCGACGCGCTGCACGCCTACCAGGCGAGCATGAATATGGGGACGCTGACGGGCGCGCCGAAAATCCGCGCGATGCAGCTTTTGAGGGAACACGAGGGGAAACGCCGTGGGCATTACGGCGGCGCGATCGGGTATTTGCGCGGCGACGGCAGCTTCGATACGGCGATCGTCATTCGCGCCGCGCTCGTCGAAAACGGAACGGCGAGCGTTCGCGCCGGCGCGGGGGTCGTCCACGATTCCGTCCCGATACTCGAAGCCGACGAAACGCGCCGCAAGGCCGAGGCGGTGTTGCGCGCGATCGTGTCGACGCGCCCGACACCGACTTGAACCTGGAAACCAAGGAGAAGAACGTGGCACATATTCTCATGATCGACAATTTCGATTCCTTCAGCTTCAACCTCGTCGACGCGCTCTCCCGACTCGATGCGACGGTCGACGTCTATCGCAACGACATCGGCGCGGAGCGCGCTTTACAGATCGCTTCCGAAAAGAATTCGGCGATGATCGTCCTCTCCCCCGGACCGGGGCGGCCTTCAAGCGCGGGATGTTCGATCGAACTCGTACAGAAGGCCGCCGGAGTTGTTCCGCTTTTTGGAGTCTGCCTCGGTCATCAGGCGATCGCCGAGGCTTTCGGCGGAAAAATCGGCCCCGCGAGCACGATCGTTCACGGCAAGAAATCGACGCTCCGGCACGACCGGCACCCGCTGTTCAGCGGTCTCCCCGGTGCTTTCGACGTCGGGCGCTACCACTCGCTCGTCGTCGAGAGACCGCCGGACGCCTTCGACGTCATCGCGCGCTGCGACGGTCATGTCATGGCGCTCGCGCACCGGACGCTGGCGGTTTACGGCGTGCAGTTCCACCCCGAATCGATTTTGACGACGCACGGCCAGACGATCATGCGGAACGCGCTCAAGCTCGCGCGGGGAGTTCGCTCGAATGCGAGCTAAAAAATACGGGGGACGCCATCACGAAAGCTTGTTCACAGGCCAAGTTCGCTGTGCGAGCCGAGGCGAACGAGTTGTAGTGCATCATCACTCTGCTTTCGGTAAATCAGCACCAAGTCGGGTTTGATATGGCAATCCCGGTGATCTTTCCAGTCGCCAATCAATGCGTGGTCGTAGTAACGTGCATCCAATGACTGATCGCATGCCAAGGCAATGACGACAGGCATCATATCCGCATCAAGCGTAGATCGATGCCGCCCTTTTGTTTCGCGCTTGTAGTCACGTTTGAACTGCCCCGTGAATTCAATCTTCCGCATGCAAGTCAGCCATCAATGCTTCAACGCTGTCGAAGCGCTTGAGATTGCCGGCGCGCGCCTCGCGCATGGCCGCAAGAGTGGTTTCATTGGGCACCAGCGGTTCAAACGGCAGGACCTTCTCACTCGCAATACGAGTCATCATGATGCGGAACGCGTCCGACACGGTGAGTCCTATCGCTGCCAAGACGGTTGAAGCCTCTTTTTTGATATCCTCGTCAATGCGAGCACGGACAACGGCAGTTGTAGTCATGGAACAATCCTCGGGTTATCTGGGCTACATTGTAGCTCAAAAAGCCGCTGTGTGCATCCATTCTCTAAATCGCCAGACTGATCCTGCTCCCGGCGGTCGTTTTTTCTACCCGCACCTGTTTGTCGATCCGCTCGCGTAGCTCGGCGACGTGCGAGATGATCCCGATGATCCGCCCGCCGCCGGTCATCTCCGAGAGTATCCTGACGGCGAGTTCCAGAACGTCGGCGTCGAGCGAGCCGAAGCCTTCGTCGATGAACATCGCGTCGAGGCGAATACCGCCCGCGCTCTGCTGGACCACGTCGGACAAGCCCAGCGCAAGCGAGAGCGAAGCCATGAACGATTCGCCGCCCGACAGGCTGTTGGCCGAACGCGCCTTGCCCGTGTAGGCGTCGAGCACTTCGATCTCCAGACCCGTTTTGGAACGCCGGTCGCCGCTTTCCTTTTTCCGGAGCAAGGTATAACGGTTCTGACTCATCCGTTTCAGCCGCAGGTTGGCGGCGCGGAGCACGCGCTCGAAGTAGGCCATCTGCGCGTAGGTTTCAAAGTCGAGTTTGCCGCTCGCCGTATCCGACAACTGCTTTACAGCGGCGTAGGTCCTTTCGACCTTTTCAAAATCGGCGGCGGCGCGGCGGAGTTCCTGCAAGGCGCTTTCCGTTTTATTCAAGCGGCGCTTGACTTCGTCGCGCTTCTCACGGAGCGCTGCCGATTCGGACTTGACCGCGTCGGCCTTCGCTTTCAGTTCTCCCAGATCCGGGCGCTCTTTTTCGGCGGTTTCACCCTTCAGGCGATCGAGGTCGCGGCGCAACTGTTCGCCGTTTTTATCGTAGTCCGTACACTGCTTCAGCAAGGCGGCGAGCGCATCTTCCGCGATGAGAGCGGTGGCGTAGTCGGCTTCGTCGGCAAAGCCGTGGCTCCGCAAAGCCTCATCAAACGCGGCTTGCGCCAGAGCGCCGAGTTCCCCTTGCTTTCGCTCGTTCGCCTTCCGCTCGGAAAACAGGGTTGCGGCGGATTTCACGGCGGATTCGGCCTTGGCGTTCCGCTTTGCGGCGGCGTCGCATTTTTCGGTGAGGTCGGCAAGCGCCTTCTTGTCGGCCTTCTTTCGGGTGCCCAATGCGTCGGCGTCGCTTTTTGTGCGCGAACACAGTTCCGCAAGCTCTTTTTCCGAGGCTTTCCAAGTGGTCTCCGGCGAATATTCCCTGAAGTCGCCGATGAATCTTTTGACGAGCGTATCGACTTCGCTTTGCAGTGAAACGACCTTCGGGGAAAGCTTGTCGCGCTTCTTCGCCGCGTCATCCGACTTTGCCTTGAGTTCGGAGAGTTCCTTTTCGGCGGACGCCTTTTCCTTGGCGAGGATGCGGAGCGCCGATTCCGTCGCCTTGATTTTCTCGTCGAGCAAGGCGCCCCCCGTTTCGAGTGAAACCTCCAGAGTGTGCGGAATGTGCGCCGACAAATCGGCGATGAATCGCTCGGCGAGCGTTTCGACTTCGGTCTTGAGAGAAGCGCACTCCTTTGATTGATTCTCGCGTTTTTGCGCCGCTTTTTCCTTTGAATCCCTCGACTTCTTGAGCTTGGCTTCGCTGACCTCGTCTCCGGACAGCGCGGCGGGCGCCGGGTGTTTTTTCGACCCGCAGACGGGGCAAGGTTCTCCGTCTGCGAGTCCGCTTGCGATGATTCCCGCCTGACTGCGGAAAAACGCTTCTTCCAGCGCCTTGACCTTGCCGTCGGCTTCGGCATAATCGGCGCTGACCGATTCAAAGACCGACTGCGCCGCACGCAACTCGCCGCCTTTCTTTTGAATCACCGCAAACTTGCCCTGGAGCGCGGTGAGTTTTGCGAGCGCGTCCTTCGCGGCGTCCAATTTTTTTACCGACCGATCGAGCGCGCTTTGCCGGTCCGCGACCGGCGGCAACTCGCTCAGGATTTTGAGCGCGGCGGCGAGTTCGGATTTCTCCGAGGAAAGGACGACTTGTTTGCCGCTGATTTCATCGCGCCCCGCCCGCAAGCGGTTCAGCTTTTTCAGCCTCTCGTCGACCGCTTCGCATTCCTTCGTGAGCACGGCAAAAGCGGACTGTGCCTTGTCGAGCGGAGCCAGTTCGGCGACCGCTTTTCCCGCCCGCTCGAATTCGGCGCGCGCGGCGTTTTCCTGCTCTTTGGCTTCGGCAAGGGTCTTACGCGCGGCGACGAGGTTCGCCGCCGTCTTTCGCGCCTCGTCTGCATGCTGTTTGACTTTTCGCAAGGCGGTCTCGCCGCGAGACGCGCGCCGTTTGAGCGCGCCGATTTCATCGGACATCCCTGCGTGTTTTTCGAGCGCGGCCAAAACCTTCGAGAGTTCGGAAAACTTCTTGCTCAAGTCCTCGGCGAGCGCGAGCGCGGCGGCGAGTTTTTCTTTCGCCTTATCGTATTCGACGAGTTTTCCGTCGGCTTTCGTCACTTCCGCCGTATCGGCCTTGATCTGCACTTCCCATTCGGCAAAGCGCTCGCCGCGCCTGTACACATCGACTTCGTGGCGCTCAAAATCGTGGATCAACCGAGCGCGTTTCTCACTCTCGCCCTTGACCCGCTCCGCGATCCGCTCCTGGAAGCGCTTCAACGGCGTCGTACCGAAAATTCGTCTCAGAATCTTCAGGCGATCGTCGGTCCCGCTTTGCAGAAAGCGCAGGAAATCGTTCTGCGCGATCATCGCGATCTGGGCGAATTGCTCGCGGTCGAGCCCGACGACATCGGCAATTTTCTGATCGACATCCTTACGCTTGCTCCACGTCGTGCCGTCGGGTAAAACCAGGTCGACTTCCTGCCCTCCGGCTTTTCGGATGCCGCGCTTGATCCTGTAAAGACTTCCGCCGGAGAGGAAGTCGAGTTCGACGTAGGTTTTCGCCTTATCTCCCGCGAAGTCCGAACGGAGCATGACGTAGTCGTCGCGCCCCGAACCGCTCGCCTTGCCGAACAGCGCAAACGAGATCGCGTCGAACACGGTCGTCTTGCCGGAACCCGTTTCCCCCGTGATCAGATACAGCCCGCTCGCTCCGAGTTCGGCAAGTTCCAGCGTCTGCGCGTCGGCGTAGGAGCCGAAGGCGCTCATCGTCAGTCTGACGGGTCTCATCGTTCCCCCTCCTCGTCGAGCAATTCGCGTACGATTTCGGACTGTTCCTCGCTCATCGTCGAGCCTTGCGTATTGAGAAAAAATTCGCTGAACAGGTCGAAGGGCGACAACTTCTCGATCGTTTCGGCGTCTGTGAAAATCGCGCCCGTATCGACGCGCGTGTGCGCGTTTTCAAAGTCGATACTCATGATATTGGGATAAACGCTCCTGAGCTTTCCCATCGGGTCGATGATTTCCTCTTCGTCGGTAAGAATGACGCGAAGATAATCCTCCCGGTCGGCGAGCGAGGAGACTTCGTCGCTCGTCAGCACCGCAAGTTCTCCCTTGATCTCGCGCATGTCGTGGAGCGGAGAAAGAGGGAGCGCGCGGACAGTCAAAGCGCCTTTCTTTCCGAGTTCGACGAGCGTGACGGATTTTTCGTGCCGCCATTCGGAGAGCGAATACTTGATCGGCGACCCCGCGTAGCGGAGATTCTCTCCGCCGACGGTCTGCGCCCCGTGCAAATGCCCAAGCGCGGCGTAGTCGAAGTTCTCGATCCGCCCCGCGTCGACCGCGTCGAGTCCGCCGACGGGATTCAACTCGGATTCTGACCGAATTGGGGATACACCCGCCTTCACGTAGAACTGGTGCGACACGAGAATATTGCGTTCAGCATAGTCGATTCCCGCCGAATCCAAAGCCGCCGCAAGCGCGTCGCCGTAGGTTTCGATCCTTTGATCGCCAAAAAACCCGCGAACCGACGACGGTTTTATGAAGGGCAAGAGCCAGAAGTTCAGGTCGCCGTGCTCGTCGGCGAGCGTATGCTTTCGGAGCGTGCCGTCGAACGCGCCGTAGAGGAATAAACGCTTGTCCGTCAGGAGACGGCTCGCGTAATTCAAGCGCTCGGGCGAGTCGTGGTTGCCCGAAATCAGCAGCACGACGACTTCTTCACCGGCAAGAGCGGTCAGAAAATCGTCGAATACCTGGACGGCGTCGACGCCCGGCACGGCGCGGTCGTACACATCGCCCGCGATGACGACGACGGAAGGACGCTCCGCCCTGAGGTATTCGATGATCTGTCCCAAAGCGTGTTTCTGCTCGCCGAGCATCGAGAAACCGTTGACGCTTTTGCCGATGTGCAGGTCGGAGATGTGCAGGAATTTCACGGGGTGCTTGCTCCATTTCAAGATCGGGGTTTCACACTCGTCTCTCGACGCATCAAAAGGCGCCGAGCGAGGTAGAAGACGGCAGTATACGCAGGCATCCGTGGCAAAACCGAAAAATCGAAAAGTTTCCAATGGATCCCCCTGCCGATGCAAGCGACCCTGAACGAAACGGCCGGACGACAAATTATGCGCGCTCCGAAAATGGAATACGCGCGTTTTTTGGGTACACTGGCAGAATGAATAGGATCACCACTCACATGGATTTGCCTACGCACTGGGAACACTTCCTCTCGACCGAACGGCTCGG
Source organism: Accumulibacter sp. (assembly GCA_031266435.1). Lineage (GTDB taxonomy): Bacteria > Pseudomonadota > Gammaproteobacteria > Burkholderiales > Rhodocyclaceae > Propionivibrio. The sequence goes on from JAISAZ010000118.1 coordinate 24,019, forward strand.
CGCGGGCGCCACGTCCGGCACCCCCGAACGCACCGCCTTCCAGCAGGATTACGACCGCATCGTCTTTACCTCGGCGTTCCGGCGCCTCAAGGACAAGACGCAGGTTTTTCCGCTCTCGCGCAGCGACTACGTGCGAACGCGGCTCACGCACAGTCTCGAAACGAGCTGCGTCGGGCGTTCGCTCGGCGCGGCCGTCGGGCGCGAAATCATCGACCGCCATTCCCTGAAGCACGTGGAAGCGGCGGACTTCGGCGCGATCGTCGCGGCGGCGTGCCTCGCGCACGACATCGGCAACCCGCCGTTCGGGCACGCCGGAGAGGACGTAATCCGCGAGTGGTTCAAGTCGTCCGGACTCTTCGAGACTTACGATTTTACGCGCGCCGAACGCGCGGACTTCGAGCGATTCGACGGCAACGCGCAGGGCTTTCGTATCCTGACGCGTCTGCAAAGTCCGGCGAATCCGGGCTTGCAACTGACGAGCGCGGTTCTGGCGACTTTTACGAAATATCCGAGAGTCTCCGCGCTCGAGCATGAAGCCTCCGAACCCCTCGAACCCTTGGGCAACAGCAACAAAAAATTCGGATTTTTCCAGGAAGATTTCCCTGCGTTCGAGCGCGTCGCGCGAGCGACGGGACTCGAAGAACGCCTGCCGCATCAGGCGTGGCTTCGGCATCCGCTCGCCTTCCTCGTCGAAGTCGCCGACGACATCTGCTATCTGATCATCGACCTGGAAGACGCCTCGCGCGTCGGCTTCGTCCGCACCGAAGACGCGGAACACCTGCTCGCCGACCTGGCAGGGAGCGGCGTGAGCGCGGACAAACTCGCCCGGATGGCAGAACCGAAGGAACGCATCGAATACCTGCGCGCCAAGGCGATCGGTCGCCTGCTCGAAAACGCGGCCGCCGTTTTCCTCGAAAACGAAGCGGCGATCGTCTCCGGCGACTTCGACCGCGACCTGCTCGACGATTCGCCGCTCGCGGGGCCGCTGCATACCGTCCGGGAAGTCGCGTTTGACCAGATTTACGTCGCGCGTCCCGCGCTCGAAATCGAGACGGCGGGCTTCGAGGTCCTCGGCGGACTCCTCTCGCTTTTCACCGCCGCCGTCGAAGCCGGCGTCGGACGGCGCGCGATGACGGCCCGCGAACGCATGCTGCTCAGGCTCCTGCCCGCGCAATTCCTCGGCCCGAAAGGCATGCCCGACCCGACGCCCTACTTGCGCCTCCTGCGGATCACCGACTTCGTCACCGGGATGACCGACTCGTACGCCGTCGACCTCTACCGCAAACTGAAAGGCATCGACCTTCCCAGCGAATAGCGCGGACGAAGAAACGAGTCCACACCCCTCCGCGCAAGTACGGGTGCATTCGACCGCGATTTACAGGATAATGCTTCACGTGCATCAGAATATCCTCTCTCATTCATAGGAGTAAAACATGCCCAAAGCTCCCATTCGCGTCGCGGTCAGCGGCGCCGCCGGAAAGATCGCGTACAACCTGCTTTACCGGATCGCATCGGGTGAAATGCTCGGAAAAGACCAGCCTGTCATCCTCCAGTTGCTGGAACTCCCGGAAATGCTGCCCGCGACGAAAGGCGTCATGATGGAACTCGAAGACTGCGCGTATCCGTCGCTCGCCGGGATGTTCATGTCAGCCGACCCGAACGAAGGCTTCAAGGACGCCGAAATCTGCATCCTGCTCGGCTCCAGGCCGCGCGGCGCCGGGATGGACCGCGCGTCGCTTCTCACCGTCAACGGCGAAATCTTCGCCGTGCACGGAAAATCGATCGCGGAATCCGCGAACCCCGACGTCAAGGTGCTCGTCGTCGGCAACCCCTGCAACACCAACGCCTACATCGCCCGGAACGCCGCGAAAAAAGTCGGTCGCATCAATGCTGCGAACATCCATTCGATGCTGCGCCTCGATTACAACCGCTCGCTCTGGCAGTTGTCCGCGAAAACCGGCCGCCCGATAGAGAGCTTCAGAAAACTCGTCGTCTGGGGCAACCACTCCGACACGATGTACTCGGACTATCGCCATTGCGAGTCGAACGGCGACGCCGTCGAAAAACTGATCGGCGACGCCTCGTGGAAGTTCGATTATTTCGTCCCGACGATCGCCAAGCGCGGCTCGGTCATCATCGACGCGCGCGGCGGCCTCTCGTCGGCCGCCTCCGCCGCAAACGCCGCGCTCAACCACGTCCGCGACTGGGTCATCGGACGCGACGACTGGGTCACGATGGGCGTTCCGAGCGACGGTTCCTACGGCATCGAAGAGGGTTTCATCTTCGGCTTTCCGTGCGAATGCAAGAATGGAAACTACAAGATCGTCCAGGGCGTTGAAATCGACGAATTCTCGCGCGCGAAACTCGACACCTCTCTCAACGAGTTGCGCAAGGAGGCGGCGACGGTCAAGCACCTGCTCTGATCCCCCGCCGATTCGGCGCTCCATCAAAAGCCGCGCGCCGCGCGGCTTTTTTCGTGCCCGCGCGACGACAGCGTTCGTCGAAAATGAACCCATACTTCTCAATAAAGCAATCCTCTTTGCCTTCTCCGTAGCATAATACGCGGTATGCAAGTCAACGAAAAAGGAGTCTTCCATGCAACATCCTGCTTCCATCCTCTTCCCCGGTGAAAAGCCCTTCCCGATCCTCCCCGTCGTCGACCACTACGCCGGCTCGGAAAAGTTCCTGAGGAAGGCGATACAATTCCAGAACGAAATCGGACCTCTCTTCGACGTCACCTGCGACTGTGAAGACGGCGCGCGCGCGGGCGCGGAGAAAGAACACGCGGAAATGTGCGCTGCGCTGGTCATGGATTCGGAAAACCGCTTCGGTCGCGTCGCCGTCCGAATTCACGACGTGACGCACCCCCACTGGGAAAAAGACCTCGAAATTCTGATTCCCAAAGCGGGACCCCGCCTCCCCTTCATCATGCTTCCCAAGCCGCGCAGCGCAAAAGACGCGCGCACGCAAATCGAAGGGCTTCGCAAAGTCGAAGCGGCGGCGGGAATCGAGCGTGAAATCCCCGTCCACGTCCTGATCGAAACGCTCGGCGCCCTGCACGACGTATGGGAAATCGCGGCACTCCCCGGCGTCGAATCGATCGATTTCGGGCTGATGGACTTCGTCTCCGAACACCACGGCGCGATTCCCGGCGCGGCGATGAAGAGCCCCGGACAATTCGACCACCCGCTGATCGCGCGCGCCAAGGCGGAAATCACGAACGCCGCGCTCGCGCACGGCGTCGTGCCGACGCACAACGTCACGACCGAACTGAACGACATCGACTTCATCCGGAACGACGCGCTCCGCGCGAAAAACGAGTTCGGCTGTCTGCGGATGTGGAGCATCCACCCGAACCAGATCATCCCGATCATCGAAGCGATGCGCCCGGACTTTTCCGAAGTCGAAATGGCGACGGAAATCCTGGTCGCCGCGCAGGACAATTCGTGGGGGCCGATCTCGCACAAGGGCACCCTGCACGACCGCGCCTCGTATCGATATTACTGGGAACTCCTCGCGCGCGCCAACACGACGGGAATGACCCTTCCCGAAGAAGCCAAGGTACGCTTCTTTTCCTGAGTCCACGGCATCATGCCGCTCGACGAAATCAGACGGGCTGTGCTCCAATTCCGCGACGCGCGGGATTGGAGCCGCTTCCACACCCTGCGGAATTTGATCGTCTCGCTGAACCTCGAAGCGGCGGAATTGCTCGAACTCACGCAGTGGAAAAGCGACGACGAAATCGAGGCCGTCGCCGCGCAGAGCGGCGACGCGAAGGAACGTGAAGCGCTCGGCGACGAATGCGCCGATGTCTTGATCTACCTCATCCTCATCGCCGAAAAAGCCGGCATCGACCTCGTCGAAGCCACACGCGCAAAGATCGAAAAAAACGCCTTGAAATACCCGGTCGAAAAAAGCCGCGGGTCGAACAGGAAATACACCCACTACGCATAGGTTGGGGTGAGCGCAGCGATGCCCAACACAGCGGCGGGTAAAATTACCCCAATGGTATAGGTTGGGCTGAACGAAGTGAGAGCCACAACGTCTCGCTTGCGCGAAGCGCAAGCCACGACAGGATCGGCATTATTCCCGCAAAAGAGGTGTCAACCATCCGCGCATCGTCGATGGGCGCGCGATCTTGTAGGGGCACGGCGTGCCGTGCCCAGGGTTTCATTTCATTTCCATACCCGCGTCCCATCATTCACGCGCATATGGGAACGTTGGGCTTCGGTCCGCAGCCCAACCAAAAACGCCCTGCGCAGGGCCGCGCGCTCCCCGGGCGCGCCGGCCCCCGGGGGGTTTTCGGTGGGGTTGTGCAACCACCCCCAACGATTCCGTTGGCGCATGAATGATGGAATGGGGACGATTTGGAAATGGAATGAAACCCTGGGCACGGCGCGCCGTGCCCCTGCGCGCCAACCGATCGCGCCAATGGGTCCGCTTTTGCGGAAATGATGCCGATCCTGTCGTGGCTTGCGCTTCGCGCAAGCGAGATGTTGGGCATCGCTACGCTCACCCCAACCTATACCTGGTGGGGTTTCGTCACTCCGGCGGCGAAGCCGCCGCTCACTGATCTGATTCCTGATTCCTGATCCCTGATCCCTGATTCACTTCAAGCGACAATTCTTCCGCAAGGTACCCGTCGCTCCGGCAGTGCATATCGGATACGCCGCCGACGATTTCCGTGTACAAAATCGACTTGTAAAACACATCGAAGGCTTCGCGTAAGGGGATATCGGCAAGCTTGGCGTACGCCCGGATCACGCCGTCGCATTTGTGTCCAATCAACAAACGATTCGCAAGCATCACACCTCCTCCGCGCCGACAAAATGCAGGAAATCGTCGATCAGCGATTGATTCTTGAAGCAATACTGAAAATTAGGCTTGTTGTAACGCAAGCGTCCGATCGCTTCTTCCGAAGAAATCAGGCCGTCGAAATGCAGTTGCAACAAATCAAATACTTTGTCATTGACGACGCCACCCAGAATCAAGTCCCATTCTTCGTCAATCGGCTTACCCAGCCTGCATGCCGTGATGAAATTCAGCCAATCGATCGAATGCGTATCGAATTCAAGGATTCTGATCCTATCGGGCAGGACTTCCTCGTTTGGCCTCTGCAAAAACGCATACGACGACACAACGGCTTTCATCCCCTTGCCCCTGAATCGCGCGGACCAATGGATCGCCTGCTCTTTCAGCGGCGTCGTATAAAACCCGGCACCGAAGTCGACGAGCTTCCGGGAAAACGACAAATCGGGCTTTTCGATCGCTTGGTAAGAGCCGTGATATAAAATCATCGGATCATTCCTTCCCCAATTCGTCCCTGCCTTCGTCGACTTCGCCTTGCCGTACTGCTAGTACTGTCTGCGGCTCGTCTTTTCGGCATAAACGATCTGAAAAAGGAATCAAGCCCCTCTTCGCCATCAGCCCTTTCAGATCATCGACGATCCATTCGCGCCCCTGTGTGTGCAGCGCGTCGTAATGCGGCACGATGTACGCGTCGAGAATGTCGCTGTCCTCCGTGAGCATCCGGTAGACCTTGTCACCCGTCGTGTGAAGCTCGTCGGCCAGCGCCTCAATGCAGAACACCGCGAAGAAGGATTGCTCAGGGTTCATCTCTGATCGCTTATTCATCGTCTGGACTCCCGATTTCTCTGGACGAATCACGCCGCCAACCTTGTACGGGTCAAGGCTCGCCGGCACGTCCAAGCCATTTTCAGGATTATACGACCGGCCGCCGACGATACGAATCCGGCTTTTTCGCTCCATCTGGGTAGCATACGCAAACGCGCCCTCGACCGAAAACCCCGGCGCGCTTCCTACGCGCCTTCGGGTTTTTCAGCAAGTGTCTCGCGGGACGCGATGTTCTTTTTTGCCAAACGGCGTACAACCCAATTCCTGTCTTTCATCGAAAGCTTTTTCAGCGTTTCGAGCGGCGTATTTGAATTCTTCGCCACTCTTTTGCGCAGATCCGGATTTCTCTCTCTCGTCAGCGCCGCCAAAGCATCGGGGGGAGTATTCGAGTTACTCGCCGCACACGAGCGCACACGCGACCTCACATCCTTCGCCAGCACCGCCAAAATCCTTGGCGGCGTGTTTGCGTTCCACGCCACACTGACGCGTACATGCCAGCTATCGTCTTTCGCCAACGCCGCCAAAACCTTTTGCGGCGTAAGCGGGTTCATTGCAACGCCCCAACGTACCGCCACGCTCTCATCCTTTGCCAGCGCCGCCAAAATCTTCGGCGGCGTAGCCGAATTCCCTGCCACACCTGACGAAAGCCAATGCTCGGTCGCTCCGCGCACCTTCGCGTTTCCGTCCCTCGCCAGCACCGCCAAAACACCCGCCGGAGTGTTGGGGTTATTCGCCACGCTTTCGCGCACTGTAGCACTCTCGTCACTCGCCATTGCGACCAAAACTTTCCGCGGCGCTGCCGAATTCCCCGCGACACCCCAGCGCATCTCCGCGTTTTTGTCCCTCGCCAATTCCGCCAAAACTCTTCGTGGCGTGTTGGGGTTCTCCGCCACGTGCCAGCGCATATACGTGCTCTTTTCCTTCCCCAGCGCAAGCAAAGCGTCCGGCGGCGTAGCCGGATTCCCTGCCACGAATATACGTACATTCCAGCGATCGTCTTTTGCCAGTGCCGTCAAACTCTCCGGCGGCGTATTCGAATTGTCCGCCACACTGCAGCGCACATGCGCGTTTCTGTCCCCCG
>JAISAZ010000099.1 GCA_031266435.1 Accumulibacter sp.
CGACCGGCGTTTCCTCACCCCTTTATTTATCAATCACTTACCTCCCTATTAACCACAAAAAAACCCCTCCTTTAACTTTTGTTGTTAAAGTTGGGGTAGGGGCACGGCGTGCCGTGCCCTGTCGGCGGTATAGGTTGGGCTGAACGAATGTGAAGCCCAACGATTCCGTATGCGCATGAATGATGGAATAAGGGCAGTCTGAAAAAAAGACGAGCCTGAAAGCTCGAAAAGTGTGACAAATGGTTTGCAATTCGCTAAGATTCTCCAGGAGTCGGCGTCGAGGGGAATCCCCCTGGATTTTGCGGCTCTTTTCGAAAGCTGATTTCTCTGGAGAGAAAAAGATGCACGAAATGACAAACGCTCTTGACAAGGCGATGTCAAGAGCGTATAATTTTGCCAGCCAGCCAGCCAGCCAGCCAGCCAGCCAGCCAGCCAGCCAGCCAGCCAGCCAGCCAGCCAGCCAGCCAGCCAGCCTTTACTATCGCCTAGCCGTTTAAGCCTCGAGGCGCGCGCGTATCCCGCCGCATTCGCCGCAAGCCTTCCCGCTCCCACACCCCCCTTCGCAGTCGAATTACCCGCTTCGGGATCCCGATTCCGGAGCGCGCCGGATTGTCGCGCCGAGCTTTTCGGTCGCGCGGCGTACACGCGCGTCACGCCTGCCTTTCCGCGTGTCGCAGCGAATGCTGCGACACGCGCGGCGCAGCCGCGCTCAGCGATGTTTCGGGGGTGATTCGCATGCTTTCCTATTCCGATCACCCGATTCACTCGATCCTGAAGTTTCGCGTCGTCGTCCTGCTCGCGTGCGCCGGCCTCGTCGCCCTCGGACTCTGGTCGCTGAAGCACCTGGCGATCGAACCCTACCCGAACATCTCGCCACTCAACGTCCAGGTCATCACGCAATGGCATGGGAGGAGCACGCTGGAGATCGAAAGGCAGTTGACGATTCCGATCGAAACGGCGCTCGCGGGCGTCCCCGACATCCGCTCGTTCCGCTCGGTCTCGCTCTTTGGTCTCTCGGTCGTAACGCTCCAGTTCCGCGAAGGGTCCGACCCGTTCAGGGCGCGGCACAACGTGCAACTCTACCTCGCCAACGCAAGCCTGCCCACTGGGGTTCAGCCGCGCCTCAGCCCCGACGCCGACGCGCTCGGCGAAGTCATGCGCTTCCGTCTCGAAAGCGACCGGCACGACCTGATCACGCTGAAAACCTACCAGGACTGGGACATCTACAAACTCCTGAAAGTCGTCCCCGGCGTCGCCGAAGTCACGGGTTTCGGCGGCCTCGTCAAGCAATACCAGGTCCGCCCGGTTCCGGGCAAACTCCAGGCCTACGGCGTGAGTCTCGAACAGCTCGTGACGGCGCTCTCGAACGCGAATGCGAACGTCGGCGGCGACGTTCTGAACAACGGCGAGCAGCGCTACGTCGTGCGCGGCGTCGGTCTGATCCAGTCCGAGGATGACATCCGCGACATCGTCGTCGCCGAGAACCTGGGAATCCCGATCCACGTCGGCGAGGTCGCCGAAGTCGGCGTCGGATTCGCGCCGAGGCTGGGGCAGGTGCAGTTCAACGAGATGGACGAAGTCGTCGAAGGCATCGTCCTGATGCGTCGGGGCGGGAACGCGACCGAAATGCTCAACCGAGTCCGTGCGCGGATTCAGGAAATCAATACGCGTGGCCTTTTGCCCGAAGGTCTCAAGATCATCCCTTTCTACGACCGGCAAAACCTGCTGGACCTCACGACGAACACCGTCAAACATTCACTCTTCTTCGGCATTTCGCTCGTCCTCGTCGTCCTCTACGTCTTCCTCGGGAGTTTCCGCGCGGCGATTACCGTCGCGGCGGTGATTCCGCTCGCGCTCTGCGCTTCGTTTACGGGGATGCAGAAGTTGGGCGTCCCCGCGAACCTCATTTCGCTCGGTGCGATCGACTTCGGGCTGATCGTCGATGCCGCAGTCATCATCATCGAGAACATCATGCGCCGGATGGAGGAGAACGGCAACGAAGGCGCGTGGAATTCGGTCGTCGCGGCTTCCGCCGAAGTCCAGCGCGCGATGATTTTCTCGACCGGAATCATCATCGTCGCGTACTCGCCGCTCTTCATCATGGACGGCGTCGAAGGCAAGATCTTCCGGCCGATGGCCTATACGATGGGGATCGCCTTGATGGCGTCGATCGTACTGTCTCTCACCTTTGTCCCCTCGGTTTCCTACCTCCTGTTCAAGAACGGCGCGCAGGATCATTCGCCGAAATTCGTCGGCTGGATGCTCGAGCGTTACCGGCCTTTGCTCGAATGGCTCCTGAAACGTCCGAAATCTGTATTGGGCGGCGCGCTCGCCGCCTTTGGCGTCGCGGTATTCGTGTCCTTTCATCTGGGGACGAGTTTCCTCCCGACGCTCGAAGAAAACAACCTGTGGATTCGCGTACTCTTGCCGAATACCGTCGACCTGCCGTACTCGTCGGAAGTCGCAAAGAAAATCCGCAAGCTTCTGTACCAGCAACCCGAAGTCAATACGGTCGTCGCGCAGATCGGGCGCCCCGACGACGGCACCGACGTCGGCGGCGTGTTCAATCTGGAATTCGCCGTATATTTCAAACATCCCGACGCCTGGCCGAAAGGCGAAACGCGCTTCACCGTCATCAAGCGGATCGAGAAAACGCTCCAAACGATTCCCGGCATCAATTACAATTTTTCGCAGTACATCCAGGACAACGTCGCAGAAGCGCTCTCCGGCGTGAAAGGAGAAAATTCGGTCAAGGTCTTCGGCGACGACCTCGTCGTCTTGAATGACAAAGCGATAAAGATACTACAAGTCCTGAAAAGCATCCAGGGCGTCGAAGAAGTCGGCATTTTCCGCGAACTCGGCCAGCCGACCTTGAACATCTCGATCGACCGCGCCAAAGCCGCGCGCTTCGGCGTCAACGTCGCGGATATCAGCAACGTCGTGCAAAACGGCCTCGGCGGCAACGCGGCGACGTCGATACTCGAAGGCGAACGCGTCTTTGACCTGACCGTCCGTTATACCGAGTCGCAGCGCGAAAACGTCGAACAGATTCGCAACCTGCTCGTCGACACGCCGAGCGGGCAACGCATCCCCCTGTCGATGGTGAGCGACGTCGAAGTGAGCGACGGCCCCTTCTTCATCTACCGCGAACGCGCGCGGCGCTACATCGCGATCAAGTTCAGCGTCCGTGGGCGCGACCTGGGATCCGCCGTCGCCGAGGCGCAAAAGAAAATGCAGAAAGAAGTCGAACTACCGCGAGGCTACCGCATGGCGTGGGACGGGCAATTCAACCAGATGAAGGAGGCGCAGAAAAAACTCGCCGTCATCATCCCGATCACGCTGCTCGTGATCTTCCTGCTCCTCTACTCGACCTTCGGCAACGGGCGCGACGCGGGGCTCGTCCTGCTCAACGTCCCCTTCGCAGCGATCGGCGGGATCGGTGCGCTCTACATTTCCGGAGAAGACCTGAGCATTTCTGCGGGGATCGGCTTCCTCTCGCTTTTCGGCATCGCAATCCAGGACGGCGTAATTCTCCTTTCGTACATCTCGAAGAACCTGGAAGAAACGACGAAAGACTTCCACAAGGCGATCATAAAAGGCGCGTCGCTCAGGCTTCGCCCCGTTTTGATGACAGCTCTGCTGGCGAGCCTCGGCCTCTTGCCGGCGGCGCTTTCCCACGCGATCGGATCCCAAGCGCAGCGCCCGCTCGCGCTCGTCATCGTCGGCGGGATGGTCACGACGACGCTGCTCACGCTCCTCGTCCTCCCCGTCCTCTACGCTTGGGTGCGCGGCGACGAAAAAACGGGCCTTTCCGAACGGCTCGAGGAATTTAACGAGATCTGAGGACAGAAGACAGAGGACAGAAGACAGAGCGCTCGCTGGCGCTCGCTTCGTGATCTGTTTTCAGTCGTCAGATGTCGCGTGGGATGCTCCGTCAGACTACTGATGCCTGATTACAAAGGCCGAAGGCCGCTCCGTCCTCTGTCTTCTGTCCTCTGTCCCCTGATTCCTGATTCCTGACGGCGAAGCCCGTTATAATACGCGCTCAAACCATAAACTCGCACGATCCTAAAGAACGAGGAGTCTTGAGTGTTGGCCAATCTGAGCTGGCGTGAGCTTCTGATAGTCGCCTGTGTGCTTTTGGCGATTTATGCCGCCTTTGTTTTTTTTCGGATCAACAACTTAAAGCGCGAAAAGCCCCTTCTCAATCTTTTCGACACGCCGCCTCCGCACCCGGCGGTTGCCGCCTACACCGCCGTCGAAGCCGCGTCTCCGGCGCCTCCCGACCCTCCGCCCACGCCCGAACCTGCGGTCGAACAGCGCCGCAGGTCCACGCAGAAATACGAGCAGCAGGAACCCGTGCTGCGTGACGCCCCGGCGGAAGTGCCGTCGCAAAAAACCGAGAAGAAGGTCCTCACGCTCGAACGCGAAATCGACCAGCTCCGCAAGGAGGTCGGGGGGCTGCGCGCGGAAATTCTTCTCTTGCGCGAAGCCTGCCGCGAAACGGCGGAGAGGGCCGTAGAGGCGGTCGTTGAAGACAAGACCGCGATTCCTCCAATCTCGCCCTTCTACAACGATGCCATGCAGATGGCGGCGCAGGGCGAAAGCATAGAGAGCATCTCGCAGTTTTGCGGAATATCGCGCGCCGAGGCCGAACTGGTGGTCGCGCTTGTCAGAAACCGCGATAATGGAGTCTGATTCCTTTCCCAAACCGCCCCGGTCGACTTCGCCTTGCGTGGAAATGTTGCGGCTCTTGCTTATGCTCACCCAAACTATGTGGAATCAAGCTATGGATGTTGGGCTTCGCTACGCTCAGCCCAACCTATGCGCGCTCGTCTTCTCGGCAGGAACGATTTGAAAAAGGAATGAAACTTTTAGAGCTTTCAAAGGAGCTTTACGTGCGTAAAAAAAGTCTGGAGGACGGCGAACTTTCCGGGATCCGGCGCAAGCTGATTATGCGGATGGTTTTCGCCGTGCTGATGATCGTCGCGCTTTTGGGTGGCTTGGCGCTCTTCGATCGCTTCAATAGCCCGCAGGCCGACGAAGACGACGACGAGCCGGCGGCTTTCACGCCGCCTCCCGCCCCTGTTCCCCAGAGGCGCCCCGACCCGCCGCCCGCGCCCCTAGCACCGGTCGAAACGCCGCCGCCCGCGTCCGTCGAGACGCCGGGTAGCGCGCCGTCCGCGACGCCGGAAGGGGGGCCTGCTCCCGACGCGGGAAGTCCCGAAGTCCCCAAACCCGACGCGCCGCAAGCCGTGCCGACCGCCCCCACCGGGGCGCCGGTCGTCGAGGCGCCGGGCGCCGGACGCGCGCCGTCCCCGACGCCGACGATTCCCCTGACTTCTCCGATTCCTCAGATTCCTCCGACCGGTACGAGGGCGCCCGAAGCCGCCCCGACGGACCCGTCGAGGCGTCCGCGACCGCCGATCCGCCCCGCGCCGTCGGCGACGCCGGTGGTCGAGGGGTCGGCAGCGCCGGTCGACCGGGCGATCCCGAAGGTCGACGCGCCGCCCGGTCCGGAAATTTCGCCCTTGCCCGTCTTGCCGCCTTCGCGGACGCGCGCGCCCGACGGTCGCGCGCCCGTCGCGGGGCAATCGCTGCCGCCGACAACGCGCATCACCTCAGGCTTTGCCCTCCAGGCCGGTGTTTTTGCCGACCCGCGCCGCGCGGAAGAGTTGCACGCGCGGCTGACGCTCGAAGGGATTCCCTCGACGATCGAAGCGCGCGTCCACGTCGGCCCGTTCAAGAACAAGGCGGAGATGGCGGAGGCGCAGGCGAAGCTGAAAGCGCTTGGAATCGACGCCGTGACGCTGAACCCCGGCAGGGGTCGGCGCTGAGGCTTTGCGCGAATTTGAAAACACTTCAGGACAAAACACCATGACCTCGAAAACGATCATCACGACACTGAGCGCGCCTGCCGCGATCGGAACCTACTCGCAGGCAGTCAAGGCCGGCGGGACCGTTTATCTCTCTGGGCAGATCGGTCTCGACCCGGCGACCGGGCAACTCGTCGACGGAATCGACGCGCAGGTCGCCCGCGTTTTCGAGAACCTGAAAGCCGTCGCCGAAGCGGCGGGCGGCACCCTCGCCGATGTCGTCAAGCTCAATATCTACCTCGTCAATATGAAGAACTTCGGGAATGTCAACGAAGCGATGTCGCGTTATTTTTCCGAGCCTTTCCCCGCGCGCGCGGCGGTCGGCGTGGCTACGCTGCCGCGCAATGCGCTCGTCGAAGCCGAGGCGGTGCTGGTTTTGCCCGAATGATGCGGGGAGGAGGGCGCGGCGTCGCTCCGGCTGGAAAAATCGCTGCTCAACAGGGGTTCGCGGGAGCCGATGCACGCCGCCGACGAGATTGACGCGCCGCCCGCTCTGAAAGCCAAGCTCCGCAAACTCGGCTTTTCGCGGTCGGATGACCTCGTATTGCATTTGCCGATCCGTTACGAGGACGAAACGACGCTGACGAAAATCGCCGACGCGCGCCCGGGCGCGCCGCTCCTCTTCGAAGTCCAGGTGCTCGAGGTTTCGATTCAATTTCGTCCGCGCCGCCAACTCGTCGTCAGGGCGGCGGATTCGAGCGGGGAAGTCGTCCTGCGCTTCCTCAATTTTTACGCGAGTCAAACACGGCAGTTCGAAGAAGCGCGCGACCGGGAGAAGAAACTGCGCGTGTTCGGCGAACTCCGCGTGGGCTATTTCGGGCCGGAGATCGTCCATCCGCGCTATCGGAGCGTCGGAGAAAACGAAGCGCTTTCGCGCGCGCTGACGCCGATTTACCCGACGACGGCGGGCGTCTCGCAAGCCGCGCTCCGCCGCCTCATCGCGCGCGCACTCAAGGACGCCGATCTTTCCGAATACCTCGATGCGGCTGTGCTTCCTAAGCAATTGCCCGCGTATGCCGACGCATTGCGTCTGCTCCACGCGCCGCCGCCGGACGCCGACGAGACCGCCTTGCAGACGCGCTCGCACCCGGCGTGGCGCCGGGTCAAATTCGACGAACTGCTCGCGCAGCAGCTTTCCCTGCGGCGCGCCTACCTCGCGCGGCGCCAAAAGGGCGCGCCCGCGCTTGTCTCGGACGGGGCTTTGGCAAAGCGTCTGCTCGCGTCCCTGCCGTTTACGCTGACGGCCGCGCAAGCGCGCGTCGCTGCCGAAATACGCGTCGACCTCGCGCAGACCTTCCCGATGCAGCGGCTCTTGCAGGGCGACGTCGGGAGCGGAAAGACGATCGTCGCGGCGCTGGCGATCTGTCAGGCGGTTGAAGTAGGCTATCAAGCGGCCTTCATGGCGCCGACCGAAATTTTGGCGGCGCAGAACTTTCTCAAATTGAAAGCCTGGTTCGAACCGCTCGGCGTCAAGGTCGTCTGGCTTGCCGGAAGCCAGAAAAAATCGGAGAAAGAGGCTTCGCGCAAACAAGCCGCCGGCGACGCGCAGCTCGTCGTCGGAACGCACGCGCTGATCCGCGAGGAGGTCGATTTTTCCCGGCTCGGTCTGGCGATCATCGACGAGCAGCACCGCTTCGGCGTCGCGCAACGGCTCGAACTGCGAAAGAAAGGCGAGAGGAGCGCGAAGGGTACGAATGCCAAGGATGTTACGAAAGACGCGACGCCGCCGCACCAGTTGATGATGTCGGCGACGCCGATTCCGCGCACGCTGTCGATGACCTACTACGCCGACCTCGACGTTTCGGTTCTCGACGAACTGCCGCCCGGGCGCAGGCCGATCGTGACGAAACTCGTCTCGGACGGACGGCGCGGCGAGGTCGTCGAGCGCGTCCGCACGGCGGTTTCCGACGGCAAGCAGGCGTATTGGGTTTGCCCGCTGATCGAAGAATCGGAAAAACTCCAGCTTCAGACCGCGCTCGATACCTACGCCACGCTGTCGGAAGAGTTCGACGGGCTGCGCGTCGGGCTTGTCCATGGGCGGCAGAAGGGCGACGAAAAAGACGCGGCGATGCGCGCGTTTTCGGCGGGTGAAATCGACGTGCTCGTTGCGACGACGGTCATCGAGGTCGGCGTCGACGTGCCGAACGCCTGTTTGATGATCATCGAACACGCCGAGCGTTTCGGACTTGCGCAACTCCACCAGTTGCGCGGGCGCGTCGGTCGGGGCACGCGCGATTCGGTGTGCGTCCTCCTCTACCAGTCGCCGCTCTCGACGGCGGCGCGCGAACGCCTGAAGGTCATTTTTGAAAATTCCGACGGCTTCGTGATCGCCCGCGAAGACCTGAGGCTGCGCGGGCCGGGGGAATTCATCGGCAACCGCCAGTCGGGTGTCCCGATGCTCCGCTACGCCAACCTCGAAACCGACGCCGAACTCGTCGAATCCGCGCGCGTGACAGCCGAAAAAATGCTCCACGAGTCGCCGGATCGCGTCGAACACCATTTGAAGCGATGGATGGGGAGCCGCGAGGAGATGCTGCTTGCCTGAGGACAGAAGACAGAAGACAGAGGACAGAACGGCCTTCGGCCTCTGTGATCAGGTATCTGTAATCTGATGGAGGCAAGCCACGCGACATCTGAATACTGAACACAGGCCACGAAGCGAACGCAGTGAGCGCTCTGTCTTCTGTCCTCAGTCCTCTGTCTTCTGTAAGCAACCGCTAATCAGGGGAAAGCAACCGCCGAGCCGAAGCGCGCCGGGAAGGTTCCCGGCGATTGGTAGAATGCTCGCATGATTCCATTTCCACTTCATCCCTTCCATCGTCGACTTCGCCTTGCCGTACTGCCTGTACTGTCTGCGGCTCATCTTCTTGGCATGAATGAACTGGAAAAGGAATGAAAGATACTCAGCGGCTGGTCGAGCGTATCGATCAATACGAACGCCTGATGCGGCTCGACAAGCCGGTCGGCACCCTTGTGATGGTGTGGCCGATGCTCTGGGCGCTGTGGATTTCCGCCGCCGGACAGCCCGACCCGATGGTCGTCTGGATATTCATCCTCGGCGCCGTGATGATGCGCTCGGCCGCGTGTATCCTGAACGACCTCATGGACCGAGACTTCGACGCGCGCGTCGCGCGGACGCGCGATCGTCCGCTCGTATCGGGAAAGGTCTCGACAAAGGAGGCGCTGGCGCTGTGCGCCGCCCTCCTGGCGCTCTCGTTTTCGCTCGTCCTGTGCTTCAGAAACCTCACGATGATCTGCCTCGCGTTCGTCGCGCTCCTCCTCACGGCGACCTACCCGCTGACGAAACGCTTCCTCTCCGTCCCGCAACTTTACCTCGGCGTCGCGCTGGGTTTCGGCGTGCCGATGGCGTACGCGGCGCAGACGGACGCGCTTCCGAAGACGTGCTGGTACCTCCTCGTCGCCAGCGTTTTCTGGACGCTCGCCTACGATACTGAATACGCAATGGTCGACCGCGAAGACGACCTCAAGATCGGCGTCAAGACTTCGGCGATCACCTTCGGGCGTTTCGACGTTCCGTTCGTCATGGCGTGTTATGCCGCCATGCTCGGCCTGCTCGCTTGGCTCGGACAGGGGCTGTATCGCGGATGGCCCTATTACGTCGGGATAGGCGCGGCGGCAGTATTGGCGCTTTACCTTTTCACGCTGATCAGGGATCGCGACCCGCAAAAGTGCTTCAAGGCATTCCGGTACAATCACTGGGTCGGCGCGTGCGTTTTCGCGGGGATCGCGCTCGACTATCTGCGCCAGTTGCATTTCTGAGCCGTGGCCTGCCGCGACCTGCGCGCCTTTCTCTCGAAGCTCGAAACCTTGGGCGAGTTGAAACGCGTCCGCGTCGAAGTCGACCCGAAGCTCGAAGTCACCGAAATTTGCGACCGCGTCCTGCGCGTTGGCGGTCCGGCTGTCGTTTTCGAAAAACCGAAAGACTCTTCCCACCCGATCGTCGCCAATCTTTTCGGGACGCCGCGCCGCGTCGCGCTCGGCATCGACGCGATCGATGAGGCCGCCGCCGGAGATCCGCACGCGCTGCGCGCGCTCGGTCGCGTGCTCGCGTCGCTCAAGGAACCCGAACCCCCCAGTGGCCTCAAAGACGCGCTGGCGAAATGGCCTCTCCTGAAGCAGGCGCTGAACATGCCGCCGAAAATCGTCTCGTCCGCGCCGTGTCACGAGATCGTCGTGGAAGGCCCAAACGTCGACCTGTCGCGCTTTCCGATCCAGCACTGCTGGCCCGAAGACGCCGCGCCGCTGATTACCTGGGGCTTGACCGTCACGCGCGGGCCGGACAAGCCGCGAGAGAACGTCGGGATTTATCGGCAACAACTGATCGCGCCGAACAAGCTCATCATGCGCTGGCTTCCCCATCGCGGCGGCGCCCTCGACTTCGCCGCGCATTGCCGGAACGCTCCGGGAAAACCCTTCCCCGTCGCCGTCGCGATCGGCGCCGACCCGGCGACCTTGCTCGCCGCCGTGACGCCGATCCCAGATACGCTCTCGGAATATCAGTTCGCCGGCCTCCTGCGCGGAGAAAGAACCGAACTCGCCGCGTGCGTCGGCGAACTGCAAAAGGGGCTGCACGTCCCCGCGACCGCCGAAATCGTCCTCGAAGGCTTCGTCGACCCGGTGGAAACCGCGCTCGAAGGCCCCTACGGCGACCATACGGGCTACTACAACGAGCGCGCGCGCTTCCCCGTTTTTACCGCCGAGCGCATCACGACGCGCCGCGACGCGCTCTACCACAGCACCTACACCGGCAAACCGCCCGACGAACCCTCGGTGCTCGCCGTCGCGCTCAACGAAGTCTTCATCCCGCTCCTGCAAAAACAATTTCCGGAGATCGTCGACTTCTATCTGCCGCCCGAAGCGTGTTCGTACCGCGTCGCCGTCGTCTCGATCCGAAAGGAATATCCCGGTCACGCGCGCCGCGTGATGTTCGGCGTCTGGAGCTTCCTGCGGCAGTTCATGTATACCAAATTCATCATCGTCACCGACGACGACATCGACGTGCGCGACTGGAAGGAGGTCGTCTGGGCGATCAGCACGCGCGTCGACGCGGCGCGTGACACGCTGATCGTCGAAAATACGCCGATGGATTACCTCGACTTCGCCTCGCCGGTCGCGGGCCTCGGCAGCAAGATGGGAATCGACGCGACGAACAAACGGGACGGCGAAACACGGCGCGGATGGGGAAGACCGATCGTCGCTGACCCTGAAACGAAACGCCGCGTCGACGCGATTTGGGATGAATTGGGCTTGTCATAGGACAAAGGGTATATGTGGGCACGGCGCGCCGTGCCCCTACGGCGGTATAGGTTGGGCTGCGGCGAAGCAAAGCCCAACGATTCCATATGCGCATATCAGATGTCAGGGATCAGGGATCAGAAGAAAACCGATCGGTGTTTCGTTGATCCTTTTCCGGCGGCAACGCCGCCGGTAATTGATCTGATCCCTGTCATCTGATTCCTGATCCCTGATTTCTGATCCCTGACCCCCTGCGCCCCCGTGCTGTTTCGAGGTATTCGCACAGGCGGTCGGCGCCGTCGAAGAGGCGTGGCGTATGACGCTGCATCAGGTCGGGGTCGATGAAGAAAAGGTTGTTTCGCGCAACTGCGGTGATCGACGCCCAGCGTCGCCAGTCGTCGAGCCATTCGGGGCGCGACTGGTCCATGCCGCTCGCAATGATGACTTCGGGGTTCGCGGCGACGACCGATTCGACCGTGACGTTCGCCGCGAGCGGTTCGAGCGCTCCGAAGACATTTTCCCCGCCGCAGAGGCGTATGACGGTCGAGATGACCTGCTTTCCGCCGATCGTCGTCAGAGGCTGTTGCCATATCTGGTAGAAGGTACGTACGCGCGGCAGCGTGGAATAGCGCGCGCGCAGTGCGGCCAGGCGCGCTTCGAGGCGCGCCGCTTCGGCGTCGGCGATTTCCGAAGTCCCCGCGAGCACGCCGAGACTCCTCAATTCCGGCGGTATATCTTCGATGCGGTCGGGCTGCGAAACATAGACGGTGAAACCGAGCTTGCGGAGTCTTTCGAGGTGCGCCGGGGAATTCCCGCTCTCCCACGCGACGATGAGGTCGGGTTTCAGCGCGGCGATCGCTTCGAGGTCGAAGTGCGAATAGCTTCCGACGCTCGGAATTTTTTTCGCTTCTTCCGGGTAATTGCTGTACGCGACGACGCCGACGAGCCACCGTCCCGCGCCAGCGGCGTAGAGTGTTTCGGCGAGGTGCGGCGCGAGCGTCACGATGCGGCGCGCGGGCTTATCGAGGCGGATCGGCGCGCCGGTGCCGTCGAATGTGGTGACCTCTCCGCGCGCGGCGACGGCAAAGAACGACAGCATGAGGGCGAACAGCGTTCTCAAAAGCATTTTGGCATACGAAGACGGCATGGGGCGCGGCGTGTGCCGGCGGCGGAGTTTCTGTGTATTCATTTGTCGTGAAAAACCCCGGCGAGGCGCGACCATTCGCTCTCAATGCCGGGGAGTCCGAAGCGCAGCAGACCGTGCGCGTCGAAGCGCCGCGTCAGGATCGCGCGGCGCGCGAATCGGTCGAAGACTTCGGCGACGCGCGGCGTTTTGACCGAGCAGAAGAGAGCCGTGCGGTGTACTTCGCCGAGTGGGGCGAGCATCGCCGCGAGGCGGCGCGACGCGCTTGCGAGACGCTCGCGCGCGCATCGCTGCCAGCCGGCGTCTTCGAGCGCGCGGCGCGCGACGAAGCGCGACGGGTACGAGAGCGGCCAGGGACCGAGCATTTCGCGTAGCGGCTGGAGTTTTTCCGGCGCGCCGAAGAGAAAGCCGACGCGCGCGCCGGCGAGGCCGAAAAATTTTCCGATCGAGCGCAGGACGAGAAGCTGCGGCGCTTGGGCGCTCCCCGCGAGTTCGACGACGGCATTTTCGGGTTCGGCGTCGGCGAAAGCCTCGTCGACGATCAACCAGCCGCCGCGTTCGCGCAAGGACTCTGCGGCGGTGAGCACGTCGTCGCGCGTAAAGCTTTGCCCGGTCGGGTTGTTCGGGTTGCAGAGAAGGACATTCGGCGTCCCCGCCGCGAGAAGGCGCGACAGCGTCGGCAAGCGGGAAAGCGGGTTCCCGGCGCGCTCCCACGCGTGCGGGTGTTCTTCGTAGATCGGCGCGAGGCAAGCGAGCGCGATTCCGGGGAAGAGCGCGGGCAAGGACTGGATCGCGCCCTGTGAACCCGGTAACGCGATCAGGCTTTCGTTGCCGTAGAAGCGCGCGGCGGCGGCCTCCAACCCGTCGTTGTCTTCGGGCAGGCGATTCCAGCAGCGCGGCGGGATCGGCGGGACGGGGTAGACGTCGGGGTTGATCCCCGTCGACAGATCGACCCAATTTTCCAGGGGAATATCGTATTGTTGCGCGGCGACGCGCAAACGTCCTCCGTGTTCAAGCACAGGCCAATCCTCCAAGGAAGTAAATCGCAAGCCACAGGGCGATGCCGCGGCGGACGAGCGTCAATGCGCGTGGAATATCACGGTGGTCGGGCGGCGCGCCCTCGCCGAGTTGCGGGCGTTCTTCCGCTTGCCCGTGGTAGATCGCGGCGCCGCCGAGGATGAGTCCGAGGCTCGCCGCGCCCGACGACATCACCGGTCCGGCGTTGGGACTTTCCCAGAGCGGCGCCTGCCGCCGCCAGCACGCTAGCGCGCGCCGCGTCCGACCGAGCAGCGCGTAGGAAAGCGCCGTCAGCCGCGCGGGCAGATAATTGAGCGCGTCGTCGATCCGCGCCGCCGCCCAGCCGAAATGACGAAAGCGTTCGTTCTTGTACCCCCACATCGCGTCGAGCGTGTTGGAAAGGCGAAAGAGCACGGCGCCCGTCCCGCCGAGCAGAAAGAAGCAGAAGAGCACGCCGAAAACGGCGTCGTTCCCGTTCTCCAGCGTCGATTCGACGCAGGCTTTCGCGACGCCGGATGCGTCGAGCGCGCTCGTGTCGCGCGAGACGATCCACCCGACGTGCTCGCGCGCGGCGGGGAGGTCGCCGCTGGCGAGGTCGCGCGCGACGCGCTCGGCGTGTTCAGCGAGGCTGCGTCCGCCGAGCGCGAAATAGAGCAACAGAATATCGGCGAGCGGGGAAAAAGGGAGCGTGTGCGTCGCGTACCACGCGAGCGCGACCAAAGGCAGGACGGCGAGCGCCCACGCGAGGACGCCGCAGGCGCGGCGCGCGGCGTCGGTCTGCGCGCGGTTGAAGCGCCGCTCGATCGCGTCGGCGAGCGCGCCGAAACCCGCGAGCGGATGCGCGTGCCGGGGTTCTCCGAGAGTGCGGTCGAGAAGAACGCCGAGCAGCGCGGCGAGCGGCGGGAGGAGGGCGGGCGGAATCGCTTGAAAATAAGTTGCCGCGAACTCCGGCGCGAACGGAAAAGTCATGAGAAAATGACAGATTGAGCCGTCAAAACAGGAAACCGGAATTTTACGATGAACTTGTCCGAAAAAACCAATAATTCCTTTTCATTCCATTTCCAGTTCATCCCTTCCTTTGTCGACTCGCCTTGCCGTACACCTTGTACTGTCTACGGCTCGTCTTCTCGGCATGAATGAACTGGAAAAGGAATCAGATCACTCATGCGTAAGAAGCACGAGCCGCTTCACGTCACTTGCGGACAGCAAGTGCGCCGACCGGGATTAACTGAAAATGAATAAAACGCCGTGTCTCATGGTTCAGGGCTGCACATCCGACGCCGGGAAATCCGTCCTCGCGGCGGCGATCTGCCGAATTCTCGCGCGTCGCGGCGCGCGCGTCGCGCCTTTCAAGCCGCAGAACATGGCGCTCAATTCGGCAGTGACCGTAGACGGCGGTGAAATCGGGCGCGCGCAGGCGTTGCAAGCGCAGGCGGCGCGCGTTCCGGCGCACATCGACTTCAACCCCATCCTGCTGAAGCCATCGACCGACAAACGCGCGCAAGTCGTCATCCACGGCAAGGCGCGCTCGGACCTCGACGCGCGCGCGTACCACGAATACAAGCCGCGCGCGATGAAAGCCGTCCTCGAATCGTGGGCGCGGCTCGCCGCCGCGTACGATTGCATTGTCGTCGAAGGCGCGGGCAGTCCGGCGGAAATCAACCTGCGCGCGCGCGACATCGCCAACATGGGCTTCGCCGAAGCCGTTGATTGTCCGGTGATCCTCGTCGCCGACATCGACCGGGGCGGCGTCCTCGCGCACCTCGTCGGAACGCTCGAACTCCTCACGCCGAGCGAGCGCGACCGCGTCAAGGGCTTCGTCATCAACCGTTTTCGCGGCGACATCTCGCTTCTCGAACCGGGTCTCGCCTGGCTCGAAGAACACACGGGCAAACCCGTCCTGGGCGTACTGCCGTATCTGCACGGCCTCTACCTCGACGCCGAAGACGCGCTGCCCAAAGGGCAAGACGTGAAGACCGACGCGAAACTCCGCGTCATCGCGCCCGCGTATCCGAGGATATCCAACCACAACGACCTCGACCCGATGCGATTCCACCCCGACGTCGATTTTTGCTTTGTCGGGCCGTACGCGCCGATCCCGCCGTGCGATCTGATCGTCTTCCCCGGCTCCAAAGCCGTCCAGGCCGACCTCGAATGGCTCCGCGCGATGGGATGGGAGACGGCCGTCCGGCGCCACCTGCGCTACGGCGGCAAAGTGATCGGCATCTGCGGCGGATTGCAGATCATCGGAAAGCGTCTGCACGACCCCTTTGGTCTCGAAGGCGCGCCGGGGAGCATCGAAGGTCTCGGCCTTCTCGACTTCGAGACGACCTTAGAAGAAGAAAAACGCCTGGAAAACGTTCACGGGACGCTGGCGCTTGCGGACGCGAACGGCGCGTACCCGCCGATTTCAGGCTACCGCATCCACATGGGCGTCACGCGCGGCCCCGCGTTGAAGCGCCCCGCAACGCTGCTCGACGGCGCGCCCGAAGGCGCGGTCTCCGACGACGGGCAAGTCCTCGCGACCTACTGCCACGGGCTGTTCGACAGCCCCCCCGCGCTCGAGGTCCTGCTCGAATGGGTCGGCTTCCGCCCGGAATCCGTTTTCGACCCGAATGAACGCCGCGAGCGCGACATCGACCGCCTCGCCGACGCGGTTGAACAAAACCTGAAGCTCGAACTCCTGAGCGAATGGCTCCCGGCGCTTAGTGCATAGGTTGGGCTAAGCGTAGCGCAGCCCAACATCTCGCTTGCGCGAAGCGCAAGCCACTTCAGGTATCAGGTATCAGGAGACAGGGATCAGATCGGTCTGCGGCGGCTTCGCCGCCGAGGAAAAGCAACAAAACACCGATCGGTTTTCATCTGATCCCCGATTCCGTCGTTCATACGCTTGCGGAACGTTGGGCATCGCTACGCTCACCCCAACCTATACTGGCGTGCGGCGGCGAAGCCGCCGCTAACTGATCTGATCCCTGTCTCCTGTCTCCTGTCTCCTGTCTCCTGATCCCTACTTCCCCGGATTCTCCTTCAAATACGCCGCCGCTTCGCAACTCGGCGAGTGTTTCAAAGCGCAGGCCTTGGTCAAATATTCCACTGCCTTGTCGGTGTTTCTTTCGACACCCGGCCCATCAACGTAGAACGCGCCCAGAACACTGCAAGCCTCGGCAAGTGACCCGTCGCAGGCTTTTTTCATGAGTCCGATCCCCTTGGCGGGTTCATTCACAGTGGCGAGGTGGGCGCCAAGGACCGTGCATGCCTTGAGGTTCGAACGATCGCAGCTTTTTTCGAGTATTCCCACCGCCTTGGCGTCGTTCTTTTCAACGCCGATGCCTTGCATGTATAACATCCCTATGCTTGTGCATGCGTTTTGAATATCCATGGCTCTGGATTCGGGGTCGCAGGCTTTTTCGAGCAAAGCGGCAGCCTTCGACTGATCCTGCTCGACGCCCAAGCCACGAAAATAGAGGTCTCCGAGTCCGGCGCAACCGACGGACACGCCGCCGTTGCAGGATTTTTCCAGGAACTCGCGCGCTTTCGAAAAGTCTCTCTCGACGCCTTCGGCGCGCCCGTACATCTTCCCAAGATTGGAACACGCGTGGAATTCTCCGCCGTCGCACGCCTTCCGGTACAACCTCTCCGCCTCGCGGATGTCCTGCTTCATCCCGCCCTTCCCGTAAAACCGCAAGAAACCCAGATACGTGCAGCTTGCGGGGACGCCGCCGTCGCAGGCTTTTTCGTGGAATTTTTGCGCCATCGAAGCGTCGCGCGTAACCCCCCTGGCTTGGGCATAGCGGACGCCGGCTTCCTCACAGGAGGTGGCTTCGCCCGCATCGCATTCTTTTTCAAGCTGTTCGAGTTTCTTGTCGCTGAAAGGATAGCCGGACGCGCGGGACGCGCCGGCATTCGCATTCTTGTCCGTGTTCCCCGCATCGGGCGGCGCGGACGGCGCCGCGCACACGGAAAAAGCGGTGACGGCGAACAATGCGCTGGTCAGAATCCTGAAAAATTTACACATTTTTGCTCCACTCAAGCGTTGAAAAGGGTTTCCGGGGGCCTCTGCGTCCACATGTGTCATTTTAAGCCCGCAGTGCTTGGGTTGGTGCATAGCTTGGGGTGAGCGCAGCGATGCCCAACATCTCGCTTGCGCGAAGCGCAAGCCATGAATCAGGTATCAGGAATCAGGAGACAGATCAGACAGCGGCGGCTTCGCCGCCGGAGTGACGAAACCCCACCAGGTATAGGTTGGGGTGAGCGGAGCGATGCCCAACGTCTCGCTTGCGCGAAGCGCAAGCCATAACAGGATTCGGCGTCATTCCCGCAAAAGCAGACCCATTGGCGCGCGAGGGTATGACGTCGTGCGTAGGGGCACGGCGCGCCGTGCCCGTCAGGGGACAGATGGCAGGGGTCAGATCAGTTACCGGCGACAAAGCTTTCGGAGAAGAGAAACCCAAGGCGCGTAGAATGTACGCCGAGGGATCATTGTGGTTTCGATTCGGAAGGAAAACGGATGAAGCGTAGAGATACGACACCGGGTAAGTTGAAGGCGATGCGTCTGAAAGAGCGTCTCGCCCTTGCGGTGAATTCATATTCACCGCAAGTTTTGACGGTGTTGGCGGCGGATAGAAGTGCGAAGGTGCGTGGGGGTGTCGCGAGGAATTCGGATACGCCGCGAAAAGTTTTGGTCGCGCTGGCGAAAGACAAAAGCGCGAAGGTCCGCTTGCGTGTGGCATGGAGTCCGAATACACCGCTGGATGTTTTGCTCGCACTGGCGAAAGACAAAAGCGCAAAGGTACGCCAGCGCGTGGTGAGTCACCCCAGTACGCCACGAAAATTTTTGACGCTACTGGCGGGAGATGGAAACGCTGGGGTACGCCGGGGTGTGGCGAAAAATTCGAATACGTCTCGAAAAGTTCTGGTGCTACTGGCGAGGGACAAGAACGCCGATGTGCGCCGGGACGTGGCGGAAAGTTCGAATACGTCTCGAAAAGTTTTCGCTGTGCTGGCGGGGGACAGAAGCGCGCATGTGCGTAGCGGTGTGGTGTACAACCCCAGCACGCCGCCGAAGTGTTTGGCGATACTGGCGGGGGATGGAAACGCCGACGTGCGCCGGTGGGTGGCGGTGAACCGCAACACGCCGCCAAAATCTTTGGCGGCGCTGGCGAAAGACAGAAACGCGAAGGTGTGCGAGGGTGTGGCGAGGAATTCGGATGCGCCGCTGGATGTTTTGACGTCCTTGGCGGAGGACGGCAACGTGGAGGTACGTCGAGGTGTGGCGGGGAACTGGAATGCGCCACGAGAAGTTTTGGCGGAATTGGGAAAAGACGAAAGCGCGCAGGTACGCGAAAGCGTGGCGAATCACCGAAGCACGCCGCCGGAGATTTTAGCGGTACTGGCGATGGACGCAAACGCGGATGTGCGCGGCGGGAGCCGAGCGTGGAATTCGACAGGCGTGGCAGGGAATTCGGCTACGCCACCGGAGATTTTGGCGGCGCTGGCCAAGGACGAGAACGCGCGTGTGCGCGAAAACGTGGCGAGGAACTCGAATACGCCGGGAGAAGTTTTGGCGGTGTTGACGGGGGACAGAAACGCGCATGTGCGCTGCAGTGTGGCGGACAATTCGAATACGCCGCCGGAGAGTTTGACGGCACTGGCAAAAGACGATCGCTGGAATGTACGTATATTCGTGGCAGGG
>JAISAZ010000103.1 GCA_031266435.1 Accumulibacter sp.
AATATTATGGCACTACATTCGACCGGCGTTTCCTCACCCCTTTATTTATCAATCACTTACCTCCCTATTAACCACAAAAAAACCCCTCCTTTAACTTTTGTTGTTAAAGTTGGGGTAGGCGCTTCCCCGGAAATGTCAAGTACGATTTAGAACGCGAGTTTTTTGTTTCGGCGGGGCGGATATCAGATGACAGATGTCAGGAATCTGGAATCAGACGAAAACCGATTGGTGTTTCGTTGATTCTTTTCCGGCGGCAACGCCGCCGGTAATTGATCTGATTCCTGTTCTCTGATTCCTGAACCCTGATCGGGCACGGCGCGCCGTGCCCCTACGGGTGTGGTGGGATTCAGAAGAGGCGCAGCCCAAGCCCTACAGGATATCCGGCGGCTTTCCGTTGGGGTTCGCTCCGCTCACCCCAACCTATGCGGGCTGTTGTAGGGGCACGGCGCGCCGTGCCCCTACCGGCGGTATAGGTTGGGCTGAACGAATGTGAAGCCCAACGATTCCGTATGCGCATGAAGAAAGAGCGAGTCACCGGTACGCGAAGAGTTTGAGCATCGACTGCAATCCGTAGTCGAAGAGTTCGAGGAAGGGGGTTCCGAGGTAGGACGTTGCGATGCGGAGCGAGGCGAATCCGAGCAGGATGATGACCGAAAAGCCGATGACCATCAGGTGGAGTTGCGGCGCGACGCGCCCGAGGATCGCGATGGCGTTGTTGGTGATCAGGAGCGTGACGACGATCGGCAGGGCCAGGAGGACGCCCGAAGAAAAGACGATGCCGCCGGCTTTGGCGATGTTGAGCCAGGACTGTTCGGAGACGCGGTCGGTTCCGATGGGGATCGCCTTGAAGCTCTCGACGAGCGTGTCGATGACCATCAGGTGTCCGTCGATCGAGAGAAAGAGGAGCAGGGCGAGGATTCCGATGAATTCGGAGACGACGGCCGTCTGCGAGGCGCTCTGCGGGTCGTAGGCGGTCGCAAAGCCGAGACCCATCTGGTGGCTGATCATGCTGCCCGCCTTGTCGATCGCGGCGAAGACGAGGCGCAGCGAAAATCCCATCGAATAACCAATCAGCATCTCCTGTGCGAGGATCAGGAGGCCGATGCCGGACGCCGGGGCGATCGGCGGCAGTTTCGGCAGGACGGGAGCGACGACGAAGACGATCGCGAGCGCGAGTTGCAGACGTACGCGCGTCGGCACCCCGACGTTGCTGAACGGCGGCGCGGCTGCGAGCAGCGCGAGAATCCGCGCGAGCGGAAAAAAGAAGGCTGCGATCCATGCGTCGAGTTCGGCGGTCGTGAAGCTGATCATCCTAGCCGATCATGTAGGGGATGCTCTCGATCAAGCGACGGATGAAGTCGATCAGTTGCCGCAGTATCCACGGGCCGGCGAAAGCGAGCACGCAGAAGGTTCCGAGCAGTTTGGGGATGAAGGTGAGCGTTTGCTCGTTGATCTGCGTCGCCGCCTGAAAGATGCTGATGATGAGGCCGATCACGAGCGAAGTCAGCAAGAGCGGCGCCGAAATGAGGATCGCCATTTCGATCGCCTGGCGTCCGAGGTTCATGACGGATTCGGGTGTCATGTCGAGAAGGTCACGACGAGGGAGCCGAGGAAGAGGTGCCAGCCGTCGACGAGGACGAAGAGCATCAGTTTGAAGGGCAGGGCGATCATGACCGGCGACATCATCATCATGCCCATCGACATCAGGACGCTGGCGACGGCCATGTCGATGATCAGGAAGGGGATGTAAATGACGAAGCCGATCTGGAAGGCCGTTTTGAGTTCGCTGGCGAGGAAGGCCGGGACGAGGACGCGGAGCGGAATGTCGTCGGGCTTTTCGACCTTGGGCGTGTTCGAGATTCGCAGGAAGAGTCCGATGTCGGTCTCGCGCGTCTGCTTGAGCATGAAACCGCGGAAGGGGACGGCGCCGCGTTCGGCCGCCTGGATGACGTTGATCTGATTTTCGGAAAACGGCAGGTAGGCGTCCGTGTAGGCCTTTTCGAGGACGGGCGACATGATGAAGAAGGTCAGGAAGAGCGCGAGGCCGACGAGGACCTGATTCGGCGGCGAGGTCTGCGTTCCGAGCGCGTGGCGCAGTATCGAGAGGACGATGATGATGCGCGTGAAACTCGTCATCGCCAGGAGGATCGCCGGGATGAATGCCAGCGCCGAGAGCGTCAGCAGCGTTTGTATCGGGAGCGAGTAGGTTTGGGTTCCGCCGGGCCCCGGCGTGCTCGTCAGGAGGGGGAGCGCTTGCGCGAGAACCGTGTGCGGGATCAGGAGGATGAGCGGAAAGACGAGGCGGCGGAGGCGGTCACTGTTTTTCATGGAGTTTCTCGGTGATCTGTTTCAGCCAGAACGCGAAAGGTTTTTCGTCGTCGCCTTCTTTGGGGAGTTCGCCCTTCGGGAGCGTGTGCAAGGTTTTGATCTGCCCCGGGACGACGCCGACGACGAGCCAGGTCTCGCCGATTTCGACAAGGACGATCCGCTCTCTCGGTCCGATCATGAGACCGCCGAGGATTTTCAGGGGTCCCGTTCTGCCAAAGTTTTTTCCGCCGTTCAGGCGCCGCAGGAGGTAGGCGCCGCCGAAGAAAAGCGCGAGGACGATGCCAAGGCCCAGCAGCATCTGGAGCGTCGCCGTCGTCGAGACGCCGGGAGCGTCGATCGGCGCGGTCTGCGCCGCCGCCGTCAGCGGAAGGAGGAAAAGCACAGCGCACAGAAAGCGCTGCGAGGAACTTGGGTATAGAGTCACGTCGGTCGCCGATGAATAATCCAGAACGACGACTATCTTAAAGCAAGTTGCGAGCTCGTGGTAGTCAGAAGACAGAGGACAGAGGACAGAAGACAGAACGGCCTTCGGCCTTTGTGGTCAGTAATCTGTATTCTGATGTTGGGCTTCACTTCGTTCAGCCCAACGATCATGGCGCGGTTCGGCGCCACCCCGTATAATGAAACATTGCCAGTGATTCACCGATCTCCGAGTTAGAGGCACCAAAAGGGGGGTGCTTGGCCGAGGGGGCGGGTTACAGGCATTTGCTCTTTGCGTCATTCATCGCGGCGTCATTGTCGGCGATGATTTTTTGCGCCCAAATCCCGTGTTGTTTCACGCTAACCTATAGGAGCATCCCCTGCGACATCTGAATACTGAACACAGATCACAAAGCGAACGCAGTGAGCGCTCAGTCTTCTGTCTTCTGTCCTCTGTCCTCTGAACTCAATGCCCGATTCTTTTCATCCGTTCGGAGGGCGTGACGATGTCGGTCAGGCGGATGCCGAATTTTTCGTTGACGACGACGACTTCGCCTTGCGCGATGAGTGTCCCGTTGACATAAACGCTCAAGGGGTCGCCGGCGAGTGTGTCGAGTTCGATGACCGAGCCGTGCGCGAGTTGCAGAAGGTTTTTGATCGTGACTTTTACCCGACCGAGTTCGACGGAGACCTGAACCGGAATTTCCAGGATCAGGTCGAGTTCGTTCATGATCGACGCCTTGTCGGACGATCGGTCGAATTTCGGGAAAATGTCGGCTGTGTGCGGCGCGGCGCTCGGGCGCTCGGGTGCGCCGATGAGGCTGTCGAGCGCGTTGGACGAAGTCCCGGTCGCTGCGGCCTGCCGTTCGGCGGGCTTGGGTTCGATCGGAAATTCCTGCTCGACTGCCGCCGGGGGAGCCTGCGGGGCGTCGGTCCCGACCTCAGGAGGCGGGTTCGTTGTTTCTTCTGCCATTTTGTTCTCCTGAAGCGTTTTCGGCCTCGCTCGTCAAAAAGCGATTGAGCTTGAGCGCGTATTGGCCTTCCTGGTGCCCGTAATCGCATTCCATCAGGGGTACGTCGTCGACGGTCGCAATGATTTTTTCGTGAATATTGATCGGGATGATGTCTCCGGGCTTCATTTTGAGAATCTGCCCCAGGGTGATCGACGACGACGCGAGGTTGGCGACGATTTCGATTTCCGCTTCCTTCAGTTGTTTGCGAAGCATGAAGACCCAGCGCTGGTCCATCGAGAGCTGGTCGGTCTGTATCGTGCTGTGCAAAAGGTCGCGGATCGGCTCGATCATCAAATAGGGGAAGCAGATGTGCATGTCGGCGGTCGTCCCGGCGAATTCGATCGAGAACGACGACGAAATGACGATCTCGGACGGCGTCGCGATGCTGGCGAACTGGAGGTTCATTTCCGACCGGAGGTATTCGAACGAGAGCGCGTGGACGGGCTTCCAGGCTTTTTCGTATTCGGTGAAGACGACGTGGAGCAGTCCCTGGATGATGCGCTGTTCGGTCGGCGTGAATTCGCGGCCTTCGACGCGCGTGTGGAAACGACCGTCGCCGCCAAACATGTTGTCGACGACGAGAAAGACGAGGTCGGGGTCGAAGACGAAGAGCGAGGTGCCGCGCAAGGGCTTGACCGAGACGAGATTCAGGTTGGTCGGGAAGACGAGGTTGCGGATGAATTCGCTGTATTTCTGTATGCGGATCGGACTCACCGATATTTCCATGCTCCGGTGCATGTAGTTGAAGAGTCCGAGCCGCAGGTTGCGGACAAAACGCTCGTTGATGAGTTCGAGCGTCGGCATGCGCCCACGGATGATTCTTTCCTGCGTTCCGAGCGTGTATTGACGGAAGGGAAGCTCTTCCTTCCCCGAATGGGAGTCGAGGAGCGCCTCGTCGGTACCGCCGGCGACACCCTGGAGCAGCGCGTCGACTTCGTCTTGAGAAAGAAACTCGGAAGGCATGGCGTGTTACTGGATGATGAAAGTGGTGAACAGCACTTCGCGGATCGGGGCGTATTCGGGCCGACCGCGACTGCTGCCGGGTTCGATGATTTCGTTCATCAGGTCACGAATTTCGTCCGAAACCTTTTGCTTGCCTTCGCGGGAAGCGAGTTCGGACGCCTTTTGCGACGAGAGCAGCAACATGATGTTGTTGCGCAGCTTGGGCGTATACACCTTGATTTTTTCACCCACCGGTTCGTCGGCGATCTCGACCGAGACGACGACGTGGAGGAACTGGTCGCCGTTTTCAGGCGCGAGGTTGACGGTGAAGGCTTCGAGCGCGACATAGACGGGCGGGGGGATTTCCCTGGTCGGCGCGGGTTTTCTCCTTTCCCTTTCGACGCGCTTGGGTTTTTCCTCGACGACTTCTTCTTCGTCTTCCGTTTCTTCGGCGGCGTGCCGGCTCATCAGGTAGTAAGTCACGCCACCGCCGACCGCCAAAGCCAGGAGGAAGGCGACGATGATGAGGATCAGCACTTTTTTCCCGCCTTTCGGCGCCGCGTCTTCTCTATCCGATTCTGCCATCTCGATGCCCCTTTATTTTTCTTCCATATCGATGCGGGTCTCAGGCGAAAGTGTCGACGAGACCGTTGCCCGACCGCAGTGCCACGCCTCGCGTCCGCGCGGTCGGTGATTCCGCAAGTATAGCTTCATCGCCCATCCAGCGGGAGAGGTCGGGGGCGTTCTCGCGCGTCGGTTGCCGGAAAGACTCGGCGCCGACGTGCGCCTGACCCAGTTCGATCCCCGCGCCGGCGAGCATTTCGCGCAAGCGCGGGATCGCCGTTTCGATCGATTCGCGCACTTCCGAATTCGCCGAGACGAAAAAGGCGGTCGCGTTCCCCTTGTCGAGGTTCAATGAAACTTCTATCGGCCCGAGCTGCGGCGGGTTGAGCGTGATTTGCGCCGATTGCGCGTCGTTTTTGGCGAGCCAGACGATTTTCTGGTTGAAGTCGTCCGCCCACGCCGAGTTGCCGACCGGCGTTCGGACTTCCGCCTGCGAGAGTTCGGCGGCTTTTGCGTTCGCGTTGCTCGCGTTCGTCACGCTTGCGGGAATCGGGAGGGCGGAATTTGCGGCGATCGAAGTGTTTGCGGCGTCCGCGCGTATCGTCGTCGATTCCATCGGTTCCTTCGGTTCCGCCGACATTCCCGCGCCGATCTGTGCGAGAGCGGACGGCGAATCGGCAATTTTTGCCGCCCTGGCGGTCGTTGCCGCCGTGTTTTCGATCGAGAATGCCGCCGGAAACGCTTTTTCCGGGTCCGCGTCGTCGCTTCGCTGTTCGGATTGCCGCTGGACGAAGCTGCCCGAAACGGCGCGTAGCGCGTCCATGACCGACGTTGGCGCGCTCGAATCGACACGGGAAACTTCGTCGGCGCGCGGTGTCGCATCGGGAAGAGGCGTTTCGGGTGTGAGGCGGATTTCGGACGCGACGAGGGGAATCGCGGCTTCCGCAAACAAAAGCGGGTCGTCGGAGACTACGTCGGAGAAGGGCGTCCTTGCGGAATCTTCGCGCGCGTCGTCCGCGGAAAGGGGCGGCGCTTCGGCGCCAAAAAGCTGTTCGAAGAACAAGCCGGCAAAATCAAGCACGCCGCCGCCGCCGCTACCCGTGGCGGAAGGCGTGTTCGCCGGAGAAGGCGCCGCCGTGCTTGAAACGATCGTGATCGACATGGAAGGGTCTCTTCAATTGACTTGGCACCACAGGCACAGCAATATTCATGCCAAAGCCGCGCGCCGCGCTCATTCCTCCTTTTTTTGCCGTATGGCGAATTCGTCCTGGCGCTTTTGTTCCATACGCGATTCGCGCACCTGCTCGTTGGCGAGGTGGCGTTCGGCGAGCGTATCAAAGGCTTTGAGTTTTTTTTGTTGCGCCTTCCACTCCTCCTGCCCGCGACGGGTATTCTGGACTTGTTGTTCGACGACTTTTTTCTGCGACGCGATCGCTTCGTCGAGGCGGTCGAGGAATTCCCGGTAGTTTTTCCACTCGCTCGGCGTCAAGCCGTTTTGAGAAGATTCGTGAAAGCGCGCCGCGTACTCGCCCCGGTAATGGTCGAGCAATTCGAGCTTGTCCTTCTCGTTCTTTTCGTTGGCGATCAAGCGCGCAAGACGGTTCGTCGCCTCGTCCATGCGCGTTTGCATGAGTTCGAGGACCGACTGGAGCGGGAAGGGTTTCATCGGAAACGCGAGGCGGTGTCGAGGACTTCGGGCGCGGTTCCGAAGTCAGAACAGCGCATACAGTTTATCCACGCTACTCTGAAAATCGGAGCGTTCGTCGAGGGGTTGCTGCAAAAAGCCTTCGAACGAGGGATGCAACTGGATCGCCTGGTCGAGCAGCGGGTCGGACCCGGCGACGTAGGCGCCGACGGAAATCAGGTCGCGCGAACGCTGGTAGCGCGAAAAGAATTGTTTGAAGCGGCGTATCCGGTCGAAGTGTTCCGGGGGAATCAGACTGACCATCGCGCGGGAAATCGATTGTTCGATGTCGATCGCCGGGTAATGTCCGGCGTCGGCCAGGTCGCGCGAGAGGACGAGGTGCCCGTCGAGAATCGCGCGCGCCGAGTCGGCGATCGGATCCTGCTGGTCGTCGCCTTCGGCGAGGACGGTGTAAAATGCCGTGATCGACCCGCTGCCCTCGTCGCCGTTCCCGGCGCGCTCGACGAGTTTGGGGAGGAGGGCGAAAACCGAGGGCGGGTAGCCGCGCGTGACGGGAGGCTCTCCGACGGCGAGCGCGATTTCGCGCTGCGCCATCGCGTAGCGCGTCAGAGAATCCATGATCAGGAGGACGTGAAAACCCCGGTCGCGGAAGTGCTCGGCGATCGACGTCGCGTAAGCGGCGCCCTGGAGACGCAGGAGCGGGCTGATGTCAGCCGGCGCGGCGACGACGACCGAGCGCTTGAGACCCTCTTCGCCGAGAATCTGTTCGATGAACTCTTTCACTTCCCGACCGCGTTCGCCGATCAGGCCGACGACGATGATTTCGGCGGCGGTATAACGCGCCATCATTCCGAGCAGGACGCTTTTTCCGACGCCGGAGCCGGCGAAAAGCCCCATGCGCTGCCCGCGACCGACGGTCAGGAGCGCGTTGATCGCGCGAATTCCGACATCGAGCGGCTCGACGATCGGCGCGCGCAGCATCGGGTTGATCGGCGCGCTCTGGAGCGAACGCGTCGCGTCGGTGAGGAGCGGGCCGCGCGTGTCGAGCGGACGACCCGCCGCGTCGACGATGCGGCCCAGCAGCGCCTCGCCGGTCGGAAGTTGCTTGGCGCGGTCCGCCGCCTGATGCCGGAGAATCAGCGGCTGGCCGATCTTCGGTTCGGGCGGCTGCGTTTCGTTTGCGACGACGCGCGCGCCGGGGGCGAGACCGTAAGCGTTCTCGGTCGGCATCAGAAACAGGCGGTCGTCGTTGAAGCCGACGACCTCGGCTTCGACCGGGTTTCCGTCGGTCGGCAAAATCCGGCACGCGCTCCCGATCGGGAGCTTCAGACCGGAAACTTCCATGATGAGGCCGTTGACGCGGACGAGCCGACCGCTCCGCAGGAAGGGCACGGCGTACCCGACCGCGTCGCGGCATTGGGTCAGGAAGTCATTCCAGGAAGAGAGGTGCGCGTTGTCGGCGTCCATGATCGGTCAGGGCTTGCCGTCGAGCCATTCCTCGCTGATTCCGATCGATTCGACGACGCGCCGCCAGCGCGTTTCGAGCGTCGCGTCGGCCTCGGCGGCGTTGAGTTCGACGCGGCAGCCTCCCGGAGTGATCGAGGCGTTTTCGACGATTCGCCATTCCTTGCATTCCGGCATTTCGTCCGAATGCTCGCGCAGCATTTTCGCGTCGTCGGGGTGGACGATCAGCGTCGGCGCGTCGAGTTGCGGTTCGAGGAGGGCGACGGCTTCGGCGACGACGGAGAGGAGGTATTCGGGTTTGACGCGCAGGGTTTGCCGAAGGACTTGCTCGGCGACTTTCAGCGAAGTGGCGAGCAGTTGGTCGGCGACGCGCTGGTCGAGTTCGGAAAGCGCGGTCTGAACCCCCTTCAGAAGGACGTCGATTTGCGCGGAAACGAGCTTGGCAGGCGCGATTCCTTCGTCGTGACCCGCGGCAAAGCCCTCGTCGTGGCCGGCGGTGTAGCCCTCTTCGTGAGCCGCCGCGCGCCCCTCTTCGTGACCGGCGGCAAAGCCCTGTTCGCGCGCTTCGGCGTAGGTGCGTTCGATGTCGGCCGCCGTCGGCAAAGCGACGTGGACTTCCTCGGACGTGACTTCCGGCGCCTTTTCGGTCGGCGCGTCGGAAGAGTCGGGAGAGTTGGGAGAGTTGGAAGAGTCAGAAGAGTTGGCTGCATCGGATGCATCGGACGAAGCGGATGCCTGATCGCTCGGCGGGGCGTCCTGCGATCCCTGCGACTCCGCGTTTCCGGGCGGCGGAGGATTGGCACCCTGCGCGTCTTCAGGGGGATCCGTGTCGGGGGGTGTTTCCCGCGCGCGCTCGGCCGCTTTTTTTTCTTCGCTGAAATCGACGGCTTCCCAGCGTCGGTAGGGCGTGAGTGTTTCTTTCGGGATGATGATCGCGGGCATCGTCGGGGGTCAGACCATTTCTTCGCCGCCCGCGCCGCCGAGTACGATCTGCCCTTCGTCCGCGAGGCGACGCACGATCTTCAGGATTTCCTTCTGCTCGGCTTCGACTTCGGAGAGACGCACCGGTCCGCGCGATTCGAGGTCTTCGCGGAGCATTTCCGCCGCGCGTTGCGACATGTTCTTGAAGATTTTCTCGCGCAGGTTCTCGGACGTGCCTTTCATCGCCATGATCAGGGAATCCGACTGGATTTCGCGGAGGAGCACCTGGATCGAACGGTCGTCGAGGTCGATGAGGTTTTCAAAGACGAACATTTCGTCGAGGATTTTCTGCGCGAGGTCGTCGTCGTATTCGCGTATCGCGTCGATGACGGTCGTTTCGTTCGCCGTTCCCAGGAAGTTGAGAATTTCAGCCGCCGTGTGAACGCCGCCGCGCGCGGCTTTCTTGATATTCGACGACCCGGCGAGTAGCTGGAGCATGACGTCGTTCAATTCTTTCAAGGCGGTCGGCTGGACGCCGTCGAGCGTGGCGATGCGCAGGACGACGTCGTTGCGAAGCCGTTCGTTGAAGCAGTTGAGGATCGCGCTCGCGTGGTCGTATTCGAGGTAGACGAGGATCGTCGCGATGATCTGCGGGTGCTCGTTGCGGATGAGGTCGGCGACGGTCGGCGCGTCCATCCAGCGCAGACCCTCGATACCGTGCGTCTCGCCGCCGTACAGGATGCGCGAAATGAGGTTCGCCGCCTTGTCGTCGCCGAGTGCCTTCGTGAGAACGGCGCGGACGTAGGCTTCGGTATCGACGTGGACCATCGCCTTTTCGGAGGCGATATGGTAAAACTCGTCGAGCACTTCTTCGACCCGCGTCCGGGGGACGCTTTTGAGCGTCGCCATCGCGTAGCCGATTCTCTGGACGTCCTTCGGACCGAGATACTTGAGGACCTCCGACGCGATGTCCTCACCGAGCGCGAACATGAGGATCGCGCTTTTTTCAACGCCCTCGTCAATTGTTTGCATTGGAACCCGTCCAATCCATGATGATGTTGGCGATGGCCCTTGGGTCGTTCTTTGCGATATTTCTCACCTGAACGAGCATCTGGTCGTAAGACGCCGCCGCCGCGAAATCAGGAAGCGAGAGCGAATCCCCTTGCACATGCCCCTGATCCGGCGCCGCCGACATTCCTTCGCCGGACACGGCGGCCTCGGTGGTTTTCGAGGCTTCGGCGCCCTGTTTTTCCTGCCCCTGCCCCTGAGACTGCGCCTGGGCTTGAGCCTGCGTTTTCGCTTGCGCTTCTTCTTCCTCGCGCGCCTTCTCCTTCGCCTCCTCTTCCTCTTTCTCCTTTTTCCTCTTTTCTTCTTCCGGGTCCTTGAGCATGACCTTGACGAGCGGACGGATGACCTTGAAGATCAGATAAGCGACGATGAGCGTGATCAGAAGATATTTGAACATGTCTCTAAGGATAGCCAGACTTTCCGGATTTTTCCAGAACGGAATTTCGGGCGCTTCGGTCGCGGCGGTAAAGGATGCGTTGGCGACCGAAACGGAATCCCCGCGTTCCGCGTTGAACCCCATCGCCTCGCGGACGAGACCGTCGATCTGCCGGACTTCGGCTTCGGGAAGCGCACGCGGCACGCCGCGCGCGTCCCTGCGGTAATTGATGACGACGGCGGTCGAAAGGCGGCGGATGACGCCGATCGACTGCTTCGTATACCGGATCGTACGGTCGACTTCGTAATTGGTCCTCGATTCCTTGCGGGTATTCAGCGGCGGTTGCGGCGGTTCTCCCGCTTCACCCGGCGGAGACTCGATCGGCGCGTTCGCCGGGACGGGCGGCTGGTTCGTCAAGGCACCGGGAACGCCTTGCGCCGAAGGCGAGCGCGTCGACGCCTCGCTCGTCTGCTGGCTGCGGATCGCGATGTCGGGCGGCGTCGTGTTGGGGCGGTGCGTTTCGGCGGTCTGCTCGGTCTCCGAAAAGTCGATGTCCGCGGCGACCTGGACGCGCGAGTTTCCCTTGCCGACGATCGGAAGCAGGATGTCCTCGATGCGCTTGATCGCGATCGCCTCGATCTCCTGGACGTATTTGAGCTGCGTCGGGTCGAGTCCGATTTCGAGCAGCTTGTTTTTGAGCTGCGAGAGCAATACCCCGTTCTGGTCGATGATCGTGACGTTCGACGGAGAAAGCTGCGAGACGCTCGCGGCGACGAGATTCTGGATTCCGGCGATCTGCGAGGGTTCGAGCAAGCGCCCCGGGTAGAGGTTCAGAAAGATCGACGCCGAGGGCTTCAATTCCTCGCGGACGAAGACCGTCGGCTTGGGAATCGCCAGATGCACGCGCGAATCCTGCACGGCGGCGATCGACTGGATCGTCTTGGAAAGCTCGCCTTCGAGCGCGCGCTGATAATTGATCTGTTCGGCGAACTGACTGATGCCGAACTTCTGGTTCTCCATGAGTTCGAAGCCGACGTTGCCGCCCTTGGGCAGACCCTGCGTCGCAAGGCGTAGGCGAACGTCATATACGCGATCGGCGGGAATCAGGATCGAAGACGCGTTCGCGCCGAACTTGTAGGGGATGCTTTGCTGTTCGAGCGCCGCGATGATCGCGCCGCCGTCGCGTTCCGAGAGATTCGAGAAGAGGACCCGGTACTCTTCTTCGTGGAACCAGAGCGCGCTGACGACGACGAGCGCGACGATGATCGCGCTCGTGACCATCAAGAGGATTTTCTGCTGATTGTCGAGCCGCGCGAGCATGGCGCGCAGCCGATCCGCCAGGTTCAGGGTCGGGGTCGGAGTCGGGGCTTCCGCATCCGGCGAAGGCGGCGGAGGAGGCGGAGAGCCTGTCGCGTCGATCTCTGTGGCGGCCATGCTGTCGATAGCGTCTGAATTCCGAAATAAGCGGGCAAAAAACGTAAAACGCCGGAAAATATTCTAGTATTGTATCTGTTATTTCCAAGGTTTTCTCTCCCAATGGACAAAGTGATGCAAATCGCTCCGCCCGACCCGAAAGCGCGCGAACTCCAACGCGCTTTCGACCTCTTCAATCAGCGCTCGCAAGAGCTGACGCTGGCTTACGAAGCGCTTCAGGCGCGCGCGGAATCGCTGACGAAACAGCTTGCGATCGCCAACGGCGAACTTCGTCGGCAATACGAAGAAAAAGAAGCGCTCTCCAAACGTCTGGCTTCCCTGCTCAGCGCCTTGCCGGCGGGCGTCGTCGTCGTCGAGAGCGACGGGGTCGTCGGCGAGGCGAACCCCGCCGCGCGCCGGATGCTCGGCGAGGCGCTGGTCGGCAACGCCTGGTCTTCGGTTCAATCGACCTTGAAGCCGACCGAAACGCCCGAAGAATGGTGGCTGGGGAAGTGCCGCGTCGCGATCGCCGAAAGCCCGCTCGACGCGTCGGGGACTTCCGGCGGGAATCTCCTGCTGATCCACGATGTGACCGCCGCGCACGAACTGAAGGCGACGGTCGAAAGAAAGCAGCGTCTGGCGGCGATGGGAGAGATGGCGGCCTCCCTCGCGCACCAGTTGCGGACGCCGCTCGCGGCGGCGCTGCTCTACAGCTCCAATTTGTCGCAACCCGGACTCTCGGACGCCGCGCGCGCGCGGTTTTCCAGCAAGGCGGCCGAGCAGTTGAAGCGCCTCGAACGCCTGATCCAGGACGTTTTGCTCTTTGCGCGCGGCGAGAGCATCGGGCGCGACCGCATCCCGGTTTCCGAGTTGCTCGCGGAGACGGCGCGGACCGTCGAGCCGCTCTGCCGCGAGAAGGGCGTCGCTTTCTCGCTCCGCGCCCCGACGGATCGCACTATAATCACCGGCAGTCGCAAAGCGCTCGGCGGGGCTTTGCTCAACCTGCTCGAAAACGCCCTCCAGGCGTGCGAGGCGCGCGGCGCGGGCACGGGCGAAGTCGCTCTTTCCGCCGAAGTCGCCGAGCGGAGCGTGCGGATCGGCGTGCGCGATACGGGCGCCGGCATCGGCGCGCAAATGCAGGCGAGGATATTCGAACCCTTCTTCACGACGCGCAGCCAGGGGACGGGTCTCGGTCTGGCGATCGCGCTCGGCGTCGTCAGGGCGCATGGCGGAACGATCGACGTACATTCGACCGTCGGAGAAGGCAGCGAATTCGTCGTATGGCTGCCGTGCTCGAACGAAGCGGAAGAGATGGAAGAGAAAGAAGAAATGGCAGGTGAGGACGAATCGAAGCGATGAAAAAACGCGCGCATGAAGGAAGGCGATGAGCGCGGGTTTGCCGATACTCGTCGTCGAAGACGACGCGACCTTGCGCGAGGCGATATGCGATACGCTCGAACTCGCCGAACGCGCGACGCTCGCCGCACCCGGCGGTGAAGAAGCGATTCGGATACTCGAAGCGCAGTCCGTCTCGCTCGTCGTCAGCGATGTTCGGATGATGCCGATGGACGGCATCACCTTGCTGAAAGAAATTCGTTCGCGCTTCCCGCACCTTCCGGTCGTCCTGATGACGGCCTTTGCCGACGTCGACCGCGCGGTCGAAGCGATGCGTTCCGGCGCGTGCGACTTCCTGCTGAAACCCTTTGAACCGAAAGCCTTGCTCGAACACGTCGCGCGCTACCGTCTCCCGGATGTCATCGACGACGCGCGCATCGTCGCGAACGACCTCGCCGCGCGCAACCTTTTCGCGCTCGCCGAGCGCGTCGCGCAGACCGACACGACGGTCCTCCTGACCGGCGAGAGCGGCGTCGGCAAGGAAGTCGTCGCGCGCTTCATCCACAATCACTCGGCGCGCCGCAAGGGCCCGTTTGTCGCGATCAACTGCGCGGCGATTCCCGACAGTCTGCTCGAAGCGACGCTTTTCGGCTACGAAAAAGGTGCGTTCACGGGCGCGCAACAGGCGCAGGCAGGGAAATTCGAGCAGGCGCAGGCGGGAACGCTTCTGCTCGACGAAGTGACCGAAATGCCGCTCGGCCTCCAGGCCAAACTCCTGCGCGTCCTCCAGGAGCGCGAAGTCGAACGCGTCGGCGGGAAAAAGCCCGTCGCGCTCGATATCCGAATCGTCGCGACGTCGAACCGCGACATGGCGGAAGCCGTCGCAAAAGGCGTGCTGAGGGAAGACGTCTATTACCGCCTGAACGTTTTTCCCCTGCTGATTCCCTCGCTGCGGCAGCGACCCGACGATATCGTCCCGCTCGCGCGGCATTTTCTCGCCGAGCACGGCGGGCGATCGGGAAGGCCGGGGCTTCGCCTTTCGGACGCGGCGGAATCGGCGCTCCGCGCGCATCTTTGGCCCGGCAACGTCCGCGAACTCGAAAACGTCATGCAGCGCGCGGTGATTTTTGCCGCCGGCAACATGATCGAACCCGACGCGCTGCACCTTGCCGCGCACCCTGCCGCGCCTGAAATGCGTGAGAGCCTTGGGACGACCGACGCGCGGGATTCCGGCGTCGCGCCCGCAAGGCCCGCCGAAGCCCTTGCGCCCGCGCCTCCAGGCCTTGCCGCGCCGAAAAGCGGAAATTTGCGCGAGCTTGAGCGCGAACACATCCTCGAGACGCTCGCGGCGGTCGGCGGTTCGCGCAAACGCGCGGGTGAGCGCCTCGGAATGTCGGAACGGACCTTGCGCTATAAACTCAGACAGTATCGGGACGCGGGTTTCCTTGTTCAGAAGACAGAGGACAGATGACTGAGGACAGTACGGCCTTCGGCCTCAGGTATCAGGAATCAGATGTCAGGAATCAGATCAGAACCCACCCCCGACCCCTCCCTTGTCAGGGAGGGGAGGATCAAAGCTCCCTCCCCTGATAAGGGGAGGGATGGGGAGGGGTTTGGCGGCTTCGTCGTCGGAGAGAATCAACAACAACCCGATCGGTTTTCATCTGATCCCAGATATTTGATGTCAGGGAAGGGAATATGCGGCTCCCTCCCCTGACAAGGGGTGGGATGGGGAGGGGTTTTACTGAAAACAGATCACGAAGCGAGCGCCAGCGAGCGCTCAGTCCTCAGTCCTCTGTCTTCTGAACCGCTTGCTTTCCCGCCACGGAAGGTTTATAAATCAACCGAGAAACTGCGGTTGACGACCGATTCCTTCTACTCAAGGCGATGCGATACGGGTTTGCTCCTTTCACCCCTCGCGTATATGGGCGCGTTCAACCGCAGTTTCCAGCCCACATGGCCTGATAGACGGCGGTTTGGAAAAGGAATCAGCGCGGCGCGATCGAAGAGTGGCATATAATTTGCTATATCTTTTCTGAGCCGCCGTGGAGGCGGATGCCTGGAGAGACGTGAATGGATACAAAAGGAATCGATCAGATGCTGAGCACGCTGCGCGCGGCGGCGGCACAGGCTTCCGGGAAGATCGCCGAGGCAAGGGGCGCCACGGAAAACCCCGTCGATTTCGCGCAGGTGCTCAGAACTTCGATCGACCGCGTCAATCAGACGCAGCAGGTAGCGGAGACGAAAGCGGAAAATTTTGCCGCCGGAGACGACAATGTCGACCTCCACGACGTCATGCTCTCGCTGCAAAAAGCGAATATTTCGTTCCAGGAGATGGTTCAGGTACGCAACAGGCTCGTCACGGCTTATCACGACGTGATGAATATGTCGGTCTGATCAGAAGACAGAAGACAGAAGACAGAACGGCCTTCGGCCTCTGTGGTCAGTTGTCTGTAA
Organism: Accumulibacter sp.; assembly: GCA_031266435.1. Classification (GTDB taxonomy): domain Bacteria; phylum Pseudomonadota; class Gammaproteobacteria; order Burkholderiales; family Rhodocyclaceae; genus Propionivibrio. The sequence goes on from JAISAZ010000103.1 coordinate 15,947, forward strand.
TCAGAAGGAGCGTCCCATCCGACATCTGACGACTGAAAACTGGTCACGAAGCGAGCGCTCTGTCATCTGTCTTCTGTCTTCAGTCCTCTGATGGGCACGGTACGCCCCCAACATCATTCATGCACATGCGGAACGTTGGGCATCACTTCGTTCACCCCAACCTATGCTACCGATCGGTTTTCATCTGATTCCTGTTTCTCCGGCAACGGCGACAAGATCGGCGCGGGGGTGACGGTATCCCCGTTTTCGAGGCGGTAAATCCACGCGAGCAGTTCGGCGACGGCGAGGTAAAGCTGCGGCGGAATGCGCTGGTCGAGGTCGACCTGCAAGAGCAGGGAGACGAGTTCGGGCGATTCGTGGACATAGACGCCGTGTTCGTGCGCGCGCGCGATGATCTGCTCCGCGACGACGCCACGCCCTTTGGCGACGACGCGGGGCGCGGCGTCGGTCTGCGAGTAGGTCAGCGCGACGGCGCTTTTCTGCGAATCGCGCACGCTCATTCCTTTTCCATTTCAGCGTCGATGTCGATCGACGCGATGGCAAGCCCCGCCTCGCCCATCTGGCTTTGGAGCGCGCCGCGCGCCGCGCGCATCTTGTCCCGCGTACCTGGTTTCGCCGCGTGCATCGAGAGCGAGACGTTCGACCCGCGAACGAGTATCCCGATGTCGATTTCGCCGAGTTCGGGCAAATTCATCCGAAGGCGCGTCGACCAGCGCGCGGCGCCGTCGTCTTCGGCGCCGGCGGCGGCGTGGCGCTCCTCGTCGTCGTCGATCTCCCAGCGCATCGTCTGCCCGGGCCAGATGATTCCCTGCCACGCGAATTTCTGCGACGCGAGCGCTTCGAGCTGCTGCTGGACCAAGGTATGGAGAGACTGCGCGACGATCTGCTCGGGCGCGCGATCGCTCGTCGCGCGCGCGCCGGCGCGAGCTTCGTCCGGAGCGTCCTGACGCGCGGGCGCGAGTTTGGCCGCCTCTTCCGAAGCGTCGGGTCGTGAAGATTGTGAAGCCTGCGCCGTCTGCGCCGCTTGTGTCGTTTGCGCCGTCTGAGCCGTCTGCGAGGCTTGAGCCGGCGTCGTCGTCTGCTCCGCTTGCGCCGTCTGCGGGTCGGCGAACGCGGTAGGGGAGGAGAGCTTCCCCTGCGGTTCGCGCAGGAGCGCGGCCTGCGTAAAGCGTCCCTCGACCCATTCGGCTTGGTGCGACTCGTAAAACATCCCGCTCTGAACGATCGCCTGCTTCAAGAGGGGGATCAATTCCTGGCGACCGAGCGCGGGCGAAGGCGTCAGGGGGCGGTTTTCGTTGAGTGCCGGCGGCGCGGGGGCTTCGCCGCCCTCGCGTCCTCCGCCGCCCAAAAGTCGGGCGATGAGCTGCCCCGTGCGGCTCAGGTTCGCGGCCGCCGATTCGGCGCCCTTGGCCGCCTGCTCCGCGACGGCGAACGCGACCTTGCCGTTCGTCTCGGTGACGAACATTTCGAGCACGTCGCCGCTTTTTGCGGAAAAAGGGAGCGCGAGCGTGACGTTCCGCTGGTTGATCAGCGCGCGGTAGGTTCCGTTGGGAAGGAAGGCCTGAATCTCGGCCATCACCTTCTGGCCCGGAACGAGGTCGGAGAGCTTGTCCGAAATCTCGACCGGCTGCGCGACCGGGCGGAGCGTCGGCTCGGCCGAAACTTGCAAACGGCTGACGACGTCGGGCGGGATCATCGCCAGAGACGCTCAAGCAAGACTTTCTTCCCGCCGGGGAAGAAAGCGGATTCCTGGAAAAATCGATTCATCGTGCGCATTTTTTTATTCCTTTTCCAGTTCGTTCATGCCGAGAAGACGAGCCGTAGACAGTACAGGTAGTACGGCAAGGCGAAGTCGACAAAGGAAGGGACGATCTGGAAATGGAATCAAACGCTTTTCGGTCAAATCATGAACGAAAAACCCCCTCGCCTCCAAGCGCCGTGAACGAGGGCTGGGAAACGCGCTAACTTGGTAAAGCCTCCCGCCTCACAGCGACCGGGTGGCGTTCGAAGGAACTCAGCAGAGGGCGCACCTGATCCATCCACGTACTCGCCTGGTCGGAGATGAATTTCTGCCGGTCGAGAAGCGTTTCGATCAACTCGTGCGCCTCGGCGCGCTCGTCACCGACGAGAAGGTCGACGAGCGAAAGCCTCTTCAGGTCGGAAAAACGCGCCTCGGCCATCTGCCAGATCGTCCCGACGCCCTGCCAGTCGAAAACGTCGATCCGCTCGACCATCTCATCGTGGCACTGCTTGAGTTCCCTGAGCAAAAAGAGCGCTTGAGACATGGCGGTCAAATTCGCGCGGCTCGATCGCCTAGGCCTTCGCCGGCTGCCCACCTTCGTCCCCGATGCTGGCCCAAGCGCCCTGTATGTCGGTGAGCAAGCCGAGAACCTCGTTGAGCGCGCCCCTGTCGTTGTGCATATTTGCGTGCAAGAGGCGACCGGCCATGTAATCGTAGAGCGCGTAGAGGTTCTGCGCGATCTCGCCGCCTTCTTCGAGGTTGAGCGACGCGCGCAGACCATTCAGGATGATGTCGATCGCCTTCGTGATCGACATCCCCTTTTTCGGAATGTCGCCTTCCTCCATCCCGGCGCGCGCGATGACGATCGCCTCGTGCGCGCCTTCGAAGAGCAGGAGGATCAGCTTGTGAGGGCTGGCGTTCTGAATCGACGTTTCGATGCTCACGCTACTGTAGGCCTGCGCGGGATTGGTCGTGGTTCCGAACATGCGAGTCGTCCTTTTTTAACGGGAAGACGACATATTACCCAACATTGTGAGTTGTTGCGTCAAATAATTCGACGTCGACTGCATTTTGCTTATCAAGGTATCGAGCGCGGAGAACTGCTTGCGGTACTGCGCCTCGATTTTCTCGAGACGCGTGTTCAAGGTTTCCATCTGCGTATCGAGTAGTTTGGTGGACTGCTCAAGCCCTTTCGTTCGCGAGGTGACCGCTCCTTGGGCGCCGTTCAGGTTGGTTGCCAACGTGTCGAAAGCCGACCCGTACGCGGTCAGGCTCGCCGTGACCGCCGCCGAGTTCTTCTCGATCGCGGCGGTCAGCTTGGTAGCGTCGAGCGTCATCGTCCCGCCGGTCGACGAAGAAATACCCAGGTCGAAAAGATATTTGAGCGAAGGATCGACGCCGGCGGGGAGGGTCGAAGCGGCGTTCCGCACCTGGCTCATGAGCGAGCGGACGGTGCTGTCGCCGTTGAGGACGCCCGATGCGCCGTCGGCGTTGTATTGCGAGAGCGTCTTCAAGGTCGAGACGACGTTGTTGTATTCCTTGATGAAAGCCTCGGTCTTTTCGCGCAGGACCGAGCTGTCGGCGGAAACGTCGAGCCGCGTCGACCCGGTTTTCACCGCGCTGAGCGTGACCCCCGTGATCGCGTTCTCGAAGCTGTTCGTCGCGCTCGAAACCTCGATTCCGTCGATTTTCACGATCGCGTCCTGTGCGGCGGACTGCTGAGTCATCGTATTGCCGGTAGCGGAAGCGGGGTCGAACGTAAGCTCGTCGATTCCAGACATCTTGAACTCGTTGGCCTTGCCGGTCTCGTTACCGGTGACGACGAGTTGCTGGCCGTTACTGCCGTTGACGACGGTCGCGGTGACGCCGGCATTCGCCGAGTTGATCGCGCTCGCGACGGAAGAGAGCGAAGCGCCCGCGGCGATCGTGACATCCACGCCAGTGCCGCTCCCCGTCTGAATCGTCAGTTTGCCACCCGAAACGCTGGAAGAAGCGTCCGAGACGATTTTCTGCGCGCTTGCGATCTGCGTGACGTCGACGTTGTAGCTCCCGCCGACCGCGCCCGTGGCGACGCTCGCCGTCGCGACCGACGTATCGGACGTCGTCGCCGTCAGCGCCGTCAGCTTTCTGGGGTCTTTCATCGCGCTCGCGGCGGTTTGCAAGGACGCGAGCGCGCTCTTGATCTGGCCGAGCGCCGAAATCTGGTTGTTATACGTGTTCTGCTTCGTTTGCAGGGCGGTCAAGGGCTTTTTCTCGACCGCCATCAATTTCGTGATGAGGCCCTCGAGGTCCAGCCCCGAACCGACGCCTAGTGAAGAAATAGCCATCGTTCTCTCCTTTCAAACGTGTGTTTCAGGCCTTGTTCTTGATGAAAAGCCCCTGCAAGCGGTCAAGCGCGCGCGAAATATCAAGCATCTCTTCCGTAGGAATCTGGCGTATGACGTCCTTCGTCCCTCGGTCGATAATCTTGATGACCGTGACGCCGCTTTCCTCGTCGATCGAAAAATTGATGTCGCTCGCGGCCACACTGATGAACTTTTCGATCTTGTCCAATGCCGATTGTAACGCATCGCGCGAGGTTTGCGAGGCTTGATCCTCGGCACGCGCGTCCTGCGCCGGATTGAGCGGGGCGGACTGGTTTTCGGACACTCTGTTGCTGGCGCCGCTCGGCGCACCCGCGCTGTCGGAACGGACAAGCGGCGGCGCGACGGCCTGCCGGGTGTTTTCGCCGGCGGGTTTTTCCGGGCGAGCGACAGGCGGCGCGTAAGCCTGGGCGGACGTTACGCGGGTGATGTCGCTGATGTTCATTTCAAACTCTCCTTTGTCTTGGGCAAAGCCCCGGCGCGGCGAGTGTTGCGAATGTTACAAGTACCGCGCCGGGGAGAATTCGCCTCAAGGATACTGGAATCCTCCGTCCGTCATTACCTCAAGAGCGAAAGCACGTTTTGCGGGAGCGTATTCGCCTGCGCGACCATCGCGACGCCCGATTGTTGCAGGATTTGCGCGCGCGACAAATTCGCGGTTTCGGCTGCAAAGTCGGCGTCCATGATGCGGCTCTTGGCGGCAGTCTGATTCTCGCGCGCGGCTTCGAGGTATTGCCCCGTATAGGCCAGACGGCTCTGGACTGCGCCGATGTTGGCGCGGCTTTTCGAGACATCAGCGAGCATCGACTCAATCACCGACAGCGCGGACCCAGCGGCACCAGCATCGATTACCGAAAGGTCGCTTACTGAAACGCTGTCAAATGTCGCCGTAATGCTTTGCTCATAATTTGCGCCAACCTGGAAGGTATATCCGGCCGATAGATAAACGTTCTGATTATTGAGTTCGGCAACGCTTTGCATCCGATTGGCTTCCGCAATCAGTTGCGTGAATTCTACGTTGATCATCGAACGTTCAGTGTCAGAAATCGTTCCGTTCAATGCCTGCGTCGCGAGGTCGCGCATCCGCAAGAGTTGGTCGGTCACGACTTCGAGCGCCTTGTCGGCGGTTTGCGCGAAGGAAATCCCGTCGTTCACGTTGCGCATCGCGACGGTCAGCCCACGAACCTGCGCTTCCATTTTCGTCGCGACGGCGAGACCCGCCGCGTCGTCCATCGCGGAATTGACACGAAGACCCGACGAGAGGCGTTCGAGCGCGGTTGACATCGCGCCTTGGCTCTTGTTCAGGTAACGTTGCGAATTGAGCGACATTATATTTGTGTTGATGATTTGGGGCATTACTGACTCCTTGAGGTTGATTGAACCAACGCGCCGACGCCGAGCGTGGCGCTTTCATTATTCGCGGATTTTCGATCCGTTGGAGATGCTAACGGTAGAATACCAGAAAACTTTAGGGGTTTTTGATATCCCGTACAGGTTGGTGGTGAGCGCATCATCAGGGATCAGATGTCAGGTATCAGGGATCAGATGAAAACCGATTTCAACCGCGAAAGGCGCGAAAGTCTTTGTAGGGGCACGGCACGCCGTGCCCTATCGGCGGTATAGGTTGGGGTGAGCGAAGCGATGCCCAACGTTCCGTGTTCGCATGAATGATGGAGAGGGCAGGGGAATTCTCCATGTAGGGGCGAACCTATGTGTTCGCCCAATATCCGGGCAGACACGCAGGTCTGCCCCTACGTGGCAATCGACGACGCGCGGACGGTTGACGCCGCTTTTGCGGGAATGATGCCGATCCTGAAATGGCTTGCGCTTCGCGCAAGCGAGATGTTGGGCATCGCTCCGCTCACCCCAACCTATACCAACCCATACCCACCCCAACGTATGCGACCATCAAGCGGGAATGCCACAATGAGAATTGTGAGACAATCGAAAAAATTTTTTTCCGACAAGGAATCAAAATGAATGCGTGCAAGCCGGAACCATCCGCCGAGCAGCCCGACGCGATGAAGCGCGCTACGGCGTTTTTTGAGTCGGGTGAATTCGCCGAAGCCGAGCGCCTCGCGCGAGAAATCTGCGCCGCGAACCCGACTGACGAAAACGCCCTGCGCTTTCTCGCGCAGGCCGTCTACGAGCAGGGGCGTATTGAGGAAGCGGTCGGCTTGATCGGGGACGTGTTGAAACTCAACCCGATGCGCTCGGCGTACCACAACGACCTCGGCGCGATGCTCGCGGCCTTGAAGCGCTGGCCCGAGGCCGAAGCCGCGTACCGGATGGCGAAGGTTCTCGACCCGCACAATCCCGACGCGCCTTTCAATTTGGCGATTGCGCTTTCGAACCAGAACAAAAACGACGCGGCCTTGCGCGAGCTCGAGTCGCTCGAAAATGTACAGCCTGATTTCGCCGATGCCTACGCCTTGCGCGGGAAAATTCTGTCGAGTGAGGGGCGTTACGACGAAGCCGCCGACGTGTTTTCAAAAGCGATCGCACACGGACTTGATAATGCTGACGTTTATGCTGACCTCGGAGTCGCGCTTTTTCGCGCTGGACGACGCGAAGAAGCGCTCGAGACCTTGTTCGAATCGGGAAAAATCGACCCCGAAAGCGCGATGGCGAATTGCTGTATGGGTGAGTTGATGCACGAAAAAGGAGATATCGCAAAAGCGCGGTGCTACTTTGAAAAGGCGCTCGAAATCGACCCAAGCCTTGCTGTGGTGCGCAATAATCTCGGTGTGATTCTCCAGAAGGAAGGCGATTTTTTGCGCGCCGAGGCCGAGTTTTCGCGCGCGATCGAGTTCGACCCTGAAATGGCTGCTGCCTACGTCAACCTCGGCAACTGCCAGAATCGCCGGGGCAGGCGCGAAGACGCGCGCGCGTCTTTTCAACGCGCAATCGAGATTGATCCATACGACCCTGGAACGTGGAATAACCTTGCGTTGCTATTTTACGGCGAACGGCGTTTCGACAAAGCCGAGGCGACGTTTCAACAAGCGCTATCGGTGAGGCCCGATTCGCCGCTGGTAAAATTCAACTACGGTGTGATGCGGCTTTCGCTCGGCGACTTCGAGGCCGGGTGGGAGGAATACGAGCAACGCCACGCGCTCAAAGCGAGAGAAAACAAAGGCGTTCACCCCTCGCACTCGAAATTCGATTGCCCTGAATGGGACGGTGAGCCACTTGATGGCAAGGGTCTTTTCGTCGACACCGAGCAGGGTTTGGGCGACAGCATCCAGTTCGTCCGCTACTTCGGCACGTTGCGCGCGCGCTACCCGTCCGCGCGCCTTTTTTTCAGGTGTTATTTTCACTTGGCGCGCCTTTTTTTGCTCGTCGCGGTGAAATACGGCGTCACGATCATTTGGAATACAGACCAATACGAGGAGAATAAAGGGGATTGGGATTTTTTTGTTCCCCTGATGTCGATTCCCAGGCATCTCGCGGGGACAAGGTTGACGATCCCTGCCGACGTGCCGTATTTAGGCCTGCCCGACGCCTTCATCTCACAATGGGGTGCACGTCTCTCCACGCTCGTCGGAAAAAAGGTAGGCGTCGTCTGGTCGGGGAGCGAAGGCTACGTGGCAGCGGGTCGCCGCAATATGACGATATCGCAGTTTGCGCCGCTCTTCGACATCCCCGGAATATCGTGGGTCTCGTTGCAAAAACTGCCGAAAGGCGACGCGCGCGGAGAGATCGACACCGAAGGTCTTTCGACGAAGATTTTCGACCCGATGCCTGAGGTGAAAGACTTCGCCGATACGGCGGCGATCGTCGCGAACCTCGACCTCGTGATCAGCGTCGATACGGCGGTGCTCCACCTCGCTGGCGCGATGGGCGTCGCGGTCTGGCTCATGAACCGCTTCGATACCGACTGGCGCTGGGAGTACGACTCTTCGGACAGCCTCTGGTACCCGACGATGCGAATCTTCCGCCAGAAGACTTCCGGTGAATGGGCGCCGGTCGTCACCGAGGTAGCCGACGCTTTGAAAAAATGGGTCGACGCCGACGCGAGCGAGGCGACGTGGGTGCTCATCGAGCCGCCGAGAGCGGATGCGGCGTTCAACGTCGCGCTCGCGCTCTCGAAAGAAGGGAAGGCCGACGAAGCCCTGCGCGTCCTCGATATCCTGGAAAAAAAATACCCAGAATTCGCGTGGCAATTCGCACTGCGCGGGAAGATCTATCGTGCGGAAAAACGCGCCGAGGATGCCGTCGAAGCGCTGTCGTGCGCGGTCGCGCTCGGGATCGAAGCGCCGAGCGTCGTCACGCAGCTCGGTCTGGCGCTTGCGGACGCCGGCCTGGACGACGAGGCGTTCAAAGTGCTCGCCGAATCGGGCAAGGCCGATGCCGAAGACCCTGCCGTCAATCATTGCCTCGGCGTTCTCCTGAGGAGGCGCGGTAAAACCGACGAGGCGCGCCGCTATTTTGAAATGGCCATCGTCGCGGACCCGACCTTTACGGAAGCCCTCGAAGCTCTGGGCGAACTCCTGTGCGCGGCGGGCGATGTGGCGGCGAGTGATGCCGCATTCGCGCGCAGGGACGAAGTTAGCGCGAGCCGCGCGCGTTATCGCGCGGCGCTCGAAGACTACGCGGCGGCGATTTTCGGCCTCGTGCGCTGATGGGCATCGACGGTGTCGACCCTTTGCGCCGCGATAAAATCTCGCGTGCGCAGGCGCTGTTCGGCGAAGGCCTCGCGCGTTCGCGCGCAGGGCGTTTTGCCGAGGCGCGGGAATACTACGAACGCGGCTTGAAACTCTTCCCCGGTCAGCCCGACGCGGTCTTCCTGCTTGGGGAAACGCATTTCGAACTCGGGAACGCCGCCGAAGGCGAGCGCCTCGTCCGGCGCGCGATCGCCGCAAACCCGCGCGCCGACAACTACCGCCGCGCGTTTGCGACGCGGCTGTTCAAGGCCGGACGGCTCGACGAAGCGCGGGCGTTTTTTGAAGATGCCGCCCGCCTGAACCCCTCCGAGCCGGCGAATCTCTCCGGGCTGGCAAGCGTTCTCGAAGGTGTTGGTCGCTTTGCCGACGCGATTGCCGTATGGCTTCGACTGCTCGAACGCGCGCCGGCCTCATTGGAAGCGCTCGCCCGCCTTTCGCGCCTGTTCGTCGCGGAGAATCGCGTCCCCGAAGCTTTTGCCATGATTGAGCGCTGGATGAATGTCGCATCGAACGCTTCGGATGCTTCAGCCTACGCCTTGCGCGCCGAGCTTTACGAGAGCGTTGGGAACGCCACCGCCGCGCTGGCCGATTACGCCGACGCCGCCGCGCGCGCGCCGGATGACGCGAGCACCCACGCGAAGTACGCGCTGGCGCTCGCAAAGGCCGGAGACGACGACGCGGCGCTCGCGCATTTCGACGCATCGGTTCGCCTCGAACCCCGTAACGCGCTTTTGCACTTCAACCGGGGCGTCGCGTACGCGCGCGCTGGCGTCCGCGACCAAGCCGTGTCGGCTTACGAGACGGCGCTCGGACTTCTCACACTCTCGACGGATTTGCCACTGGCGTCGAATACCATGCTCAATTTGGCGAATCTCTATTCCGACCTCGATCGTTGTGACGAAGCGCGGGCGCTTTATACGCGAATCCTCGCGGCTGAACCCAAAAACGCTGCGGCGCTTTTCAACCTCGGTATGCTGGATCTCGCCGCTGGGCACAAGAAGGACGCCGTCAAGACGCTCGAACGCGCGCTCGCCGCCGACCCCGACGGCGAATCGGCTGGTTTGGTCGCGGCGCATCTCCTCTTCCAGAAAATGCATCTCTGCGAATGGGACGGACTGGAGGATTTGACCCGCCGCGTGATTCACGCGGTCGAGAACGATACGGCCGACGTTCCGCCTTTCATCACGCTGTCGATCCCCGGAACGACGCCGTGTCTCCAGCGGCGATGCGCCGCGAACCACAGTGCCCGACTGAAAAAGCCTGGAATGAGCGTGTTTAGTGAAACGAGGCGCTGTGCCGCGCCGCGCGAACGCCTGCGCGTCGGCTATCTTTCGTCCTACTTCAAAGCACACGCGATGCCGTGGCTCACAGTCGAAACGCTCGAAGCGCACGACCGCGCGCGCTTTGAAATCTTCGCGCTTTCTTATGGTGTCGATGACGCTAGTCCGATGCGCACGCGCGTTGTGAACGCCGTCGAGCACTTCGTCGAACTCGCGGGCTTGCCCGACCGCGACGCCGTCGCGCGCATCGCCGCGCTTGAACTCGACGCGATCGTCGACTGGAATGGTTATACCGAAGGGAATTGCAGCCGCTGGTTGCAATATCGCCTCGCGCCGCGCCAGATCAGTTGGATCGGTTATCCCGGAACGCTCGACGCGCCGTGGGTCGAGTTTTTGATCGCCGACGTGCACGTCGCGCCGCCGGAAAACGACTCGTTGTTCAGCGAGCGCGTCGTTCGCCTGCCGGGTTGCTATTTGCCGAACTGCCGCGCGCGCGAATGCGCGCCCGTACCGACGCGCGCGGAAGAGGGCTTGCCCGAAGGCGCGCTCGTTCTCTGCTCGTTCAACCAGACGGTCAAGATTACGCCGGAGATGTTTGCGCTTTGGATCGGCCTCCTCGGTGAATTCCCCGAAACGGTTCTTTGGCTCTGGGCGTCGAACCGCTGGGCAGAGGCTTCGCTTCGCCGAGTCGCCGAAGCCGCGGGACTCGTGCCCTCACGCGTCGTTTTTGCCGAAAGCCGACCGCAGGCCGAACACCTCGCGCGCTTGCCGCTCGCCGACCTCGCGCTCGACACCTTCCCGTGCAACGGGCATACGACAAGCTCCGACGCGCTCTGGGCCGGCGTCCCCGTCGTGACGCTCGAAGGCGAGGCTTTCGCCTCGCGCGTCGCGGGTAGCCTGCTACACGCCGCCGGATTGCCCGAACTCGTCGCGCCCGACACGGCGGCGTATCGCGCGATCGTCCGGCGCTTTTGCCGCGATCAAGGCTTCAGGGACGGCGTCTCGAACAAGGCGCGCGCGCTGCGCGAGACTTCCGACCTCTTCGATAGCGCGAAGTTCGCGCGCAAGCTCGAAGCGTGCTTCGAGGAGATTTGCTTGGGGGAGGGGTGATTCAGGAGACAGGAGACAGAGGACAGAAGACAGAGGACAGAAGACAGATCAGTTAGCGGCGGCTTCGCCACCGGAGAAGAGCTTTTTCAACCCGCCTCGGAAACGTTGGGCATCGCTTCGCTCACCCCAACCTATGGCATCTCCGCTCCGTTCTCGGCGGTATAGGTTGGGCTGCGGCGAAGCAAAGCCCAACGTTCCGTATGCGCATATCATGTATCAGATGTCAGGAATCTGGAATCAGATGAAAACCGATCGGTGTATCAAAGATTCTTCTCCGGCCGAAGGCCGCAAGAATTCTCTGTCTCCCGACCTCTGTCTCCTGTCTCCTGAACCAACCCGCCTCGCGATCGTTGGGCTTCGCTCCGTTCTCGGCGGTATAGGTTGGTGGTGAGCGAAGCGAACCCCAACGATTCCGTATGCGTATATCAGGGATCAGGAATCAGAGGACAGGAATCAGATCAGTCAGCGGCGGCTTCGCCACCGGTAAGCGCTTTTTCACGCCGCCCCGGAAATGTTGGGCATCGCTGCGCTCTGCCCAACCTATGCGAGTTATGGGGGCGGACTGGCGGGTTATAGGGGCTTGAAGAGAAGAAATATCTGTGTTAAAAACCGAAGGAAAGGAGAGCGAAATGGCTGACGAAAGTACGACCGTTGAAAACGAAAGACTCATTCACATCCGACGAATCGACGCGGAAATATCGAAGATATTTACCGAAATCGAAGAAATGCGCGCCGAAACGATGAAAATCCAAACAGAATCAAAATGGCATCCTTTTGTCGTAGTTGCCGGAATCTTCGGCGCCGCCATCGCCATCGTTAAACTTTTTGTCTGATTCCTTTTCCAGTTCGCCACGGTCGACTTCGTCTTGCCGTAAAGATGTGGGGGACGTGGCGAACCCCAAACCGTACGCTTTTTCATGCCGCCCCGCGATTGTTGGGGTTCGCTCCGTTCTTGGCGGTATAGGTTGGGCTGCGGCGAAGCAAAGCCCAACGTTCCGCATACGCATGAATGATGGTGGGTAGGGGGGCGGGGTACACGATAATCACTCGGTGTGGGAGGGTAGAAAATGGATGACGAGCATCTTTTTGGAGGGGTTTGGACGCGTACGAAACTTGATGCGCTGGAAAAATATCTCGCCGCTTTCAATACGGCGCTGAGCAAACAGAATTTCAAACGGATTTACATTGATGCGTTTGCGGGTAGCGGATGGTGTGACATCACGGAAGGCAGCCAAAAAACGCGGATCGACGGCTCGGCAAGGCGCGCGTTGAACGTTTCACCCCCTTTCAATACGCATTATCTTATCGAGTTGGCGCAAAAGAAGCTGGCGGCGTTGAGGGCGATGAAGGCCGAATACCCGGGAAAATCGATTGAAATCATTCACGGCGACGCCAATATTGAATTGAAGAGGCTGTGTAAAAAATACTCTTGGCACGACGAACGCGCCGTTCTATTTCTCGACCCCTATGGAATGAAAGTAGAGTGGGAGACGCTGAAAGCGGTTGCCGGAACGCATGCGATCGACGTCTGGTATCTATTCCCTTATTCGGCGTATTACCGTCAAGCCGCGAAAGACGCGAATGCAATGGATTCTGGAAAACAGGAAGCCATTACCCGTTTGCTGGGAACAGAGGAGTGGCGGCAGGTATTTTACGTCCCGAAACGGCAACCCGACCTCTTTGATGCGAATAGCGGAGACGAGCGGGAAGCCGGTCATTCCGAGATGCTGGATTTCGTATCGGGCCGCTTGCGCGAAATATTTCCCGCAGTACTGGAACCAAAAATTCTGTATCAGGGAGGCGATTCCAGGAACCCGCACGGCGCGCCGCTCTTTGCGCTTTATTTCGCGGCGTCGAATCCAAAACCCGCAGCGTATAAACTTGCGAAAAAGATCGCCAAGGATGTTCTCGACGCGCTATGACACGACCGGCGATGTTTGCGGATAACTGCTCCAGATGCGTCCCTGAAATGTGCGTCCGTTGGCTTTTTTATGCCGTTTGACTCCATCCGCACCCCATCCGCCCCACTGTTTGAAGAAAAAAGCGGTATTCACCGCATCCGCTTGGCGTTTTATATTTTCGACCCATTCCGACCTCATCGGGCGGGCTTTGGGTCCCGATTCACCGCCGACGATCACCCAATGAATCCCATCGAGGTTTATTTCTCCCAGATTTTCCAGCAAGGGCTCAATGGACAAAAAACGAATGCGTGCACTCACTTTGCGTAGATAATCGATGCGTGGCACCCCATACTTCCGGTCTTCCACGGAAACACCCAGCCAGACGTTGTTTGGACAGATACGATCCTTGAAGTATACGGGCAGACGTTCGGCGCGTTTGGTTAATATTTGATACGTGTGCTGCGGCGTCTGGCGGATCACATCGAATACCCGATCAAGGAATTCATCGGGAATCCCCTTGTGGAAGAGATCGCTCATCGAATTGACGAAATAAATGGTCGGTTTTCTTCGTTGCAAAGGCTGGGTAAGCCGCTCGGGCAGAATAGTCAGGTTGAAACCGTCACGATAACCCGGTACTCCCATGGCGCGGAGCCGATGGGCCATTACCTCGGCGTAGCAATGCGTACAAGCGGGAGAAATTTTCGTACACCCCGTTGTCGGGTTCCACGTTTGCTCCGTCCACTCGATTTGTGATTGTGTCGCCATGGTTTTTCCTCTTTTCGCTCATCCTGCACATGGCCGCATGTGAGGGCATGGATTGTCAAAGAATCGCAGAAAGGGATAGCAAGATTGCCGACACGCGGCGATGGCGCTTATCCGAATAGACGAGATTTTACCCGATGAGGAGTCGGTTTCGTCATCCGGCGCTTTTGGCGCGATCAAGGCTTCAGGGATGTTGGGGGTTTTGGTCAATAAATTGACCAAACCCCTATATTTTGGTTAAAATTTTGACCAAATGAACACTTCGGGAATCAGCGCCGTTCTGGAACGTCAGTTGCTGTTGCAACTGGGCGACCGGCTCAAGCGTCTGCGGAAAGCGCAGGGGCTTGGTACGGTCGAGATGGCCGCGAGCGCCGGGATTTCCCGCAACACCTTGCGGGCCGTCGAAACCGGCGACCCTTCTCCCTCGATCGGCGCCTATTTGCGCGTAATGTCGCTCCTCGGCGTCAGCGGCGAGTTGGCCTTGTTGGCGGGAGATACCCTGCAGCCGCCGCCGGATTCCGAAGCGGCGCGATCCCGACGCGCTATGCCGCTCGTCAAGGTGCGCGTTTCGGCGGACGAGGCACGACACGCGCTTCAGGACACGCGGAGTCTGGCGCTTCACGAGGAAGCCGTGCGGCTGGTCAAGACCGATCCGGCTCTGGTTTTACAGGCACAGGACACCACCAAGCGCTGGCTTGCCACCGGTGACCCGCGTTCCGCAAGCCTGTGGCGCGAATGGCAGAATATCTTGGGCGTGGGGTCTTGGCGCAAGGCGCTCGCTCGTACGCGGCGCGCTCAACAGTTGCGGCAGGCCTCGCCGCTCGTTACTGTCCTTCCAGAAGAAGTACGTCGTCGCATCCTGAATCAGGTGAATGAACTCAAAAAAGGGGTCGACATCACGGGGTTTGCATAGCTTGTGAGGCGTAGCGAACCCCAAGCTACGCGGACCCCGTCTATTCTGCATCCTCCGTCCGGGGCTTTTTGTAGCGAACCTTCTCCGACGCAAAGCGCAGGAGTTGCTCCAGCAGAATATCGGGCGGTTTCGTTCCGTCGAGACGCAGGTGCGGTTCCAACGGCACCTCGAATGTGGATGATATCCCGGTAAAATCTGGAATCTCGCCGCGCATCGCTTTTGCGTAAAGATTCTTGGGGTCGCGCTGAATACAGACTTCCAACGGTGTATCGACGAAAATTTCGTAAAGTTCGTCCTCCCGAAAAAGCTCCCGGAGTGCCAGCCTGTCGCGCCGTAAGGGTGAAATGAACGACGCGAGGACGATCAAGCCGGCGTCGGCCATCAGATGCGCCGCTTCGGACGCGCGGCGTATGTTTTCTGAGCGATCTTCTACTGAAAAGCCCAGGTCGCGATTCAGCCCGTGCCGCAGGTTGTCGCCGTCGAGAAGATAGACGTGCTTCCCGCGTTCGTACAATGCCTTGCCGAGCAGATTGGCCATCGTAGACTTTCCTGAAGCGGACAAGCCGACAAACCAAAATACGCAAGGATTCTGGTTTTTTTGGGCGGCGCACGTCGCTTGGTTCAAGTCAAACGTATGCCATTGAATGAGTGGTCGCACGTCAGCTCCCGCGTCGGCGTCAATCGTCAACGCGCAGCAGTCTTGCGATTTGCGCGTCCCTTTGGGCAATCTGCGTGTACAAGGCGTTGTGTGATTTTTTGATACATACAATTAAAGTGGTGGCCTCATTCAGAGAACAACAATATCTTGGGAGTGCTTTATGAAAAACGAATCCATTTTCCTCCACGCCCTGCCACGTACGTCGAGCACTTACGTTTTTGAGAAACTGCGCCGCCCCGCCTACGACACGTATTGCTACAACGAACCCCATCATGAGATCCACGCAACTCTCACTCGAGAACAGGCAAAAAAAGGATCGTCGGCGACTTGGCCGGCCGGGCATCACCCCCCTGATTTCGCGCCTTACTACTTTGAATACCTTCCGCTCCTTCAGGAAAGCGGTGGAACTTTGGCCTATAAACGCGAGTACGGAGTAGCGAATTTCTTTCCGTCGGGGCCGCTATCCGAAGGCGAAATCGCTTATTTGCGTCTGCTCGAAGAAAACGCCCGCAAACGAAACCTGCGCCCCGTCTATGGTTTTTGCCATTCGTTCGGTCGTGTCGGACATATTCGAAAAGCATTTACAGGCGTACACGTCGTACAGTACAGGAACCCGCATCAGGTACTGGCTTCTCTCATGAAGCTTTGTGGTGAAGGGTTTTTTTGTTCCGCCGTCAAGGAAGCAAAACCCGGATCGCTCCTGGATCGGATCGGCTTTGCGGGACCTGACATTTTGCATGCGGAACTTGACCCCGTTCCAGAGTCGCTTGCCCTCGTAACGTCGCCCGCGTTGTATGCGCTTTTCTTCGAATTTTACGTGATCGGTGTCATCGCTGGCGCGTTCTACGCCGACTTGCTTTTGAGCGTCGATTTGCTCGCCCACGACACGGACTACCGCGCGGCGTTTACACGCGATTTTGAAAAGCTGACGGGTATCGCCGTGAATTTCGCCGACGCCAAATTACCTGACAAACACGAAGGCGCAATTTACAACCCAACTTTCTTTGAAGACGCTATCGAAAAATACGCGGGTTCGGAAGAGCGCCTCAAAGTTTTCAAGAACGCTCTGGAAGCTGTCAGCGGAACGCCCGTATGCAAATCGATTCAGGACATTCAAGAAATGATTGAGATCTGGAAAACGATCTTCCCTTCTTCAAAATGCGCGGACGACCTAATTTTATGTATCATAATATTCAAGTTTTCATTCGGTGAAATCGGCGTTCATTTGCCTTGAAAGCGTTCAGCCTGCGCTATAAAACAGGCTACACCCGACGGCCTCACGCGACAGGCGCTCGATCTGCGCGAGCATTTTTTCTCCTTGCGTTTCCAGGATCAGCGCTCGCGCTTCTTCGCCAAGCCCCACGGCGCGTGCGGCGAGGTGAAAGTCGAAGAGCGCGGACAAATCGCCGTCCTTGACGGCGAATATACGGAACGCCGCTACGAGATTCTCTTCTCCATCTACCAATGGAGCCGTCGCGCGCAGGGTTGTCCCCTTCGCGCGGCAGTGCTCTTCGGCGATTTGCAGGAGTTGTTCCGCCGAACAGAAACGCACGGCGGCGCCGTTTTCGATCAGGTAGTAGAGAGTGCGTCCATCCATGCGTCGAGTCTGTTTTCGAGCAAATAGTGTTTTTTGACCCATTCGCGCAAGGCGTCGCCCTCGCGCGCGAGCGCGTCGGGGTCGGCGATCCTCTCAAGGATGGCGGCGATCCATTTGTCGGGGTCGTTCGGCAGGCGCGTGACCGGCGGGTTGTCGGTTCGGAAAGGGAAGATGTCGGAGCAGATCACCGGCCAGCCGAGAATGCCGAATTCGAGCAGGTGCAGATTGCTTTTGGCTTCGTTGAAGGGGTGGATTTCGAGCGGAGCGACCGCGAGGTCGAGGTTCAGCGAAGCGAGTTTTTCTGGGTAGGTAGGGAAGTCGTGGTGAAAATCGTGGAATTCGGCGACGTAGGGGCGAATTTCTTCAGGGATCATGCCGAAGAATATCCAGTCGGCGTCCTTGCACGTCGCCTTGACGACCTCCGTCAGGAATCGCAAATCGCCCGCGTGCTGCTGCGCACCCGTCCAGCCGATGCGCGGCTTGCGGCCTTGTCGGCGTTTCGATTGCAAATGCCCCCAAACCCGCCATTCCAAAGCGTTCGGAACGACGCGGATGTCGTCGATCATGGTACGGAAGGCTTCCGCGAGCGGTTCGGTACTGACGAGCAGACGGTCGCACGCACCAAGACCAAGATGTACTCTCTTTGTGAATTCGTCTCCAGATGCCATCGAATGCATGGGGTGATCTTCGGGGAGGCAGGTGAGCAGATCGTCGAGCGAATAGATGCGAAAAACGCCCGGATTGGATTCCTTATAGCTGAGGAGGGCCGCGTAACTGACCTCGTTGACAGGCGTGTGCATGACGAGCACGTCGGGCGCGAGGCGGTCGAGTTCGACGGGGGTTGGCGCACGCCGTGCTTGTCCCTCGTGCAACTGGCATATGTCGGCGTAGTGCAACCGCCCCTGAAGGTTCAGCGCGCGCAGGGGCGCGACGCCGCGGTATTCCGCCGTTGCCGGAGGCGATACCGGGAGAAACAAAACACGCGGTCGGTCGTGAAAATCGGTATTCCACGGAACGACGAGTTCGTTTTCCAGAGTCAGCGCCATTTCCCATAAGCTGAGGTGGCGGTTCCACGCTGGGTCGCTGGAGAGACGATGTTTCCACCGCTTGATGAAATTTTCTGTTTCTTGAGCCATTTCAGCAAACGTGGCTTGTTCCATATCTTGGCTGCTTAGATGCTTGAATGAAGCGGAACCTTGATGGAGCAGCGTGGCGAAAGGCGTCCAGACGACGCGGTAGCCGAGTTCTCCGACCTTGAGACAGAGGTCGACGTCTTGGTGCTGGAGTTTGAGCAGGGGGTCAAGGCCGGCAACTTGGTGGAAAATCGACGCACGGACGAGCAGGCACGCGCCGGTGACTGCCGAGTATTCCTGGTCGACGAAAGTTCGATTCATATAGCTCGGCGCATCGTGAGGATGGAGCACGAAAATGTGGTTTGCTGTATTGAGGGGCGCCAAGCCGAGAACGACGCCAGCGTGTTGGATCTTCAGCGTTTCTGGAAAAAGGAGGCGCGCGCCGACAATGCCGACGTCGGGTCGCTGCGCGTGGCTCATCATCGCGTCGAGCCAGTTGGCGTCGATGCATTCGGTGTCGTTGTTGAGGAGTAACAGGTATTCTCCCTCCGCCTGACGCGCCGCGCGGTTGTTCATCGCGGAGTAGTCGAAGTCGCCGGGCGTGGGGACGATTTTTACACGGCCCGGAAATCGTGCGCGAAGCCTGTCGTAGTAGGCGTGGACCTTCGGGTCGTCACTGTCATTATCGGCGATCACGAGTTCCCAATTCGGGTAGGTGGTCTTTTTGAACAGGCTTTCGACGCAGGGAGCGATGAGGTCGAGGCGGTTGCGCGTCGGGACGATGATCGAGACCTTCGGTTTTTCTTCGTGCAGATAGACGACGCTACGCGACCGAATCCTTGCGTCAGCGGTCAGTCCCGAAAGAATCGAGACGGGCGTTTTCCTGCGCTTGAAGTGTCGGCGCAAGGCTTCGGTCGCGCCCTCGTCGTCCGCGCCCATGCTTGCCGAGTCGCAAAGGTGAACGAGGATTTCCGGGATATGGCCGACGGCGGCTTCGCCGGACGCGTCGATCGCGCGCAAGAGGAGGTCGTAGGGCGCCGCACCGGGGATGGTGGAAAAGCCGCCAGCGCTGGCCAATGTATATTTTTCGATAAAAAAGCCGCCGATGTAGTCGGTTGAACGCAGAAACTCCAGGTTGAGGTCGGGTTTGAAGCGCGGCGAGTGGAATTTCCCGTTGCGCGCAACGCAGTCGTCGTCGGCGTAGATCAGCTTCCACTGCGGGCGGATCGCGATGTAATCGCCGAGCGTCAGAAACGCGTCTTCGGAGAAACGCGTTCCGCACTCGAAAAAGCCGAACCAGTGCGTGGGCGATTCAGCGATGTACGCGTTAACGTGCTCGGCGAGTTCCTCCGGCGGGCAGCAGACCCAGCGAACGGGGCTGTCGCTTTGCGTGAATTCGGCTTCAGGCGAAGGGGTTTGCGCGAAGATGCCGAGGCGCCAGCCTGTGTAATACTGCCGCGCGAGGCTGTCGATGCTGTCGGCGAGCAGGGCTTCCTCGCCGGGATTCAGAATCAGCAGGATTTCGAACAGCGGTGGCGTTTTCCAGAGGTTTTCCGCGCGTTCGCGGCGGAGCGTCTCGAAGAGCGGGTCTTCGAGGCGGCGTTCGCGCCAGCGCCAGTAGTCGAGCAGGAAAGCCGCCTGCACCTCCTCGCCTCGGTTTTCGAGCGTCGCGCGCCCGGTAAGCGCGGTTTCGATCCATTCGCGTACGCCGATGGCTTCGGGAAAGCGCTCGATATAGCGCTCGAGCAGAGGGACAGCTTCGGCGAAACGATCCGATTCTGTCAAGAGTTTTGCCAGCTTCAGGTTCTCGCGGACCGGCTCGCCGGCTCTTTCTTCGGCACGTTGATACCAAGAGATCGCGAGCGCCTTGTTGCCCATTTTTTCAGCGTAATCACCGAGGCGGTCGTAAACTTTCCAGTCGCAATCTTTTCGCTCGGCCAAGCGCCCCAGTCTTTCGATATTTGCCTTCCAGTAAGCGGGATGGTTTCCTATCGGGAGTACCATCGAAATGAAGATTTCGGGTTCCTCGCCCATCAAGCCAAGCCGATACGCGCCATCACGCAACAGAGCGAAATTGATTCTGGCTTCCTCCGGGATGCCGGGGTCTCTTTGCTGTTGCTCGGGATGGATACGGAAACACGAGAGCGTTGCCGGGACGTAGGCAGCGTTCCCCTTGGAGAGCAGGTTACACCATATCGCATGATCGCGGACAACAAGAATGCGATCGTGCCCTGCAAACGCCATGAAGTGAGGTTTGTTCGACGCGAGTTCGGATTTTCTGAAAAGCGGCGTAGTTGGTTCGCCGATAAAATTGTATGCGGATATAAGGAGACCCGCAGCGAGCGCCGTTCCTTCGAAAACGCAGTCATCTGTGGAAAGCGGAAGGCTGTCAACCCGATCGGGAAGCGCACGGTCGTCGGCGTCGATCAACGCTCTTTTTGAAAACGCGAGCGTGATGTCGGGGTACTTCCGAAAGCCCTCCAAGAGGCGTTCGACGCAATCCGGCGCGAGAGTGTCGTCGTCGTTCAGGAATTTGATGAATTCGCCGTTCGACGCGGTGAAACAGAGAGCATGATTTTCACATCCGGAGTTATCTACCCTATTTGGATTTCTGAGGTAACGGACTCGCGGATCCGCTTCGAATTTTTTGACGATTTCTTCGATTCCCTTATCCGGGCAATCGTCACAGATCACGATCTCGATGTTTTTCCAGGTTTGCGCGATGGCGCTTTTCAGCGCTTTCTCGAAATATTTCGGCTTGTACGCGGGAATCGTGACGCTGACGAGCGGAACAGCGTCAGCGGCAAGGCGCCGGTCGGACTTGATAAATTCCAGGATCAGGTCCGATTCGGCGCGGTATTCGAGGTTTCTGAGCGCCTCGTGCGTACTTTCGCCGATCCGGCAACGCTCGGTAAAGGTGAATCCTGCGATTTCCGCGACGCGCCGCAATTCTTCCTCGTCGTAGACGAATTTATGCCCCCACTCGCGCATAGCGACATTCAACGCCTCGCAACGCGTTTTGACCCAAGGAAGGCCAAACGCGGCGAAACCTTCATGAAGACGATTGCTCTGGTAAGCGGCGACCGTTCCTTCCAGGCCAGGGGTCGCAAGGCGGAGGATTCCGCCGGTTTTCAGGACGCGCCGCACTTCGCGCAGGAGGCGCAAACCCTCGCGCCGGTCGAGGTGTTCGATGAAATGCTCGCTGAAAACGGTGTCGCAACTCGCGTCGGGGAAGGGGAGACCCTTTCGTACGTCGATTTGCAGGTCGACGCCCGGAATCGCGTCGATATTGACGAAACCGGGGAGTATCCGGCTCCCGCAGCCCAAGTGTAGCCGGAGCGGCGTGCTGTTTTCCTTGATATTCATGAATCCTCGCTCTGATAAAGTGGCGATTGACGTTTGAGCTTACCCTGTGAATTCTCGTTGAAGGGACGAGAAAACCGGCAAAGTATACTATTTATACTATTCAATGCGTAAAACCGAATGGACATCTGCTGCTAGAAATGTCAATTAGATAAATAAGTCTGCTATTGCACGTGAGTGTATGTCTTTCCTTCTGGGCGACGGTGGAAAATCCACGCTGGGCGCAGATCAGAGTCCGATTTCCCGCGCGGGGTTTCCGAAAACCTTTTCTCCTGCCTTGACGCGCTTCAAGACGACGCTACCGGCGCCGACGTAAGCGTCGTCCTCGATCACAACGCCCGGCGCAATGGCGACATTGCCGCCGATAAAAACACGGTGGCCTATCGAAACGCGGCCCATAATATTACAATACGATGAAATCGTACAGTAGTCGCCTACGGTCACGTCGTGTCCCAGACCGCATGTAAGAAAACTCGGGAAGTTTCCGACGCTAACGTTTACCGTCATGCCGAATCCGCCGTAAACAACGGCGCCTTCGCCGAGTGTATTGTGCCGTCCGAGATAGGCGTAAGGGTGGACGACGGATTCAAAAACCGCGCCGCGCGCTTTCAGCGTCGTCGAAATCCTTTCCTTGGCGGCGGGGTTGGCAATAGCCATGACAAGCGCTTCATTCTTTTTCGGTATGTAATCGTCGATTGTCCCGACGACAGAATAATCGCACGCTTTGCCCCGTAGCGGGTCTTCGGTGTCGTCGAGGAAGCCCTTTATGTTCCAGCGTTGCCCTTGGGTGGCGTGAATGTCGAGCATCAGGTTCAAGACTTCACGCCCGAAGCCGCCCGCACCGAGTATGTATATATCCTTCATTGGGTTTATTCATTTCCAATTATCTTACACTGACGATTCTACCTTCCCTTCGATAGGTCGTATCTTTTAAGTTCGTGTCGAACTTCCCGTCAGTCAAGCAAAAAATATCCGTATCAAGCAGCCGGGAAATTGTTTCATAAGAATCCTTTTCATCGAAGCAGCAAAGTGCGCTGTCACCGACGTTTTCGCTACGTAATTGCCTTTTTTTCACCATCGCATCGTATACGACGAACTTGGGGTTCAAGTTGCAATTCGCGTAGGTCGAGTAGAGGAAGGCTTTTCGGTTCTTGCTTTCCCGGCCATCTTCGTCTATCACGGTTCCAACGAATTTTCTGTCGTACCTGTACGGAACACCTAGGACAGCCTCGGCATAATGCGTGTAGGTGAAGCACGCGCGCATATCCGCGCCAAAGAATAGAAATTTGACATTTTTCCCACAATTGCGCAAGCGATCGTAGTTTGAATCTTGACCGATGGAATATTCGCTCAAATCGTCCACAAGATTCAGTTTGTCTCCGAGAACATAGACAGAGAGCAGGGGATCGTGAGTGCGGGCGCCGCGACCTGTTTTTCGGACGTATTCATTGAGCGCACCCATCGGGGTTTTGCTGTTTTGCACGTCATAAGCTTCGTCATTGCAAAAGCTGAAAGTGAATGTGGGGAAAACGAGCGTGGCAACGCGTAGTTCTTCGATGATTCGCAGCAACGAAGCGAGCAAGTCTCCGCGCCTGATTCCTTTTGCGGGTAGCCCGAAAGTCATGTCCGTGTGGATGTAGAGAACATCGCATTCGCCTGCCTGTATTCTCTTGAGTTTTTCGAGCATCTTCGACGAACTCACGCCACCCCGATTGCTGTGGAACAAGACTTCATTTTGCATGGTGTTATCCCTTTGTGAAATCAGAGTTTCGGAAAGCGCTCTCCGCCGTCTACGTTGATGATCTGCCCTGTGAGGTAGCACGCGTCCTCCGAAAGCAAAAAGCGTGCGACCCTAGCGACATCTTCGACGGCTCCTGGTAGTAACAGCGTGGGCGGTGCCCATTCTGCGTCGTCGGACGTATCGGCGAAAAGCGTTTGTATAATCCGCGTTTTGAACGACCCTGGCGCGATGGCGTTTACACGCACGCTGGGCGCGAGTTCGTTGGCGAGTGCGACCGTCAGCGCGTTGATAGCGCCCTTGCTCGCGCAATAGTGTGCCTGATGTTTTTTTCCGACAGTGGCCACGATGCTGCTTGTGAGGACGATCGCTTCAAGGCGACCGGCGTTGACCCTGCGCTTCAGGAGCGTACTGATGATTTCCGTCGCCGAAAAGTAATTGATATTCATTACTTGCAGACCGACGCTGTACTTCGTTTTGGATATCGGCAGTACTTCGGTTATTCCAGTGAAATGCGCGAAGGCTTCTACGCCTACGCCTTCTTCCCTCAGGAATGCCCCAAGTGTTGCCGCGAGGCCATCGGCTTTTTCCAGGTCGTAGGGGAAAAGGAGTACCTGGTTGCCGTGCTCTGCACAGGCATCGCCGACCGCAGCGAGTCGTGCTTCGTCGCGTCCATTCAGGATGAGGTTACGATCAAGGCTCAGCAGCTTTGCGGTAGCCTCACCCATGCCGGAGGAGGCGCCGGTAATGAATGTGAAAGATTGATTCAAGATTGAATCCTCAATGAATGAAGTTGTAGGCTAGCTTTTTTACGTCCGCAACTTCATGCGCTCTGGCGGAATGGCATAGCAAATCACCTCATCCCCCCAATTCGTGTAAGCGCGCAAAACAAATTTGTAATCGGGAACGATGTGTTTTATGAATAATGGTAGATCGTAAAGGTCGTACGGGTGATGATAGACAGAAATGGCAAGGACGGGGCGGTCTCTGCTGATTAATTCGGATGCGCCGTGTAATGCGTGTGCTTCGAAGCCTTGGATGTCCATTTTTATAAGCGTTACCGGATTTTCGCCGCTCAGGCGGTTGTCCAAGGGAATACATGGTATTTTGCCCCCCCCCCCCCCTAACATCGCTACGCTCTTCAAGGGTAACGAAGGAAGAAGACCCCATATCCTCTGGATTAAGATATACGGTCCCATCCTCTGAACCTACCGCGCTGTGCAAAACAGTAACCTTAGCCTGGATGTTGTTGGGCAAAGTTTCTAATGTCTCACGCAATCCCTTGATGTTTCGCTCGTCGGGTTCGATGGCGATATATTTTTTGAAAGAACGAGCGGAATCCATCTTTAGGTATTGCAAAAGCGTATCTCCAGTGAATGCGCCGCAATCGACGAAAACATCGTTCTCTATGCTCGTGTATACATCATCAAAATATTGAAGCTCAGGATCGCTGGCTGGTATGAAAGCGTCCGAATTTAGAAGATAGCGCTTCAATACGGACGTAAAGACTGCCTTGGAATGGAAATCGCAGAAAAGATCATAGGCTTGCTTGGTTTTGACCCTGTTCCTTTGAGATGCAAATATGTCGGTTTTGCGATAGAAATCATAATTTTTTGTTTTTTTGGAACCATATGGAAGGAAGTCGCCCAATTGCCTAAAATTTATGATTATGTTCTTTGCGTCATGAGGAAAAAATTGTGCAATTTCAGCATACGATTTTTCAGCGCGGTCATTGAGTTCGCAAATGACAAAGAGCGCTCGCGGCGCCTTGAGCAAAGCTTCGCGTAGGGGGAGGGTATCCTGCTCGTCACGTGGGCTGTCCGAAAGAGAGCAATGCGTTGAAATTTTCGGTTCATGGCTTTCATCGCTCACCGTTATTGGAATTTCAGGGAGGGTCTCCTTCATGAGAGAAAATATAACGTTTGAGTGGTAATTGGCCGGGTAAAGAATCACGCCAGACTTACTTTTCCACTCGTCGCCATATTTTTGTTTGGTGAAACGCGATGAGTCTAACATAGTGTTGTCATAAATTTTGAAAAGTTGCTCTATATTGCACATGACTTTACCTTCCGGGTGTATGCATTCTGTCGTGAAGGGGCAGGGTTTCCTTGAGCGTAAAGCGGTCGATTTTTCCGTTGACGTTACGCGGCATCTCGCTTAGGTGGATGTACTCTGTTGGAAGCATGTAACGGGGGAGGGTTTCTCCAAGGCGAAGCCTGAGCGATTTTTCATCGAGAGTTACGCGCGCTTCATAAAAGAGGACGATTTTTTTATCCCTGTAAAAAACGCAGCAATTCCTTACTTCGGCAACCGCGCTTATAGCGGCATGTTCAATTTCCGCAAGCTCAATTCGGTATCCTTGGTGCTTTATCAGAGTATCCTTGCGCCCTTTGAATACGATTTCGCCGTAGTCATTCACGTATACGATATCGCCGGTCCTGTAGATTATCTCGGGATAGCATCCGTTCAAAGGGTTCTGAACGAAGACCTCGGCTGTTTTTTCGGGAGCGTTGTAGTAACCAAGGGCGAGTGAAGACCCCAAAACGCACAGTTCTCCCTCTTCACCGGTTTTTGCCAGTTCGTTCGATCCGTTCAGAATGAGAATGTCGACGTTCTTTCTCGGAAATCCTATCGGGATCGGCTCGTCATTTGCAAGCTCACGTTCTATTTTGTAATAGGTGCAGTCGACGGTTATTTCCGTCGGACCGTACAGGTTGACAAAAATGGCGGTGGGGAAGGCGGCGCGCCAGTAATTAAATTGCCGCGTTGGAAAGACTTCACCCGCGAACCAGATCGTTTTCAAAGGGGGGGGCACTGCTTCGTCGAATAGCTTCATATTTGCGATATTGACCATGATGGTCGGCACCCAAAAAATGAAACTGACACTGTGCGTTTTCAGGAGTCCGAGTATTTTTACCGGAAAGGCTGAAAGAGACGGAGGGATCAGGAGCAATGAGACACCGTGTATGAAAAGAAGGCATATTTCGTATACATAGTGATCGAAGACGACGGGAGAAAGGACTCCAAGAACCTCTTCATGCGAGAGCGAGAAGGTGTCTATCGCCCAGCGTGTATAGTCCAGAAAACCGCGCTGATGCAAAACAACGCCCTTCGGTGTCCCCGTCGATCCCGATGTATTGATGATGCAGAACATTTTGGAATCCGCCGTACAAGAGACGATGTTCGAGGATTCTTCCATCGCATCTGGTTGTGCGAGGATTTCTTCCATGCAAAGAATGATTTGCTCTTTCAAACGAATTTTAAATATATGATCATATAATTTCCGCGTCGTCAATATCAGCGGTGGTGCAACGTTTTCCAGAATCCTGCGTATTCGTTCGTGTGGAATGCTTACATCCAGATTCATGAAAGCATTTCCGCTGTAAATGATACCCAAGTCGGCGACGACAGTTTCTGCGGATTTGGACAGATAAACGGCGATGGGTCTATTGGAAACTTCTGTATTGGACAAAGCGTGAGAAATGGCGAGAGCTTTTTTTCTGAGTTCTCGGAAAGTAACGTGCCGCTCACCGTCGATAATCGCCGTCTTCTCTGGAAATGTGGCGACTGTTTCTTCAAAGTGTTCAATAATATTCGTTTTCATGGTGTGCGAATATTTAAAGTCGCGTGTTGTGGGAGCAGGCCAATTGCTTTTGGGAATGTGTTACTCCAGTATTGAAGTTTATGCCATACGGATTTCATGCTTTATAAATTTATATACCATATGGTAGATGAACACGCCGTCAAGTGTCTGATTGAGTAGCCGAGAGTATTTCATCAGGCGCTTGTTCGTCGCATCACGCCAGCCGTAAAACCGGGATGGCGGGATAGCGAGCCGCCGGATATGGCGATGTAGGAAATAACCGAATTTTACGGAGAGGAACTCGTCCCGATAACCCTTTCGCGTTATGTCGTAGATGTCGGAGTATTGACCGTTCTGTATGCTGAAGTAGAGGAGTGCGCCAATCATTTTGCCTCTTCTAATGACGAGAATCTGGCGCGCCTCGATGTTTTTTATGATTTCCGAAAATTCTGGGATGTTGTCTCCAAATAAATCGAATTCCTCGAAAAGCATCTCGGAAATTTCTTCGGCATCACTGACGCACGCATAGCCGACCTGCTCTTCTTGTTGGCTTTTCAGCAACTGCTGTACCAAGGGCGGATTGACGTCAGTACGAATTCTTGCCAAGCGCTTGCAGAGCACGAAGCCGGACTCATCAAAAACCGTAGCGATTTCACCTGTAGAGGGTTCTTTTCCGGTTATCGAAGCGCGTAGCGCGAACGTATCGTCGTAAACCGACAAAAAATTCTTTAGGTCGTCACGTAATGAATCCATGCTTGCCGAGACGTAAAGGAAGTCATAGTAGGAATCGTGGTAAGGAATCAATAAAAAAAGCGAAGCTTCAAGAGAATGGAATAGGCAGTGCCTACTTTCAAGGAGTTGGCGGAGTTTATCCGCGCTCAAAAAAATATTGCTCAGCGGACGGCGATATTTTTCTTTCAACGCGTCGGCGCGGCCAATGAAATCAAGAATCGACGCTGGTCGCATATCCCTCCTTCTCGGCGGTTATTGACATTGAGCTTTGTTGGGTTAGCACACGGCACCAGCATTGATGGAAAGCGTTGCACCTGTAATGGATTTTGCTGCGTTGGAAAGCAGATAGATGGCCAGTTTTGCGACGTCGTTCGGGTCGATAAGGCCGAGCGGTTGGTAGCCTGTTGATTTGATGTGCTCGTTGAAGTCGCCGGTGATCTCGTCGATTTCGGCCAGCATTTCAGTTTTGACGAAGGCGGGGCGTACTGCGTTGATCGTCATGTTCTTCGCCGCGAGCTCTGTGCCAAGGCAACGAACGGCGGCCTCCATGGCGGCTTTTGAAGCCGCGTACGCGGTAAGGTATTTCTCATGCGTCACGCTTGCCAGAGATGAGATGCAGACAACGCGCATACTTTGCGCCTTTGTTTTTTTTCGGACGAGGCAACGTATGAATTCTATAAACGGATAAAAATTTATTTGCATGAATTCATGCGTCGTTGCGTAAGTGTTGTCGCGTAGCCTGATTTTCCCCATCTTTCCTGCGGAAAATATAAGCCCGTCGATGTGATTATATTCTGTTTGCATTGTTGTCACTACCATTTCGATATCTGAAATATCAGCGATGTCGAAAGGGAGGATGGTGTGCTTACCCCGTGGCATCAACTGAAGAGTTTCTTCAAGCGCCTGTTTATGTCTCGCTACGAGAATCACATTGGCGCCTTGCGCGCCAAGTTCAAGGCAGACGCTTCGCCCTATCCCTGAGGATGCGCCGACGACGAGATAGTTTTTGCCAGAATATTCGCCGTTCATTTTCAAGACGTGATGAAGTTTCATTCATTCACTGGCTTTACGAAGCCCTCTTCGAAACGACCGTCGTAAGTGAAGATCGGATCGATGACCGACGAGTCGATTTCAAAAGCGGCGATTCCCCAGGATAGTCCAATGCCGAAACCGCAGGTCAAAAGCGATAATTTGTTTTTTTCCGCGTTAGCGAAGGCGTCGGCGATCGTCAGAGAGACAGATGCGCCCCCCATGTTGCCGTAACGGTCCAGCGAGACGGGAACTTTATCCATGTCGATTTTGAGGCGTTTGGCGATGGCGCTGACGATCTGCAAATTTGCCTGATGTAGCACCAAGGCGTCGTAGTCGACCAAGGTCTTTTTCTGCGTCGAGACGAATGCGCGAATACTATCCACGACGGTTGTGGTTGCAAATAGAGTAATTTCCAGTCCATCCATGTAGGCACCAAGTCCTGAATATTCCGCGCCATTCGGCAACAATACCTTGGGCTGATATCGCCATGCGTTTCGGGCACCGCCGAAAGGGGCAAGCATATGCTTGTAACCTGACCCGTCTGTATGCAGGGAAACGCTCAGAGATGTGCATTCACTCTTTTCCAGTAGCAAGGCCGTAGATCCTTCCCCGAAAAGGAAAGAGTCTTGCCTCAACAACTCCTCTCTGGAAGCATATTGCGGCCATATGGTTTCGCCGGAAAACATCAGAACACGATTAACGTGCGCCTGCTGCAAAAACGCGGCGCAGACGGAAAGCCCGTAGGGGAAGCTCGAGCACCCCAAAGTAATATCGAAGGCTAGGGTACCCGACGGAAGTCCAAGACGATACTGCATCAGGCATGCGTTCCCCGTCGCGGGGTTGTAATCCGGTAATTGCGACATGAAGACGATCGCGTCGATGCTTTCCGCATCCCATCCGGTTTTTTCCATCGCTCGGAGCGCGGCAGCGTAAGCGAAGTCGGTACTGGTTTGCTCGGTGATCGAGATGTGACGTTGCGAGATGCCGGTCTGCTTTTGAAAATTTCGTACGTAGGCCGGGTCGGGGGTTTTGTCAGCGCCGATTTTCTGCACGTACGAGGGCACGGCACAAGTAAGCGCCGCGATCCTCACGTTGTCGAATTCTAGATAGGCCATCTAGGCCGACTCCATTGTATTCAGGATGTCCCGCACGGTTTTGAACGCGCGTATCTGCGCGCCAGTTACCTTTTTATTGAATTTATCGGTCATCAGCACCACGAGCGAAAGCGCGGCGAGCGAATCCCATTCGTTGATGGAGCCGAGGCTGGCTTCGGGCGTCAGAGTGCCTTCTTCCAAGTCCATGATTTCTTCCAGCGCGGCCAGTTTTTCTTGTAGATTCATTTTTTTCCTTTCGTGAGAATAGGTTCCAAGAGCCTTAACTCGCGGTATACGCGATGGTTCCTTCTCCCGGATGTTCTAGGAACTTGCAAAAATCCAGCTTGCCCAAGCGGTCGACGCCCGCCGCCAAGGATAAACCGGCGCCGAAGGCGGAGTAGCAGACGAGAGGGCGTTCCGTGAGCAGACGTTCGCCCAAGTTGAAAGCGATATTCACCGGAATTGTCACTGTCGACGAATTACCGAAGTTCTCGACGATATTGTTGAAGAGTATCGACCGGGGAACATCAATTAAATCGGCCAGCTTTTCGAGCATGAAGCGGTTGGGCTGGTGTGTCAGGTGGTAGCGGATATCACCTTTGGCAACCTTGGCGTAGCGGCAAGCCTCTTCGACCAGCGGCGGAACTTCTTCCATGACAAACTGGAATACGGCGGTCCCGTCCATGTGCATATTGTTCAGGCTACGGTAGTTGCCCATTTCATCCTGAAAGACCTTTGCGGTCTCTTCGGAGTAAGGCATGCGGCGCCCGCCCGCCGGGACGATGAGTGCTTCACGACGGCTGCCGTCGGTGTGGAATACGAAAGAAATTTTGTCATCAATGTCGGCGCTTTTGCTCACGACGGTGACGGCGGCTGCGTCACCGCACAAAGGGTAGGTGTTGCGGTCGAGTTTGTTGGCGTAGCATGCGCCAGCGTCGGTCGTCACGAGGACAACTTCTTCGATGTCCGACGCGGCGATCAGACTACATGCCGTGTAGAGACCGGAAATGAAGCCGATGCAGTTTTCATAGAGGTCGGTGCAGAAGCAATCGCGCGGAAGACCGAGCTGGCCGTGGATGACCTTGCTGTTCCCGGGGGTGAGGTGGTCGGCCATCTGGGCGACGACGACGAGCGCAGAGACGGCATCTTTTTCGAGATAGCCTTCGTGAAAAAGATAATTCAGCGTGTAGGAGGCCAGATCGCAGGGTGTCGTTTGCGGGTCGGCGATTCTGTGCTCCTTGAAACCCATGACTTTGGCGAGCCGACGCGAAGATTTTTCCGGGAACGGAAAATCTTTCAGTTCATCCTCGAAGCGGCAAACCCGCGCTGGAACCGTGGCGCAAATGCCTCGAATTTTTACCCCGTGAATCGTCGCTCGCATCGTGTAACCGTTTTATTAAGCCATGCCTTCTGTTATCGGTACTTTTTTGCTTTTCTTTATGAGCGCACAGATGTTTTTTGCCGACGAAAAATTTTCGGGAACGATGTCGAGCGCCGAAATGAGTATCGAAAAAGTTTCCTCAAGCTCACCTACGAGAGTGACGACATCGAAACTGTCCAAATAGCCCATTTCGACGAAATCGACACCTTCTTCAAAGTCGTAAACGGGTTGAATATCCTTGAGAATTTCAAAAACTTTTTCTTCCATGACCACTCCTGTTATGATAAACAGTTTTTTACGATGTCAGCGATGCGCTCGATGTTTGCGTCTTCAAGCCCCGGATACAGTGGTAGACAGAGGACGCGCCGGGAGACGCTTTCCGCAACGGGACAGGGTTGCGTTTCCTTGAGATAGGGGAGCGTGTTCAGCGCCGGATAAAAGTAGCGCCTCGAAAAGATGTTCTTCGCGTTCAGACGTTCCACTACGCACAGTAGCGTTTTCTCGTCGTCGAAAATCACCGGGTAATACGCGTGATTGTATTTCAGGTCGTTTCTGAGAGCGGGGCGCCTCAGGCCGAGCGGCGGGAGGTATGCGTCGTACGCGTCGCGAACTTTTGCGCGCGCGGCGATCCTGCTTTCAACGCCGTCCAGCAGGGCGAGGCCCATCGCCGCGTGAAGCTCAGAGAGTTTCGCGTTGATGCCGAGGCGATAGTGTACGTCCCCATGGTGCCCGAAGGCGCGCAGGAGGGTCAGCGCTTCCATGGCCTCCGGCGAGTGCGCGACCACGCCGCCGCCTTCGACCGTATGAAATATTTTCGTCGCGTGAAAACTGCACGTGGCATAATCGCCGTAATTGAGTACGCTTTGGCCTTTGTAGGCGCTACCGAAACACTGTGCACCGTCGTAAATAAGCGTCAGGTGTGCGTCTTTCGCCATTGTGCCGAAGGCATCCACGTCGCACGCGTTGCCGTAGATGTGCACCGGCAGAACACCAGCGACGTCGGGTGTGATCTTTTCCGAGACCGCGTGAGGGTACAGGCAGAGGGTTTCTTCGTCAATGTCCGCGAAGACCGGCGTACAGCCTTCCCACAAGAGCGCGGAAACGGTTGCTACGTAGGAAAAAGGCGTCGTGATGACTTTCTTTCCCGTCAGCCCCGACGCGCGCAAGGCGATTTGCAGGGCCAGTGTACCGTTGGCGCAAAGCGCGAGGTGCGGAACGGAGAGGCGCGTTTTGAGTGCCGTTTCGAGCCGGTCGACGAAAGGGCCATGATTGGTAAGATGCCCGGAAGAGAATATCTGCGCCAGATAAGCGGCGTATTCGCTCGCATCGGGGACGGCGGAGCGCGTGACCTGGATGGGGGCGATCGCGTCGATTCCGTCAGGCGGAAGCGGATTTTCGCACTCTTTTGCGGCGGCGGCGTCCGAGAGCGTGTGTGGAATTTTATGCGCCATGCGCTTCTTTCTCAGAAGGACGCGGCGTAGTAGACCGCTTTTTTCGGAGAAGAAGCTGGGTGGGGAGGTCGAAGTGTCCAAGGCACTTGGAATCACGCGCGGCTGGAGAACCGGAAAGCGAGTTTCGCTTGCGGAAGAGACGAGACGCGGGTAACCCGCCCGGACAAGCGTCGAAGCAACGCGGAATCGTGGAATTCCGTCATGGTTTTGTGCCTATTTTTGAAAATGCGAGCATTTCCTCTTCTCTTTAACTGGGCTTTAATTATATAGATAACTGAGTCGACGATTCTATCTGTTCTGCTTTACGAATCGCACACCGTTGGTATAAAAGCGTACTCCGGCCATTTTTCTCGCAAGACGGCTTTGCTTTCCTCGAACTCTGGCGGAACGCTGTATCCAGATTTTGTATTATGGTAACACGGGGCGTCAATGACGACGCTTTGAAGTCCGGCGCGTTTTGCGGCGAGGCAGATATCCGTGCCGTAGAGGTGCCAGCCCAGCGACGGTTCAAGTTGGAGCGGTGAGGATTTCGGGATGATCAGCGCGAGTTCGTCCAGACTGTCCGCAGACGCGGGGAGTGCGCCGGATTCGTCGAGCAAGACGCCTCGGTCGACGACCCTGCCGAGGCGGCGGACGCCGTCGGGCGTAGCGGAAACGCCATAAACTCCCATGACGCCGATCGGCGCGTTCGTAGCCTTCGCTGTCGCGCTGAGGCGGGCGTATTGCTCAAAAACCCGCGCGACCCAACCGGCAGGAAGGTAAACGTCCTGATGCGCGAGGACGACGATCTCGTTCCGCGCTTGCGCGATCGCCTCGTTCAGCCCTTCCGCCGCGCTGCTTGCGCCTTCGATCGTCAGTATTTCGTGTTTGTCGCTCTGCAGGCAGGGAGAGGCCAAGAGGTTGGCGCGTAGCGTTTCCGGGTCGTTCGTACAGACGCCGACGGAGACCGGGGGCGTATCTTCGGTTTGTGTGGGCCAGTTTTCGATCGGACGCGCGTCCATGAAGTAGTCGAGGGTGCGCGTTCGCTGCTCGAAAACGGCGGGGGCGAGCCGCATTCTCTGAATCGTCGGCGCCAGGGCGGAGAGCCAGCCATTTGGCGCGGTGATTTCTCTACGGTCGGCGATACGCGGCAGATATCCGGCGTCGAGGAAGAGTTTGACGATGTCGGAAACGGCGAAAAGGTTTTCCGTATGCGCGTGGGATGTGGGGGGAATGTTGTGAGTGTTGTAGCTCCGGCCTCGCAGGTCGCCGTGAAGAAGGCTGTCGAAAAAGCGCCAGTGCTGCGCGTTGGAAAATGAGGCGATCAGGTGACCGCCCCAGCGCAACAAGGGACGCAACGCGTTCAGCGCGGCGAGGGGGTCGGGCGAGTGCGCGAAGAAATCGTCGGCGATGATGCAGTCGATTGATTGAGGCTCGATTGCGGGAGGCGCGTTTTCGATGTCCAGAATGAAATTCCGGTCGAAACGCTTCGCGGCCTCAGGTGGGATTTTTGTCCTTGCGACGCCGAAAATTTTTCGGGAAGGCACGAGGTGTTTGAGGATTTCGGCTATCCGTCCGTTGCGGGCGTCGAGGTCGAGGATGTTTCGCGCGTCGCCGGGTACAAGCTGAACGACGCGCAAATCGGCTTCATGGTAGAACTCTTCGGCGAAGGGTCTGGAATTTTCGATCGTCGTCATGATCGGCCGTCAAACGCATCGTATTCAATTGTCGGAATCGAAAGGCCGTTGCAACATTTGCGTCGCTTTTGCAATTTCGGATTCGTAGAGGTAACGTTAGAGCGGGGCGGGAACGCCGAGCGCGCGGGCGAGGATTTCCGGTGCGTTGCGCTTTGAGAAAATTTCGAGGCCCTGCCGCGCGAGTTTTGCGCGTGCGTCGTTGTCCGCGACGAGTTCGGCGCAGGCATCAACGAGCGCGTCGTAGGGGACGGCGCGGACCGCTTGGCGTATATCGGGTTCGATCGCCGTCGCGGCGCCGCATTCAGCGACGACGGGTTTTTCGTTGGCGAGGAGGTAGGAGACGCGAACGATTTCGAAAACCTGCGCGTCGTAATAGTGCATGTTGAGGACGACTTTGGCGCGTGCGATCATGCGGTCGCGCTCTTCGCGGTAGACGCCGACGAGGAATTCGATGCGGAGACCTTTTTTGATCAGTCCTTCGAGGATGACCCGGCGGCGTTCGTTGATCGCGCCGTAGAAAAGGACGTCGATGTCTTGCGCGACGTCGGCGGGGATGCGCGTGAGTTGCGGGACGTAGCCGATCGGGACGAATTTCGCGCCTTCGACGCCGATGTTTTTCATGCGTCGGATGTTTTCTTCGCTGTAATCCCAAACGACGCATTTTTTGAGCAGGTCGAGGTAGGCGGGGGTGATCCACGTGGAATTTTCGTCGGGATTTTCACTGATCTGTTCGGAGTTGTAGAGGATCGTGTCGGCGGGGATCGCGCGCATCGTTTGCGCGTCGAGGAGGTGGGCACCGAGGACGATGTTCGTGCAGTCGGGCTCGATTTTGTTCATGTTGAACTGGAAGGGGAGGCGTAGCGCATCGAGCGCAACGATCAGCGTTTCGGCGAGTTCGGCCATCGCGGCGCTGTGCGCGTAGTTTTCCGGCTGGAGCAGCGTGAGGTTGGTGGGGCGCGTGGTGGGTTCGGGCATGTTTTCTTTCAGAGGACAGATGTCAGGGATCAGAGGACAGAGGACAGAGGACAGAAGATAGAGGACAGAATTGTGGTCTGTGTTCAGTATTCAGATGTCGCATGGCTTGCCTCCTTCAGATTATAGACAACTGATTACAGAGGCCGAAGGCCGCTCTGTCGTCTGTCCTTTCCATCATTCCAGCGTTTGCGGAACGTTGGGGTTCGCTGCGCTCACCACCAACCTATGCATATCGGTTCTTATGCCCGCACGACCCGGTTCTTGCCGGTCTGCTTGGCTTGGTACATGGCGCCATCGGCGCGTTTGACGACGCTTTCTTCGTCGTCGCCGTCGCGGATTTCGGTGACGCCGGCGCTGAAGGTGATCAGCACTTTTTCGTTGTTGTTGAGGAAGAAGTGCTTGGTGAGTTCGCGCTGGAGGCGGACGAGGACGCCTTCGGCTTCTTCGAGCGGCGTGTCGGGCAGGACGATGACGAATTCTTCGCCGCCGTAGCGCGCGAGCGTGTCGTGCGGGCGGATCGTTTCGCGGATGACCGCCGCGAAGTGGACGAGCGCGGCGTCGCCGGTCGCGTGGCCGAGTTGGTCGTTGAGTTTCTTGAAGTTGTCGATGTCGAGGAAGGAGAGGCACGCGGGCGACCTTCTGCGGCGGGAGCGCGCGATTTCGCCTTTGAGGATTTCGTTCATTCCCTTGCGGTTGATCGCTCCGGTCAGGTGGTCGTGGCGGACGAGTTCGCTGGTCTTTTCGAGTTCGTTCTGCAATTCGTCGATGCGCTTTTGCGCGGCGTCGACGTTTTGTTTTGCCAGACGCAGGTCGTCGCGCGAGCGCTGCGCGTTGAGCTGGATGATGCGCGTCTCGCGCATGACGTCGGCGATGACGTTTTCGAGTTTGGTGATGTCGTCGGCCTGACTGATCTTTTTGGCACAGGCTTCGATTTTGTCGTGGTAGTCCGACGTCGATTCGGCGAATTCGGCGAGGTGGTCGACGAATCCAGCGAGCATGTGTTTGAGCGATTCGCGCGCTTCGAGCAGGCTGTGCTTCAACTGGCTTTGCCGGAAGAGGACTTCCCTTAAGCGCTGCTCGGCGTCGTCTACCGCGCGGATCGAAAGCGGGCGCGACATGATGTCGCGGACGACTTCGAGTTGACCGCTCATCCATTTGTCGTCGAGGACGAGTTCGTTGGCATTTTCGACCATGACGCGGAGGAGCTTCACGAGGCTTTCGCGGAGTCCGTTGCGGTCTTCGGCGAGGAATTCGAGCTGGAAGGCGAGGCGTTTGATCGCCGCGAGCACGTCCTGTACCGCCCTGAAGTTGTTGACGGCGCGCACGGCTTCGGCGATTTTTTGGGTTTGTGCGGCGAGTTCCGGGACGTCGGCGATCTGCGCGAAGAGCATGACTTCGAGCGTGTAGGCGAGCATGTCGCGGAACTCCGGGATCAGGGTCTCGGTCGCGGCGAGGCGCTCTTCCGACGTACTCGCAACATCGGAAGAGTGGGGGGGTTCAAGGGGGTCGGAAAGTTCGACGAGATCGGGCAGCCCGGTGTCGTCGGGTTCGAGCGACCACGATTTGACGAGGTTCTGGAGGCGCGTGTAGAGGAGTTCGTTGTTTTTGGCGGTGCCGGACAGGACGTGTTCGAGCGCTTCTCGCTTGCGCGCGGAGGTCAGTCCGGCTTGACGGGCGTCCCATTGGCGGATGAGTTCGCCGACGAGTTCGCTCCAGAGCGTTTCGGGTTCCGCGCCGCATTCGCCGATGAATCCGGCGAGCGTGTCTTTGTACGCGTTCCAGTCCTTGTTTCGGATCGTTTCGTCGAGGTCGCGCCGCAGGCGTTGCTGCGCGAAAGTTTCGACGGGGATCGCGTCGAGCAGGGCTTTGAGTTCGTTTTCGGGAAAGATTTCGACGCGGACGCCTTGAGGCTCGGCGATTTCGTTGTAGATCGCGTAGTAGTTTTCGGGCGTCGGGGAGACGCGTCGGGACAGCAAAAGCTTCAGCGTTTGTCTGGCGATTTCAGAAGGATTGACCGGCATTTTCTGATTTCTGGGGTTTTACTTCGTCGTTCCGTTTCAAAGGTGCCGGTGATCTCCTTGAGCGCGCGACTTCCAGCGTCCGCGTCCCGGTGTCACCGGCGATTCCCGCACGGAGCAGTCGCGGGAATCTGAATGATACGCCCTTTTATTCCATTTTCAGTTCGTCCCTGGCCGACTTCGCCTTGCAGTACACGAGGCTTCCGCCGGCGTACCGGTTTCACAAAGGACCGCAGGCGATCCGGGAGGGTTTTGTATGCAAATCGCAAAAAGGTTTATAAATAACTTTAAGTAAATTTATTTATCCATTGTTTTTTAAGGGTTTTTTTATTTCGACCAGACGAAAAAGAATCAAGGTAAGTCTTTGTACTGATTGAAAAAAACTTCACAAAAAACCGCAAAAAACCTTGCGTCGACGTTTTTTTCCTCCTATAGTGGGATGAAGTGGAGTAAAGTGGGAAAATATGGGAGAGGTGAGACGCTTTCTTCGTCGCTCTCCTTGACGAACGCTAAAGAGGATCGAATGATGTTTCAGGGCGCGACCGCATTGAACCTTGACGCCAAGGGAAGGCTTGCCATTCCCGCGCGGCACAGGGATTCGCTCGTCGCCGCGTCGGATGGGCAACTCGTTCTGACGGCGCATCCGCATCGTTGCCTCTTGCTTTATCCGGTCGACGCGTGGGCGCCGATCCGCGATCGGGTGCTCGCTGCTTCGAGCCTGAATCCGCATTCGGCGGCGGTCAAGCGCCTTCTCGTGGGGAACGCGCGCGACGAGGCGCTCGATTCGGCGGGGCGGCTCCTGGTTGCGCCGGAGTTGCGGCAGTTCGCGCAGTTTGAAAAGAAGGTTTGGCTCGTCGGGCAGGGAAGCCATTTTGAAATCTGGTCGGACGCGGGGTGGCAAAAAGAGCAGGAAAAGGTTTTCTCTCTCGATGGGCAACTTCCGCCGGGACTCGAGGACCTTGCGCTGTGACGCCGGCTTCTCCCCATCGAACGGTCCTCCTGCGCGAGGCCGTGAGCGCGCTGAACATCCAGCCTTCGGGCGTCTACGTCGATGCGACCTTCGGGCGCGGCGGGCATAGCCGCGCGATTCTGGAAAAACTCGGCGAATCCGGGCGGTTGCTCGCGCTGGATTGCGACCCCGCCGCCGTCCGTGCCGCCAGACAGATCGACGACCGCCGGTTTTCGATCTTTCACCGGCGTTTCGGCGACTTGCGCGACGCAGTGGGTGAGGCGGGTTTCCCTTGCATTGACGGCGTGCTTCTCGACGTCGGCGTGTCGTCGCCGCAGATCGACGAGGCCGAGCGGGGCTTCAGTTTTCGTTTCGACGCGCCGCTCGACATGCGGATGGACACTTCAGACGGCGAAACGGCGGCGGAGTTTCTGGCAAGAGCGGACATAAAAGAAATTACGGAGGTGATCAGAAATTATGGCGAAGAACGGTTTGCTTTCCAAATTGCAAAGAAGATTGCGTTTGCTCGGGAAACCCGGCCTCTTGCGACAACAGGCGAGCTTGCGGCACTCGTCCGTGAGGCTGTGCGGACCCGCGAGCCTGGCCAGGACCCGGCGACACGTACTTTCCAGGCTTTACGGATTTACGTCAATCAGGAGCTCGATCAGCTTGCTCTAGCCCTTCCGCAGGCGATGGAGCTTCTCGCGCGCGCCGGTCGCCTGGTCGTGATCTGTTTTCATTCGCTCGAAGATCGCATCGTCAAGCGTTTTTTCCGCGAACAGTCGAACCCCGACACCCTGCCCAAGAATTTGCCGCTGCGATCCGACGCGCTCCCGCGTCCGCGTCTGCGCCTCGTGGGGCGGCCGGTGAGGGCGGGCGACGAAGAAACGGCGCACAATCCGAGGGCGCGCAGCGCGATCATGCGCGTCGCCGAGCGGCTCGATACGGCGCCCCTCCCGGAGGCGGCCTGAAATGGCGGCGCGTTTCAATCTTTTTTTAGTGCTTGTCGCGGTTTTTTGCGCGCTCGGCGTCGTGACTTCGCAACACAAGTCGCGCAAGCTCTTTCACGCGATCGAAGTCGAGCAGGAGCGCGCGGGCCAGCTCGAAGTCGAATACGGCCAGCTTCAGCTTGAATTGTCGACGTGGGCAACGTCGCCGCGCATCGAACGCGTCGCGCGCGAAAGGCTGCGCATGCGCTTGCCCGAAGCCGCCGACATCGCCACCCTCGCGGAAAGGGCTTCGCCATGAAGTCCTTCAAGGGGTCGGGCGCGCACAAATTCACGGAAAGCCCGGTGTTGCAGCTACGTCTGCCCGCGTGGCGTTCGCGCTTCATGGGGATTCTGATCCTGTCCGCGCTCGTCCTGCTGATCGGGCGCTCGTTCTATTTACAGATCCTGCGGAACGATTTTTTGCAGGGCAAGGGTGAATTGCGCTACAAGCGCGAACTCGAAATTTCGGCTTCGCGCGGGCGCATTTCGGACCGCAACGGCGAAATCCTCGCGGTTTCGACGCCGATGGCGTCCGTCTGGGCGATTCCGGCGGAAGCGCGCCTATCGCAGAACGAGATCAAGCGGCTCGCCGGACTGATCGAATTGAGCGCCAGGGACCTCACGCTCCGCCTTGCCAGCGAGAAGTCCTTCGTCTTCCTCAAGCGGCAGTTGCCGCCGGACATCGGCGAGAAG
This sequence comes from Accumulibacter sp., assembly GCA_031266435.1. Classification (GTDB taxonomy): domain Bacteria; phylum Pseudomonadota; class Gammaproteobacteria; order Burkholderiales; family Rhodocyclaceae; genus Propionivibrio. The sequence continues at coordinate 55,686 of JAISAZ010000103.1, forward strand.
GTCGCGGCATTGAAGCTGCGGGGAATCGGGATCGACAAGGAGTACCGCCGCTATTATCCGACGGGTGAAATGGCGGCGCACGTCGTCGGATTCACCGGCGTCGACGACAAGGGCCTCGAAGGTGTCGAACTCGCTTTCGACGCCCAATTATCAGGAAAACCCGGAAGCCGCAGCGTGATCCGCGATCGGCGCGGCCAGATCGTCGAAGACGCGGGTTCGATCCACTTTCCGAAAGACGGCAAGGATACCCGCTTGTCGCTCGATATGCGCGTTCAATACCTGGCGTACAGCCAGTTGAAGCAGGTGATCGCCGACACGCGCGCCAAGGCCGGCAGCGTCGTCGTCGTCGACGCGCGGACCGGCGAGATCATCGCGCTTTCGAACTGGCCGACGTATAACCCGAACAACCGCGAACTCTTGAGCGGCACGCAGCTCCGCAACCGGGCGATCACCGATACCTACGAGCCGGGTTCGGTGATCAAACCGTTTACGGCGGCGCTCGCGCTCGAGAACGAGAAAGTCCGTTTCGATACGCCGATCAACTGCGCTCCGGGGAAACTCACGATCGGCACGGCGACGATCTCGGATCCGAGGCCGCACGGAACCTTGAGCGTCGCGCAAGTCATTCAGAAGTCGTCGAACGTCGGCTCGGCGAAGATCGCCCGAATGCTTTCGGCGAAAGAAATGTGGGGGATGCTCGATTCGATCGGCTTCGGCCACGTCACGCACCTCGGCTTCCCCGGCGAGGTCAGCGGGCGCATGCGTCCCTGGAAGAGCTGGCTCCCCATCGAGCAGGCGACGATCTCGTACGGGCACGGGTTTTCGGTCTCGCTCGTCCAACTCGCAAAAGCCTACACGGTTTTCGCGCGCGACGGCGACTTGATCCCCCTTTCGCTGATCCGCCTCGAATCTCCGCCTCTGAAAACGACGCAGGTTTTCAGCCCGCAGACGGTGCGCGAAGTGCGCGCGATGCTCGAAATGGCGGTCCAACCCGGAGGGACGGCACCGAAGGTCAGGATACCGGGCTACCGCGTCGCCGGAAAGACCGGGACCGCGCACAAGGTCGAAGGCGGTCATTACGCAAAGAACAAGTACGTCGCGTCGTTTGCCGGATTCGCGCCGGCGTCCGACCCGCGTTTTGTCGTCGCGGTCATGATCGACGAGCCGGAAGGCAATATGCACTTCGGCGGCAGCGTCGCCGGACCGGTCTTTACGCGCGTGATGAGCGGGCTTCTGCGCCTCTACAGCGTCCCGCAGGATTCGCCGTCGCCTGCCGAGGGAATGCACGTTGTCCAGAATTCCGGGCACTTGAGTGCGGTAAGAGACGAGGAGCGGCTATGAACTCCGGCGCGCCGAATCCGGCGCCTCGAATGACTCCGACGGAAATACTGAGCCGGCTTTCCGCCGTCGGCGTGGAGCCGACCGGCGTTTCGGACGACAGTCGGCGCGTCGTTCCGGGCGATTTGTTCCTTGCCTACCCCGGCGGCGCTTCGGACGGCCGTTCGCACATCGCCGACGCGCTAGCTGCCAAACCGTGCGCCGTGCTCTGGGAGGCGGGCGGCGGTTTCGAATGGAATCCCGAATGGCAGACCGCGCACCTGGAAGTGCCCGAACTCAGGCGTCTGCGCGCGCCGCTCGCGCACGCGGTGTTCGGCTACCCCAGCGAACGCCTGTCCCTGATCGCCGTCACGGGAACCAACGGCAAGACGACGATCGCGCAGTGGCTCGGACGCCTTCACCCGCAGCGTTGCGCGATCGTCGGGACGCTCGGCGCGGGTTTCATCGGGAAACTCGACGATACGGGGCTGACGACGCCCGAAGCGGCGACGCTGATGCGTTGCCTGAAGGAATTCGTCGACGACGGCGCGCGCGCGTGCGCGCTCGAAGCGAGTTCGATCGGAATCGAGGAGGGCCGCATCGACGGTTTGCGCGTCGACGCGGCGGTCTTCACCAATCTGACGCGTGACCATCTCGACTATCACGGCACGATGGAAGCCTACGCGGCGGCGAAGGAAAAGCTGTTCCTGTGGCCGCGCCTGCGCCTCGCCGTGATCAACGTCGACGACCCCTTCGGGCGCGAACTCGCGGAAAGGACGACGGCGAGCAAGGTCGTCGTCTATTCGCGTGAAAGGGATTCGGTCAGGCAGCGCCAGGGCGCGTTCTTCGCCGAAGACATCGAGGAAGGCCCAAACGGTCTGCATTTCCGCATGCACACCCCAATGGGGCGCGTGAGCGTCGAAACCGGGCTGATCGGGAGCCACAACGTCTCGAACCTTCTCGCCACCGCCGCGATCCTCTCCGACGCCGGGGTGTCTCCGGGGCGAATCGCCGAAGGCTTTGCCGAACTCGCCGCGCCACCGGGGCGTCTCGAAAGGATCGCGCTCGACGACGACGCCCCCGCGCCGCTCGTCGTCGTCGATTACGCGCACACCCCCGACGCGCTCGAAAATGTTCTGACGGCTCTGCGCGAAGTCGCGCGCGCCCGCGACGGCGCGCTGAGCGTCGTTTTCGGTTGCGGCGGAAACCGCGATGCAGGCAAGCGTCCCATGATGGGTGAAATCGCGGCAAGGCTCGCCGACCGTGTCGTTCTCACGAACGACAATCCGAGGAACGAATCGCCGGCGGCGATCATCGAAGCGATTCGCGCCGGCGCGCCGCGCGCCGAAGTCATCGAAGACCGCGCGGGGGCGATCCGCGCGGCGATTCTGTCGGCGGAGGTGTCCGACGTCGTCCTCCTTGCGGGGAAGGGGCGCGAGCGCACGCAGGAAATCGCGGGGGAACGCCGACCTTTTTCCGACGCGAACGAGGCTTACGCCGCGCTCCTTTCACGCGAGGCGCACGCATGAGCGCGACGATGAGGCTCCTGGACGCCGCCGCCGCGATCGGGGGCGAGGTCGTGGGCGCCGCTTGCGAAGAGCGCTCGTTCTCCGGCGTTTCGACCGACACGCGAACGCTCGGCGCGGGCGAACTCTTCGTCGCCCTGCGCGGGGAACGTTTCGACGGCAACGACTACGTCGGCACGGCCGAGGAACGCGGCGCCGCCGCCGCGCTCGTCGCCTCCGACGCGGTGCGCAAACTGAGCGCGCCCGGAGGAATGAATCTCCCGCTGATCGCGGTCGACGATACGCGAGACGCGCTCGGACGGCTCGCCGCGTACTGGCGCGCAAGGTTTTCGATTCCCGTCGTCGCGGTGACCGGGAGCAACGGAAAGACGACGACAAAGGAAATGATCGCCGCGATCCTGCGCGCGGTGTGGGGGGGCGCGGTTCACGCGACCGAGGGAAACCTGAACAACGAAATCGGCTTGCCGCTGACGCTGCTCGGTCTCGACGCGACGCACCGTGCGGCCGTCGTCGAGGTCGGGATGAGCCATCCCGGCGAAGTCCTGGAACTCGCGCGGATCGCGCAAGCGAGCGTCGCGCTCGTCACGAACGCGCAGCGCGCGCACCTCGAAGGCTTGGGATCGCTCGAAGCGGTCGCGGCGGAGAAGGGCGCGCTCTACGCCGGAATGCCCGAATCGGGCATCGCGGTCATCAACGCCGACGACGCATTTTACGAACTGTGGCTTGGCTTGGCCTCCGGCCGCAAGCTCGTGCGCTTTTCGTTCGAGCGCCCCGTCGAGGTCTGCGCGCGCCGCGCTGGCGACGCTTCGATCGCTTCGGAAAGCATTTTGACGCTCCGCTTCGGCGGAGAAGAAGTCGAAGTCCGGCTCATGACACCGGGAATCCACAACGCGCGGAACGCGCTCGGCGCCGCCGCTGCAGCGCTTGCCGCGGGCGCGCCTCTTCATGCCGTCCGCGACGGATTGTCCGCGTTTCGAGGCGTTCGGCGCCGTTTGACGCGGAGGCGCGCGCTGAGAGGCGCGACGGTATACGACGACACGTATAACGCGAATCCAGACTCGGTTCGCGCCGGAATCGACGTGCTCGCTTCGACCGACGGGAAAAAAATCCTCGTGTTCGGCGACATGGGCGAAGTCGGCGACGACGGCGCGCGTCTCCACGAAGAAGTCGGCGCCTACGCCAGGGAAAAGGGCATCGACCTTTTATTTGCGCTCGGCGCGTCGAGCGCGCGCGCGCTACGCGGCTTCGGCGGCGACGGGCGGCATTTCGACGATGCCGACGCGCTCATTGCTGCGCTGAAGACGGAACTTTCGCCGCGCGTGACGGTTCTGGTCAAAGGCTCGCGCTTCATGCGGATGGAACGTGTCGCCGACGCCGTCGCCGCGCCGGAGACGGGGTCGGAATCGGAATCGGGAGGAATCTGATGCTGCTCGTTCTGACACAATGGCTCTCGCAGGGCGTGCGCGCGTTCAACGTGTTCAACTACATTACGCTCCGCGCGATGCTCGCCGCGTTGACGGCGCTGGTCATTTCCTTCCTCGCGGGGCCGGCGCTGATCCGCTGGCTGACGGCCAAGAAAATCGGACAGGCGGTGCGCCAGTACGGCCCTCAAAGCCATCTTTCCAAATCCGGTACGCCGACGATGGGCGGGGCGCTGATCCTGCTCGCCGTCGGATTGACGACGCTCCTCTGGGGCGACCTCGACAACCGTTATATCTGGGTCGTCCTGATCGTGACCTTGAGCTACGGCGCGATCGGCTGGTACGACGACTGGCGCAAGGTCGTCTACCACGACCCGGAAGGACTCGCGAGCCGCTGGAAATATTTTTGGCAGTCGGTTTTCGGCTTGGCAGCGGCGGTCTACCTCGCGGCGACCTCGACCGTGCCCGCGCAGATGGAATTGATCGTCCCCTTTTTCAAGACGGTCTCGTACCCGCTCGGCGCGGTCGGCTTTGTCGTCCTGACCTACTTCGTCATCGTCGGCACGAGTAACGCCGTCAATCTGACCGACGGCCTCGACGGGCTCGCGATCATGCCAACCGTGCTGATCGCCGGCGCGCTGGCGATCTTTTCCTACGTCGCCGGACACTCGGGTTTTTCGCGCTATTTGCTTCTGCCGTATATCCCCGGCGCGGGAGAACTCGCGGTCTTTCTCGGCGCGATGGCAGGCGCCGGACTGGGTTTCCTGTGGTTCAACGCCTACCCGGCGGAAGTCTTCATGGGCGACGTCGGCGCGCTCGCGCTCGGCGCGGCGCTCGGAACCGTCGCGGTCATCGTCCGGCAGGAAATCGTCCTGGCGATCATGGGCGGCGTCTTCGTCGCGGAAACGCTCTCGGTCGCGATCCAGGTCGTTTATTTCAGGTTGACCGGGGGGCGGCGGATTTTCCGCATGGCGCCCCTGCATCACCACTTTGAACTCGGCGGGTGGAAGGAAACGCAGATCGTCGTGCGTTTCTGGATCATCACGCTGATGTTGGTACTTATTGGGCTTTCGACGCTGAAGATTCGCTGAATACGAAAATGGAACTCAAAGGAAAACGCGTTTTGGTCGCGGGGCTTGGCGAGAGCGGCCTTGCAATGGCAAAGTGGCTCGCGCGCGAAGGCGCCGACCTCGTCGTCGCCGACAGTCGCGCCGCGCCGCCGAACGCGGACGCCTTGCGCGCAGCGATCCCCGGCGTCGAACTGCGCGCCGCCGATTTCTCCGACGCGACGGCGTTCGACGGTGTGGAATTGATCGCCGTCTCGCCGGGTATTCCGGTAGGGTTTCAGGCGATCGCGCCGATCGCCTCGGCGCGCGCGCGCGGCGTCCCGATCGTCTCCGAAATCGAGCTTTTCGCCTGGGGTCGACGCCGCTACGCGCCGTCGTCGCGCGTGATCGCGATTACCGGGAGCAACGGGAAGACGACGACGACCGCCTTGAGCGCGCATCTCCTTGTCAGCGCGGGCGTCCCCGCGCGCGCGTGCGGGAATATTTCCCCGTCGGCGCTCGACGCCCTGATGAACGCGCTCGACGAGAAGAGGCCGTCGACATTTCCGCGCGTCTGGGTCATCGAGCTTTCGAGCTTTCAACTCGAAACGACGCAAACCTTGAATGCGGACGCTGGCGCGATCCTCAACATCACCGAAGACCACCTCGACCGTTACGACGGAATGGCCGCGTACGCGGCGGCCAAGGAGAGAGTCTTCCTCGGAAGCGCGTCCCAGATACTGAACCGCGGCGACGCGCGCTGCGCCGCGATCGCGCGCGAATGCCCGTCGGCGATCACTTTCGGCCTCGACGCGCCGACGCGCGATGCTGACTACGGAATCCGCTCCGGGAAAATCGTCCGGGGCGAAGAAGAACTGATCGCGCTCGATGAACTTTCGATCACGGGTTTGCACAACGCGGCCAACGCGATGGCGGCGCTGGCGCTTTGTAATGCGATCGGCGTGGAAAACCGGCAAGTCTTGCCGGGTCTTTCGAATTTTACGGGCTTGCCGCACCGTGTCGAGTGGATATGCGAAGTTGGCGGCGTCTCGTATTATGACGACTCGAAAGGGACGAACGTCGGCGCGACGCTCGCCGCGATCGAAGGGCTGGGGAAGAAGATGGCTGTCATCCTCGGCGGCGAAGGGAAGGGGCAGGACTTTTCGCCCCTGCGCGACGCGCTCGCTTTGCACGCGCGCGCGGTCGCGCTGATCGGCCGAGATGCCGGAATCATAGACGCGGCGATTCAGGGTTGCGGCGTCCCGGTCAAATACTGCGCCGACCTGGAAGCCGCCGTTTCCTGGTGCGCGACGCAGACAAGACCCGGAGACGCGGTTCTGCTTTCTCCGGCGTGCGCGAGTTTCGACATGTTTCGCAACTACGCGCACCGCTCCGAAGTCTTTGTTTCGGCGGCACGTAAATTGCTTGAGGCCGTCTGATGGATCATGACTTCAGCGTTCCTCGCCGCTTTCCAGCCGAGCTGGATATGACGCTCCTGTGGAGCAGTCTGTTGCTCCTCCTTTTCGGTATGGTAATGGTCTATTCGGCGTCGATCGCGATCGCCGAAGGGAGCCGGTATTCGGGGAACCAGCCCGCGTATTTTCTCGTCCGCCACGTCGTCTTTTTGACCGTCGGACTGCTCGCGGCGCTCTGCGCTTTTCAGGTTCCGCTCAAGGTCTGGCAGCGTTTCGCGCCCTGGCTCTTCATCGGCGGCGTCTTTCTCCTGGTCGTCGTCCTCGTTCCGGGGGTCGGGCGCGCGGTCAACGGCGCGCGCCGCTGGCTGCCCTTCGGCCCCTTCAACCTTCAGCCCTCCGAGTTGATGAAGCTCTTCGCCGTTTTGTACGCGTCGGATTACACGGTGCGGAAAATGCCGTATATGCAGGACCTGAAGCGCGCGTTCATCCCCATGTCGGTGGCGATGGTGACCGTCGGCGTCCTCCTGCTCAAGGAGCCCGATTTCGGCGCCTTCGTCGTCATCATCTCGGTGGCGACCGGGATTCTTTTCCTGGGCGGGATGCGGGCGCGCCTCTTCGCGATCCTGATCGTCCTTCTGGTGGTCGCGTTCGCCGTCCTGATCATCGTGTCCCCGTACCGGCGCGACCGAATCTTCGGGTTCATGGACCCCTGGTCGGACGCCTACGGTCGCGGCTACCAGCTCTCGCACGCGCTGATCGCTTTCGGGCGAGGGGAGTGGTTCGGCGTCGGCTTGGGTTCGAGCGTCGAAAAACTTTTCTATCTGCCGGAAGCGCATACCGACTTCCTGCTTGCGGTGATCGCCGAAGAACTCGGCTTTTTCGGCGTCGTCGCCGTCATCGTCCTCTTCGGACTCCTCGTCCAGCGCGCGTTTGCGATCGGACGTCAGGCGGTGACGCTCGAACGCCTCTACCCCGCGCTCGTCGCGCAAGGGGTCGGCATCTGGATCGGGATTCAGGGCTTCGTCAATATGGGCGTCAATATGGGACTTCTGCCGACGAAGGGGCTCACGCTCCCGCTGATGAGCTTCGGCGGGTCGGGAATCCTCGCGAATTGCCTCGCGCTTTCGATTCTCCTGCGCGTCGATTGGGAAAACCGGCAACTGATGCGGGGTGCGCGCGTATGAGCCGGACGATCATGATCATGGCAGGCGGAACCGGAGGGCATATTTTCCCCGGTCTCGCCGTCGCCGACGTCATGAAGCGGCGCGGATGGAGAGTCGTCTGGATGGGAAACCCGGACGGAATGGAAGCGCAACTCGTCCCGCTCTACAACTACCCGATGGCACCCTTGCGTTTTTCCGGCGTGCGCGGCAAGGGCGCGCTCCGGAAGCTGACGCTCCCGTTCTCGCTTTTTGGCGCGTGTCGGCAGGCGAGCGGCGAACTCCGCCGTTTTCGCCCGAACGTCGTTTTGGGGATGGGGGGCTACGCGAGTTTTCCGGGCGGCCTGGCGGCGTTTCTGCGCGGGTGCCCGCTCGTCATTCACGAGCAGAACGCGATCCCCGGTCTTGCGAACACCGTCCTTTCGAAATTCGCCAAGCGCGTCGTCTCGGGCTTTCCCAAGGTCTTTCCGAAAAAGGGCGAGTGGGTCGGAAACCCGATCCGCGCCGACATCGCGCGCATCGAAGCGCCGGAAAAACGTTATGCGGAACGCAATTCGAGGCTGCGCCTTCTCGTCCTCGGCGGGAGCCTCGGCGCCGCGGCGATCAACGAAGTCGTTCCGAAAGGCATCGGGCTCCTCGTCGAAGAAGAACGCCCCCTCATCGTCCACCAGTCCGGCGAGAAGCATCTGGAAAAGCTGAAAGAAAACTACGCGGCCGCCGGCGTTCCGGCGACGTGCGTCGCGTTCATCGACGATATGGCGGGCGCGTACGAATGGGCGGACCTCGTCCTGTGCCGCGCCGGCGCGCTGACGATCGCGGAACTCGCGGCCGCCGGCGTGGCGAGCATCCTCGTCCCTTTGCCGCAGGCCGTCGACGACCATCAGACGCTGAACGCGAAATTCCTGTCGATGACCGGCGGCGCGGTCCTCCTGCCGCAGGAAAAAATGCAACCCGAATCGATCCGTCTGATCCGCAACTATACGCGCAGCCAGTTGGCGCAGATGGCCGAAAAAGCGAACCTCCAGGCCATGCCGCACGCGGCGGAGCGCGTGGCCGATATCTGTGAAGAGTGCGCGCGATGAAACACAAGGTCAAAAACATCCATTTCGTCGGAATCGGCGGATCGGGAATGAGCGGGATCGCCGAAGTTCTGAACAACCTGGGCTACCGCGTCAGCGGTTCCGACCTCGCCGAGAGCGCGGTGACGCGCAGGCTCGCCGGACTCGGAATCCGAACGGTGACGGGGCACGCGGAACAAAACGTCGAAGGCGCCGACGCCGTCGTCGTCTCGACCGCGATCCGGGGCGACAATCCCGAAGTCTCCGCCGCGCGCGCGCGCGGAACCCCTGTCGTGCCGCGCGCGCAGATGCTCGCGGAGCTGATGCGCTTCAAGAAGGGGATCGCCGTCGCCGGAACGCACGGCAAGACGACGACGACGAGCCTCGTCGCGTCGATTCTCGCCGAGGCCGGGATGGACCCGACCTTCGTGATCGGCGGCGTCCTCAACGCCGCGTGCGCCAACGCGCGGCTCGGCACCGGCGATTACCTTGTCGCCGAAGCCGACGAATCCGACGTTTCATTTCTGGTGCTCTCTCCCGTCGTTTCGATCGTGACGAATATCGACGCCGACCACATGGAGAGCTACGGACACGACTTCGATCGCCTGAAGCAAGCCTTCGTCGACTTTCTGCTGCGCCTTCCATTCTACGGCGTCGCCGTGCTGTGCTCGGACGACGCGCGCGTGCGCGAGATCATCCCGCAAGTACCCAAGCAGATCATCCGCTACGCGATCGACGACGGCTCAGCCGCCGTACGCGCCGAAAACATGAGTGCGCGCGGCGGAAAGATGTTCTTCGACTGCGTCCGTACCAACGGAGTGATCACTCGCTTTCCCGTCACGCTCAACCTGCCGGGGGTGCACAATGTATTGAATGCGCTCGCGGCAATCGCCGTGGCGACCGAACTCAACGTCCCGGATTCGGCGATCGTCCGCGCGCTCGCCGAGTTCAAGGGCGTCGGCAGGCGCTTTCAGCGTTACGGCGAAATCGCGCTGCCGGACGGCGGCCGCTTCACGCTGATCGACGACTACGGGCACCACCCCGCCGAAATGCGCGCGACGATCGCCGCGGCGCGCGGCGCCTTCCCGGAAAAGCGGCTCGTCCTCGCCTTCCAGCCGCACCGCTACACGCGGACGCGCGACTGCTTCGAGGATTTCATTTCGGTACTGGGGAACGTCGACTCCTTGATCCTGACCGAGGTCTACCCGGCGGGCGAGGCGCCGATCGTCGCCGCCGACGCGCGTTCGCTCGCGCGCGCGCTCCGCGTTGCCGGACGCGTCGAGCCGCTTTTCGTCGAAAACGTCGCCGACATGCCGCAGGCGATCCTCGGCGCGGCGAGCGACGGCGACGTTGTCATAACGATGGGCGCGGGTTCGATCGGAAGCGTTCCGGGGCGGCTCGCGGTGGGAGAAAAGCGATGAAAGAAGTCCGTACGCCGCAAATACCCAATTTCGGAAAAGTCGCCGTTCTCATGGGCGGTGTCTCGGCGGAGCGCGAGGTTTCCTTGCACGGCGGCGAGCGCGTCCTCGAGGCGCTACGCCGCCAGGGCGTCGACGCCTACCCTTTCGACCCAGCGGAAAAGAGGCTCGAAGAACTCGGCGCCTTCGACCGCGCCTTCGTCGTCCTGCACGGACGCTACGGCGAGGACGGAACGCTGCAGGGCTTCCTCGAACAACTCAGGATTCCCTACACGGGGAGCGGCGTTCTGGCATCGGCGCTCGGAATGGATAAATGGCGCAGCAAATTGCTCTGGCGCGCGGCGGGGCTTTCGGTTCCCGACTGCGTTTTGCTCAAAGCCGACGGCGATTTCGTGCGCGTCGGCAAGGAACTGGGTTTCCCCCTTTTCGTGAAGCCCGCGCGCGAAGGCTCGTCGATCGGCGTGTCTCTCGTCAAAAAGGTCTCTGAAATGCTTCCCGCGTACGAACTCGCGTCGAAATACGACACGTCGGTTCTCGCCGAGCGCGGTCTCTTTGGCGGCGAGTATACCGTCGCGATCGTCGGCGACGACGTGCTTCCGAGCATCCGCATCGACGTGGCGACCGAATTCTACGACTACGACGCAAAATACCTGCGCGAAGACACGCGCTACCTCTGTCCGTCCGACCTCTCAGAAGCGCGTGAATTCGAATTGCGCGCCGCCGCGCTCGAAGCCTTCCGAACACTCGGCGGACGCGGGTGGGGGCGGATCGATTTTCTGATGGACGAGGTGGGGAAAGCCTATTTGCTCGAAGCGAACACCGCTCCGGGAATGACCGATCATTCGCTCGTCCCGATGGCGGCGCGCGTCGCCGGGATTTCCTACGACCGCCTGGTCATGCGGGTTCTCGAAGAAGCCACGCTGGGATGAACGATGTGGAACAGTCCGCGCTTGATGAACGCCCTGGCGAACCTGCTCTGCACGATGGCCACCGCAGCGGTGCTCGTGCGCGTGGCGCATTGGGGATTGCGGCAGTCGTGGTTCCCGCTGCGCGAGGTCGCCCTCACGAGCGAATTGAAAGAAGTGCGGCGCGGCGACCTGGAGCGCGTGCTTGCCGAACGCGCGCGCGGGAGTTTTTTCAGCGTCGACCTCGACGCGATGCGCGCGTCGATCGAAGAGATTTCGTGGGTACGCCGTGCGGAAGTACGGCGTCAATGGCCGATGCGCGTCGAAGTGAAGATCGAAGAACACGTTCCGGCGGCTTTTTGGGGGCGCGATTCGAAACACCTGGTCAATACGCATGGGGAGGTTTTTTCCGCGGTCATCAGAAAGCACCCCTTCGCGGCGATGCCCGTCCTGGTCGGGCCGACGGGGCTTGCGCCGGAAATGCTGCAATACTACCGAATTTCCAGCGAAGCGCTCAAAAGCGCCTCGCTAAAACCGCGCGCGCTCGTCGTGTCGCCCCGGCTCGCGCTCCAGATACGTCTGGACGACGGGACGATCCTCGAATTGGGGCGTCGCCACGCCGGACGCCCGTTGAAGAATCGCCTCGATACCTTCGTCGAATATTATACCCAAGGCATTTCTCCGCCCTTGGCGCGGCGTCCCGGGGTCGTCGATATGCGGTATCCGAACGGTTTTGCACTGCGCGTCGGCGCGCCGGCGGGCAGCGAGAGCAGAGGGATTCATGAACAGGGATAAGAAGGACATCGTCGTCGGCCTCGATATCGGCACGAGCAAGACCATTGCGCTCGTCGCGGAAATCGACCTCGAAGGAAGTCTGAATATCATCGGTACCGGCGTTCAGGATTCCAACGGCTTGATCAAGGGCGTCGTTTCGAGCATCGAAAAGACCGTCGCGACGATCGACCGCGTCGTTCGTGAAGTCGCGCTGATGGCAGATTGCGAAGTCCGGGAAGTGTATACGGGGATCGCCGGGAGCCACATCAAGAGCTTCAATTCAAACGGGATCGTCGCGGTCAAGGACAAGGAAGTGACGCAGATGGACGTCGAGCGCGCGATCGAAACCGCCAAGGCGATGCCGATCCCCGCCGACCAGGAAATACTGCATATCCTGACGCAGGAATTCATCATCGACGAGCAGGACGGCATCCGCGAACCGATCGGGCTGACCGGCCATCGCCTCGAAGTCAAGGTTCATATCGTGACCGGCGCCGTCTCGGCGGCGCAGAACATCGTCAAATGCGTTCGGCGTTGCGGGATGGAAGTCGTCGACCTCGTCCTGCAGCCGCTCGCTTCGAGCTACGCCGTCCTGTCCGAGGACGAAAAGGACCTCGGAATCTGCCTGATCGACATCGGCGGCGGGACGACGGACATCGCGGTCTGGACGCAAGGGGCGATCCGCTATACGCACGTCATCCCGATCGCGGGGGACCAGGTCACGAACGATATTGCGATGGCGTTCCATACGCCCCGGCGTGAGGCCGAGGAGATCAAGCGGCGCTTCGGCTGCGCGCTTTCGGAACTCGCCGACCACGAGGACGTGATCGACGTGGCGGGCGTCGACGACCGGCCGTCGCGCAAGCTCTCGCGGCGCGTACTCGCGGATGTCATCGAACCGCGCGTCGAAGAGCTTTTCGAACTCGTCCAGGCCGAACTGCGGCGTTCGGGCTTCGAAGAAATCCTCTCGTCGGGGATCGTCCTGACCGGCGGGTCGTCGGTCATGCCCGGAATGATCGAGTTGGGAGAAGAGGTTTTCCACATGCCGGTACGGCTGGGGATTCCGAAATACGGAGGCGCGCTCGCCGATGTCGTTCGTTCGCCGCGCTATTCGACGGCTTACGGTCTGCTTCTGGAAGCGCAGGCGCAGAAAAAGCGGGGTCGGAAGGTCAGAGAGACGCACTGGGGTTTGAAACAGGTGTTCGACCGGATGCGTTCGTGGTTCGAGAAGAATTTTTAGGCTTTTTTGCAGAGGAGAAAACGATGTTCGAAATTATCGACAAGGAAGATCCGGGGACCGTCATCCGGGTGATCGGCGCCGGAGGCGCGGGCGGAAACGCGATCGACCACATGATCCGCGAGAACGTCCAGGGCGTCGGTTTCGTCGCGGTGAATACCGACGCGCAGGCGCTCAAGCGTTCGAAGGCCGAAGTGAAACTCCAGCTCGGAAAGACCGGGCGCGGCGCCGGTGCGAAACCCGACGTCGGTCGCACCGCCGCGATCGAGGCGCGCGAGGAGATCGCACAGGCGATCAAGGGCGCGCATATGGTCTTCATCACGGCAGGAATGGGCGGCGGGACGGGGACGGGCGCCGCACCCGTCATCGCCGAACTCGCGCGCGAAATGGGAATCCTCACGGTCGCCGTCGTGACGAAGCCTTTCGATTTCGAGGGGACGCGCAGCAAGGTCGCCGAGGCGGGGATCGCCGAACTGCAAAAGAACGTCGATTCGCTGATCGTCATCCTCAACGAGAAGCTGATGGAAGTCCTCGAAGACGACGTTTCGCTCGACGACGCGTTCAAGGCCGCCGACAGCGTCCTGCGGAATGCCGTCGGCGGGATCGCCGAAATCATCACGTGTCCGGGACTCATCAACGTCGACTTCGAAGACGTGCGGACGGTCATGGGTGAAATGGGGATGGCAATGATGGGGTCGGCGACGGCGTCCGGTGTCGACCGCGCGCGCGTCGCCGCCGAGCAAGCCGTCGCGTCCCCGCTGCTCGAAGGGATCAACCTCCTCGGTGCGAAAGGCGTCCTCGTCAACATTACGGCGAGCCGCGCGCTGAAGCTGAAGGAAGTCTATGACGTCATGGGCACCGTGCGCGAATTCGCCGCCGAGGACGCGCATATCATCCACGGCGCCGTCTATGACGAGTCAATGGGCGACGACATTCGCGTCACGGTCGTGGCGACCGGACTCGGTCAGCAGGTGAAAAGGCAGCCGCTCGAAGTCATCCGCGCGGCGCCGATCCAGGCGACCGGGACCGACGGCGGCTTCGGCGCGGCGGGGCCGGCGGGTGTCGATTACAGCCAGCTCGACCGGGAGCCGGCGGTCGTGCGCAGAGGGCGTAGCCAGCAGGTCGAAGCGCTGGCCAACAGTGGCGTCGACCGTTACGATATCCCGGCGTTTTTACGCAAACAGGCCGATTGACGCGCAGTTACGCCGAAGGATAAACCGACCCGGCGCGATTGCGCGGGGTTTCGGAGGGTATTCGCACGTTCGGCGCGGAAGGCGGCGTGATTCCTTTCCAGTTCATTCATGCCGAGAAGACGAGCCGCAGACAGTACAAACAGTACGGCAAGGCGAGTCGACAATGGAATGGATGAACTGGAAATGGAAGGAGAAGCGATTGCGGAAAGGGAAGATTGTTAAAACCTCTGCCATGTTACAATCTTCCTCTTTCAGTATTCTCCGATCGCAGTATGTTGAAGCAGCGCACATTGAAGTCTTCCGTCCGCGCCTCCGGCGTCGGTCTGCATTCCGGAGCGAGGGTCACGATGCTCCTGCGTCCGGCCCCGCCGGATACCGGAATTGTTTTTCGGCGCATCGACGCGAACCCCGCCGTCGACCTTCCCGCGGACGCGATGAAGGTCGGCGATACGCGCCTGTGTTCGTGCCTTGAAGTCGATTCTCCCCAGGGGAAGTTCCGCGTCGGAACGATAGAGCATTTGATGTCGGCTTTTTCCGGCATGGGGGTCGACAACGCCTACGTCGACCTCGACGCGGCGGAACTGCCGATCCTCGACGGTTCGGCTTCGCCCTTCGTCTTCCTGATCCAGTCGGTGGGCGTCGAAGAACAGCCGGTTCCCCGAAAGTTCATCCGCGTCAAGCGGAGCGTTTCGGTCCGCGAGTGCGACGATTCGGGCGAAAAATGGGCGCGCCTCGACCCCTTCGACGGCTTCAAACTCACATTTTCGATCGTTTTCAACCACCCGGCAATCGACCGCACGGGACAAGAGCTTACGATCGACTTCGGCGAGCACTCCTACGCCCGTGAAATCGCGCGCGCGCGGACTTTCGGCTTCATGCAGGAAGTCGAATGGCTGCACGAAAACGGGCTGGCGCAGGGCGGCGGCCTCGAAAACGCCGTCGTCCTCGACGAATTCCACGTCCTGAACGGAGACGGTCTGCGTTACGGCGACGAATTCGTGAAGCACAAGGCGCTCGACGCGATCGGCGACCTTTATCTGCTCGGCCACCCCCTGCTCGCGGCCTTTTCGGCGCACAAATCGGGTCACGCCTTGAACAACCTGCTCGCGCGCGAACTTCTCGCGCAGCCCGACGCCTGGGAATACGCGAGCTTCGAAGACGCCGCGTCGATCCCCGGCGGTGTCGCGCGCTGGCAAACGCAGCTGGCGTTCTGATCAGGGATCAGAGGACAGAGGACAGAGGACAGAGGACAGAACGGTCTTCGACCTTTGTAGTCAGTTGCCTGTAATCAGAAGGAGCGTCCCATCCGACATCTGACGACTGAAAACTGGCCACAAAGCGAGCGCTCAGTCTTCTATCTTCTGTCTTCTGTCTTCAGTCCTCTGATCCCCGTCCTCTGATCCCTGTCTCCTGATACCTGAAATGGCTTGCGCTTCGCGCAAGCGAGGTGTTGGGCATCGCTGCGCTCACCCCAACCTATACCTGATTTGATGGCGCAATTGCTTTGTCGTGAGCCTTCGCCCTGCCGAATCATCGGCATAATACATAAGCGCCTCGTCCGATTTCAAAGGCAACAGTTCGATGAAGTGCGACCAACTCAATTGTTGCGCCAGCGGCGCAACAATCTCGATATCGGGAAATCTTCTGGAAAACTGTATCATGCGCCGGATATTCGTATAATCGAAAGAGCTTCCATATCGTCTTTTCAATTGCTGTGCCAAAGACGCAACAATCCTTTTTCCGTATTCCGCGCGTTCACCGTCGAGCAAAAATGCCTCGACAAACCGCCCGATTTCCCAATACATCAGCGTAATTTCGCGATTCGCGCAGGCTCCGGCGCGGGATTTGCGATTTTCGATAATCGTCGAAACACGCTCAAATAGAGCAGCCTCCTCTGCCGATGTTGTTTCTCTCGAAACAAGCCGGCCCTTTTCCTTATTCATTCGTTTCCTTGTTTTTCTTGTCTGGGATCGTTTCCGTCGTACCCGAAATACCTCACACAAGCGACACACCGCGCTTGAAGTGCAAACCCTGGCTTTATCAAGGGAGGAATGGGGATATCATACACTCACATCAGGAGACGGGAGACAGGAGACAGGAGACAGATGAAAACCGATCGGGAAGAACCGGTATGGGGGAGTGGGTTCTTGTAGGGGCACGGCATGCCGTGCCCATCGGCGGTATGGCTTGGGCTGAACGGGTGTGAAGCCCAACGATTTCGCATACGTATGAATGACGGAACAAGATGGCAGGAATCAGATAAAAACCGATTTCAACCGCGAAAGGCGCGAAAGACGCGAAAGTGAAGTGTTTGCATAAATTTTCGCGCTTTTCGCGTGTTTCGTGGTTCTTGTTTCCTGATCGGGCACGGCACGCCGTGCCCCTACGCGCGAATCGACGACGCGCGGATGCTTGACGCCTCTTTTGCGGGAATGATGCCGAATCCTGAAATGGCTTGCGCTTCGCGCAAGCGAGGTGTTGGGCATCGCTGCGCTCACCCCAACCTATGCTTGGTGGGGTTTCGTCACTCCGGCGGCGAAGCCGCCGCTGACCGATCTGATTCCTGTCTCCTGATTCCTGATACCTGAAATGGCTTGCGCTTCGCGCAAGCGAGATGTTGGGCATCGCTCCGCTCACCCCAACCTATGCGTAGAGGGTGGGGTTTCGTCACTTCGGCGGCGAAGCCGCCGCTACCTTCTCTGTCTCCTGATCCCTGATCCCTGGCGTGCGAGACGAGTTTGCCCAAGGCTGCGCGCAGCGCGGATTCCGGCAGGGACTTCTGGAGTTCTTCGATCTCTTTTAGCGTTTCGAGGCTCAAGGGTTCTCGCGCGGGGAGGGGTGAATCTTTTTTTGTTTCAATGGGTTGCACTTTAATTTGAATGTCGTTACACTGATAACCGCGCCGGGAGAAGCCGTCGACGAGAGTTGGCGCCATCTGGCGTAGTTTGGACGCGGCGGCGTGGCTCGACGTGTGCAGGATGAGCTTTTCCGACTTGTAGTTGACCAGTTGGCTGATCAGTCCGAGTTGGGCGGGGACGATTTCCTGGTAGATGCGCGACAAGAGGGCGAGGCGCTTTGCGTGCGCGATTATTTTCCCGGCGTCGCTGATTTCCAGGAAACTCGACAGGGAGTCGGGTTTTGCGGGTGTTTTAAAGGGGAGAGTGTGCATATCATTTTTGTGCCGAGCCGGGCGGCGGCGACCAAGAAGATTTCCATTTTACCATGGCAAATTTGCAGTTTCGTCGTGGGTTTCGTCACGCTTTCCGTCGCGCTGTCCTTCTTTTGCTCGTGGCTCAGCGTGTATTTCAAGCTGCCTTTCGTTCAGAATATGGTCACGAGCGCTCAGGAGACTCGTGACCGCGAAATCGAGGACTATACGCGGGACAACATCAAGTCGATGGCCGTCCGCCTGGGTGAGATGCAGGCGCAGTTGGTGCGCCTCGACCTGCTCGGCGAGCGCATTTCGAAAACATCGGGTGTTCCCTTCCTGAAGAACGACACCAAGGTTCCCGCCGAGATAGATTCGAAGAGCGACGCGGGCGCCGAGGCGAAGGACGCCGCGCAGGGCGGCCCGCTCGTTCGCGTCTCGTCGCAGAAGTTCCTGGCGAATCTGCAACGTGACATCGACCGCCTGTCGGACGCGATCGCCCTGCAAAGCGACAATCTCACGGTGCTCGAATCGCAACTCATCGAGCGGAGGATTCAGACGAGTCTTTTGCCGACGATTCCGCCGATCAACGCGCGTCCCGGGTCGAAGTTCGGGGTACGCGTCGACCCGATCAACGGCGCGATCGCGATGCACGAGGGGATCGACTTCGCCGCCGAGGTCGGGACGCCGATCGTCGCCGCCGCCGGAGGCGTCGTGACCTTCGCGTCCTTCCATCGCCAGTACGGGAACATGGTCGAAATCGACCACGGGAACGATTTTTCGTCGCGCTACGCGCATATGTCCAAACTCGAAGTCAAGCCGGGGCAGATCGTCAAGCGCAAGCAGGCGATCGGTTTCAGCGGGAACACGGGGCGGACGACGGGGCCGCACCTCCATTTTGAAGTGCGTTTCAAGGGCGTCGCGCAGAACCCGGCGCGTTTTCTTCAGATGAGAGAGAAAGAAGCTGACGCGATCGTGTCCGAGGGGCGCGTTCCGGCCACCTCGCCGGAGAAGACGCCCGCCGGCTAAACTCGCGTCGCGTTCTCCGCCGACGCACGCTGAATTTGCGCGTATTTTTCCTGAAAACTTTCCGGCGGCGTGGGTCGCGGGTGCTTTTCCTGGCGGCGCACTCCGCCGTGCCGACGAATGAAATCCTTCGGTATGCCGGACGTGGTAGAATCACCCCTTTCACGTCTTGACAATCCCCAGAATGATCTCCGGTCTCCTCAGAAAGATTTTCGGCAGCCGCAATGACAGGCTGATTAAACGCTATTCCACGCTCGTCAAGCGGATCAATGCGCTGGAAGCCGGTGTCGCCGCGCTTTCCGACGAAGCCCTGCGCGGCAAAACGACGGAGTTCCGGGAACGGCTGGGCAAGGGCGAAACGCTCGACGGCCTCCTGCCCGAGGCTTTCGCCGTCGTCCGCGAGGCGGGTAAACGCGTCCTCGGCATGCGGCATTTCGACGTTCAGTTGATCGGCGGGATGGTTCTGCACGACGGAAAAATCGCTGAAATGCGTACCGGCGAAGGCAAGACGCTCGTCGCGACCCTGCCCGCCTACCTGAACGCGCTCAACGGCGAGGGGGTGCACATCGTCACCGTCAACGATTACCTGGCGAGCCGCGACGCCGAGTGGATGGGGCGCCTGCATCGCTTCCTCGGCCTTTCCGTCGGGGTCATCCTGCCGCAGATGGAGTACAGTACCAAACAGGCGGCGTATGCTGCGGACATTACCTACGGGACGAACAACGAGTTCGGCTTCGATTACCTGCGCGACAACATGGTCTACGACGTTTCGCAGCGCTTTCAGCGCAGGCTGAGCTTCGGCATCGTCGATGAAGTCGATTCGATCCTGATCGACGAGGCGCGCACGCCGCTGATCATTTCCGGTCAGGCGGAGGATCATACCGACCTCTACGTGCGGATGAACCAGGTCGCGCCGATGCTTGACCGCTGCAAGGAAGAAGAGGGGCCGGGTGACTATTGGGTCGACGAGAAGAACCATCAGGTCCTTCTGACCGAGACGGGCTACGAACGCGCCGAGGAAATCCTCGCGCGCCTTGGTATCTTTCCGGCGGGTGCCAGCCTTTACGATGCGTCCAATATCCTGCTGATCCACCATTTGTACGCCGCGTTGAAGGCGCACAGCCTGTTTCTCAAGGATCAGCAATACGTCGTCCAGAACGGCGAGGTCGTCATCGTCGATGAATTCACGGGGCGTCAGATGGTCGGGCGGCGTTGGTCCGACGGTCTTCATCAGGCCGTCGAGGCCAAGGAAGGCGTTTCGATCCAGAACGAAAACCAGACGCTCGCGTCGATCACCTTCCAGAATTATTTCCGTATGTACGGCAAACTGGCGGGGATGACGGGGACGGCCGATACCGAAGCCTACGAATTCCAGCAAATCTACAGTCTGGAAACCGTCGTGATCCCGACGCATCTGCCGATGATCCGGACCGACCACAACGACCAGGTCTTCCGCACGGCCAAGGAGAAATACAACGCGATCCTCGGCGATATCAAGGACTGCCGCGCGCGCGGGCAGCCGGTTCTCGTCGGGACGACGTCGATCGAAAATTCCGAGCTTCTTTCCAGGCTGCTCGACCGCGAAAAGCTCCCTCATCAGGTATTGAACGCAAAGCAGCACGCCAAGGAAGCCGAGATCGTGATGCAGGCCGGGATGCCGGGAATGATCACGATCGCGACGAATATGGCGGGGCGCGGCACCGACATCGTCCTCGGCGGGAGCATCGAAAAGCGGATCACGACGATCCAGGACGACGAGTCCCTCGACGCCGCGGAGAAGGAATCGCGCATCGGCGTCCTGCGCGCCGAATGGCAAAAACTCCACGAAAAGGTCGTCGCGGCGGGCGGCCTGCATATCATCGGGTCCGAGCGCCACGAATCGCGGCGGATCGACAACCAGCTTCGCGGGCGTTCGGGTCGCCAGGGCGACCCCGGTTCCTCGCGTTTTTATCTCGCGCTCGACGATCCCTTGCTTCGCATTTTTGCCGGCGACCGTCTGAAATCGATCATGGAACGGCTGAAGATGCCCGAAGGCGAGGCGATCGAGCATCCGCTGGTTTCGCGTTCGCTGGAGTCGGCGCAGAGAAAGGTCGAGGGGCATAATTTCGATATTCGGAAGCAGCTTCTGGAATACGACGACGTCGCCAACGACCAGCGCAAGGTCATCTACGCGCAGCGGAACGAATTGCTCGAAGCGGACGAGATTTCCGAGACGATCACGGCGATGCGCAGCCGCGTCCTGAACGATATTCTCCGACGCTACGTCCCGGCGGACAGCCTTGAGGAACAATGGGAACTCCCGGCGCTCGAAATGGCGCTCGCCTCCGATTTGCAGCTTCGCGCGCCGGTCGTCGAGTGGTTCGAGAGCGAACCGTCGCTGACCGAAGAGGATATCTTCAATCGCATTTCCGAGCGCGCCGACGCGGAGTACCACGCGAAGGTCGAGCGTGTCGGTGTCGACGCCTTCCGGAAATTCGAGCGCGATGTCATGCTCCAGAACCTCGATACGCGTTGGCGCGAACACCTGGCTTCGCTCGATTATCTGAGGCAGGGCATCCACCTGCGCGGCTACGCGCAAAAGAACCCGAAGCAGGAGTACAAACGCGAGGCGTTTGAATTGTTCGAGGGCTTGCTCGACAGCATTCGTTTCGACGTGACGCGCCTTCTGATGACGGTTCAAGTGCGTTCTTCCGAGGAGGTCGAAGAAGCGCCGCCGCCGCGCGCGAATGTTCAGAACGTCCAATACCACCACGCCGACTTCGAGGAAGCGCTTGAGGGCGACGCGGCGCCCGCGAAAAGTCAGCCGATGCGCGCCGGTCCGAAAGTCGGGCGGAACGACCCTTGCCCCTGCGGGTCGGGCAAGAAGTATAAACAGTGCCACGGGAAGCTGAATTGATGAAGATCGTTCATATCTCTACTATTGCCGCCATGCTTGCGTTGTCGGGATGCTCTGTTCTGAAGCACAATGTGAAACTCGAACAACCCACGGAAGGTCCCCGCGCGCGCGTCAGGGTGGTTGTTCCAGCCGTCTTCAACGCTTATCGAGGGGTGCGCGCTTTCCCGAACGTAGATTGCCTTCCCGATCTTAACTCTCCCGGCAATGGGAATGTTGTTGGCCCCCAATTTGGGTTCGAGGAAAATTTGACGGGTCAGAAACTTGGTATGCCGGAGACACCGTTATCGGCTAGGGAAGACACCAAGCAAGCAGAGATTTTCGTGACTGCAGGACAGCCAATCGTGTTTCGTTACACCGGCTCTGCAATCGCAATCCGAAACGCCGGTACTAGATTTGCCGTCGCTCATCTTTGCAGTTTTCCTGTCTCGTTCATTCCAGAAGCAGGTGCGGATTACGAATTGGAATTTGGCGGTCATGTCGATAGTTGCGTTTTCAGATTGTTGCGCTTGGACGCACCACTGACACAGCTTCAAGCCAATCGGGTCGATAAATGCGTGGTACGGCGGCGCTCTTCCTTTGACACGGTTGACACAGTTTCAAGTCCAGTGGGCCGATAATTATGTAGGGTGGCGGCGCTCTTTATTTCAGTATCCATGAAGTAAAACCTGCCTTCTTCACTACTCGATCTGTCGTCAAAATTATGACTGTTAATTACGCCACCCCGTCGCCGGCCGCGCTTTTCCCGGTCGACGGAGTCCGCTTGGGGACGGCCGAAGCCGCGATCCGTAAGCCCGACCATAAAGACTTGATGCTCCTGACGCTCGATCCGGGGAGCGTCGTCGCGGGTGTCTTCACGCAAAACCGCTTTTGTGCCGCGCCGGTTCTCGTCTGCCGCGCGCACCTCGAAGCCGCCGACCGCATCCGTGCGCTCGTGATCAATACCGGAAACGCGAACGCCGGAACGGGCGAGGCGGGGCTTTCCGCGGCGCTTTCCACCTGCGACGCGGTCGCCGGATTGCTCGGCGTTTCCAGAGACCAGGTACTGCCCTTTTCGACCGGCGTCATTCTCGAACCGCTTCCGGTCGACCGCCTCGTCGCCGCGCTCCCGCGCTGCGTGAGCGAGCTGTGCGCGGAGAACTGGCACGCGGCTGCGCACGCGATCATGACGACCGATACGGTCGCCAAGGCCGCTTCGCGCCGGATGGAAGTCTGTGGCAAGCGCGTGGTGATCACCGGGATCGCCAAGGGCGCGGGGATGATCCACCCCGATATGGCGACGATGCTCGGCTTTGTCGCAACCGACGCCGCGATTTCCGCGCCCTTGCTGCAAAAGCTCGTGCATGAGGCCGCCGACGAATCGTTCAACACGATCACCGTCGACGGCGACACGTCGACGAACGACTCTTTCGTACTGATCGCGACCGGAAAATCGGGTGTCGCGTTCGCCGACGAAGGCGAGGAGGGCTACGCCGCGCTACGTTCCGCGATCGTCGCCGTTGCCGCCGAATTGGCGCAGGCGATCGTCCGCGACGCCGAGGGCGCGACGAAATTCATTACGCTCGCCGTCGAAGGCGGGAAAGATCGCGACGAGTGCCGCCGCGTCGCCTACGCGATCGGGCATTCACCGCTCGTCAAGACGGCTTTTTTCGCCTCTGACCCGAACCTCGGGCGGATACTCGCGGCGATCGGCTACGCGGGGATACGCGACCTTGATGTCGATAAAGTCCGCGTCTGGCTCGCGGCGGAGAATGACGAAGTCCTCGTCGCCGAAAAAGGAGGGCGCGCGGTCGCGTACCGCGAGGAAGACGGCGCGCGCGTCATGAAATCGGCGGAAATCACCGTCCGCGTCGACTTGGGGCGCGGTCAGGCCGCCGCAAAGGTGTATAGCTGCGACCTATCCTGCGATTACGTGCGGATCAACGCGGATTACCGGAGCTGATTACAAGGGTCGCTTGTTTTCTGTCGCCTGCCTTGCGCCGGCCTTCTTCATGACTTCTGGATCATGCGGCGGCGCGCTTCAAAGAGGCAAACACCGGCAGCGACCGAGACGTTGAGGCTTTGCACCGCGCCGGTCATCGGGATCGCGACGCATTGGTCGCAGGTCTCGCGCGTCAAGCGGCGCAAGCCGTCGCCTTCGGCGCCGAGCACCCACGCGACGGCGTTGGGCCATTTGGCCGCATACAGACTTTCTTTGGCTCCGCCGTCGGCGCCGACGACCCAAATACCGCGTTCCTTCAATTCGCGCAGCGTTCGCGCGAGGTTCGTTACCGTGATATACGGCATGGTCTCGGCCGCGCCGCTCGCCGCCTTGATCGCCGTCTGCGTCAGCCCGACGGCGCGATCCTTGGGTGCGATCACGGCGTGCGCGCCCGCGCCGTCGGCAACGCGCAGACACGCGCCGAGATTGTGCGGGTCCTGAATACCGTCGAGCACGAGCAAAAACGCGGGTTCTTCGAGCGTATCGAGAACATCGTCAAGAAAAACGGGACGCGCGTCAGCTTCGACGCGCGCGACGACTCCTTGATGGCGGGCCTCCGCGCCGGACATTCCATCGAGCCTCGCCGCGTCGACGGGGACGACGCGGCATCCGCTCGCTTCTGCGAGTTTCAGAAGGTCACGGACGCGCGAATCCTGCCGCGCCGCGTCGATGAAAATCTCGCGTACGCTCGCGGGTTTGTGGCGCAGACGCGCGAGGACGGCGTGAAATCCGTGGATGAAGCGTAAGTTCGGCATCGTTACTCAGGCGTCGTTAATGGGGGTGTGCATTGATTCATGAATTTAGCAAATTATTCTCGCGTGTCCATGTTCTGCAAGGAATACGATGAGCGTTCGCTTTCCATCGGTCGCCGCAGGCGATTGACGGCTGATTGGCGACCGATTGGTGGTCGATTGGCGAGCGACTGGCGGCTGATTGGTGGTCGATTGGCTGGTGCTTTCCGGTCGATTGGCGACCGATTGGTGGTCGATTGGCGAGCGACTGGCGGCTGATTGGCGATTGGCTGAAGCATCAGAGGCTAGCCTTTTGAATCGAAATTCCCTCAAAGTTTTTTCGTGCGAGTTTTCCCCGCCGGCGCTTTTTCCGGCGCATGTGCGGGTTGGCCGGAGCGCGGCGGGTAGCCGGCGGCGCGCGGGTCGGCGAGAACGAAGTCGATGCGGCCGCTTTCCAGGTCGGCGCGGACGAGCCTGACCTTGAGCCGGTCGCCGAGCCGGTAGCGTTGCCTGCTCCGCTCGCCGAGCATCTGGTGCTTTGCGGCGTCGAAGTGAAAATAATCCTCGCCGAGTTCGGATACGTGCACCAGACCTTCGACGTAAATCCCGTCGAGCGCGACGAAAACACCGAACGGGACGACGCCGGCGATCGTTCCGTCGAAATCTTCGCCGATGCGGTCGCGCATGTAATAGCACTTGAGCCAGTTCGTGACGTCGCGCGACGCTTCGTCGCCGCGCCGTTCGGTCATCGAGCAACGCAGGCCGATTTCGTCGAGTTTCCCCGGCTTGTAGCGCGCGCCGTCGAGCGCGGCCTTGATCGAACGGTGGACGATGAGGTCGGGGTAGCGCCGGATCGGCGAGGTAAAGTGCGTGTAGCGTTCGTAGGACAGGCCGAAGTGCCCCGCGTTCTCCGGGCTGTAGACCGCTTGGCGCAAGGAGCGAAGCATGACCGTCTGGAGGAGTTCGGCGTCGGGGCGCGTCCTGGTTTTTTCCAGGAGTTTCACGTAATCCTTCGCGGTCGGCGCGTCGCCTCCCGTCAAGGCGAGACCGAATTCCTTGAGAAAGCCGCGCAGACCTTCGAGCTTTTCGGGTGTCGGCCCCTCGTGAATGCGGTAGAGGCAGGGGGAACGGTGCTTTTCGAGGAATTCCGAGGCGCAGACATTCGCCGCGAGCATACATTCCTCGATCAGGCGGTGCGCGTCGTTCCGGAAAACCGGGACGATTTCCGCAATTTTTCCCTGGTCGTCGAAAATCATTTCGGTCTCGACCGTCTCGAAGTCGATCGCGCCGCGTTTGGCGCGCGCTTTCTTCAATGCCTGGAAAACGGCGTAGAGTGTCTGGAGCGTGGGTCGCGTCTCGGCGGGGATCGCGTCGTCGGCCCCCGGCTCGCCTGAAAGCCAAGCCCAGACTTTGTCGTAGGTCAGGCGCGCTTTTGAGCGGAAAACCGCGGGATAAAATGAAAACGCGCCGATCGCTCCGCTTGCGCCGATTTCCATGTCGCAGACCATCGCGAGCCGATCGACGTCGGGGTTGAGCGAACACAGCCCATTCGAGAGTTTTTCGGGCAGCATCGGGATGACCCGGCGCGGGAAATAAACGGAATTCCCGCGATTCTGCGCCTCGATGTCGAGCGCGGATCCGGGATGGACGTAGTGGCTGACGTCGGCAATCGCGACGACGAGCCGCCAAGCGCGCCCCTTTTTCTCGGCAAAGACGGCGTCGTCGAAGTCGCGCGCCGACTCCCCGTCGATCGTAAGCAGCGGGAGCGCACGCAGGTCTTTCCGGTCTTTCAGATCGCCTTTAGCGATTTTTGCGGGAATCGCCTTGGCCTCCTCCTGAACGTCCTTGGGGAAAAGGAAGGGCAATTTGTGCTTTCGCAGCGCGATCTCGATTTCCATTCCGGAATCGGCGTAATCGCCGAGGACTTCGACGACGCGCCCGATGGGCTGCGAATGCCGGGAAGGCGGCTCGATGATCTCGACCATCACGACCTGGGCGTCCTTGAACTTTCGCCTTCTGTCGGGCGGAATCAGAATATCCTGGCTGATCCGCCGGTTCTCGGGAACGACGACCGTGATCCCATGTCCTGCCCGGACGCGCCCGACGATCCGCGTATTCGTCCGCTCGAGAATCTCGACGATCTTGCCCTCCTTCCGCCCACGACGGTCGACTCCGCTCGCTCGCGCCAACACGCGGTCTTCGTGCAGGACCTCGGACATTTGCTTGGGATTGAGGAAGAGGTCTTCGCTGCCTTCGTCGGGAACAAAAAAGCCGTAACCGTCGGGGTGGCCTTCGACGTGTCCGGCGATCAGGCTGGCGCGCTCCGGCAGGATGTACGCGCCCTTGCGGTTTCGCATCAACTGCGCGTTGCGCTCCATCGCCGAAAGGCGCAGCAGAAAACCCTCGTGCTCCGCCTTTGTTACGTCGAGCAGGGCGCAGAGCCGGTCGAAATCCGTCGGCTTTCCCTGCTCGGCAAGCGTCTGGACGACGTACTCGCGCGACGGGAGCGGATGCGCGTAACGTTGCTCCTCACGTTGCAAAAAAGGATCTTTTTTGCGAATATTCGAGAGCTTTTTTATTGACATTTTCAGGGTTTCCTTTAGAATTTCGGCCTTCCCGTCGATGCCCAGGTGGCGAAATTGGTAGACGCGCCAGGTTCAGGTCCTGGTGGTGGCAACACTGTGGGGGTTCGAGTCCCTTCCTGGGCACCAAGGTTATTCAATAGACGCACGTCACTCGTTTGCCCAACGCATTCTTTTTCGGGCGGCCTGCAAACCCTTGGCCGCGCGGGTTGCCCTGAGCCTTGCCACGGAACTTTCTTCTACGACAAGCAACCGCCGAAGCTGTTGTAGAGGATCTGTCATGATTAAACCATCGTATCCGGCAAGGGCTGATCAAGCCAGTCCGGCCCATAAACCTCCTCCGCCTTGTTGGTGCGAAACCCCATATCCCGAATGTAGTCCGGGCCGTACCATTTTTTAAGCATCATCAGGGAATTTGCCGACAACTCGGCAAGCGTAAGCCAGGCCCAGGCGGTTTCTTCATCTCCCGCGCCCCCCGCTTCGGTGGATTCGGCAAGATAGACGAGTTCCATCCCGCCTTCTCTGAGAATCGCTTCGCGCTCTTCGGCGGGCAGGTAACTTTTGGGTGTTTTTTCCATGGCGTTTTTCCTTGCGCAAGAAACATCGGAGTTCATTCTACCCCTACGCGCCACGCTTTGTTGGGCGTAAGTCGAATGCGGCGGAGAGGGCGGATGTTTCGGCAAACCGCTCCGGCGACCTGGAATCTTTTGTCCGTGCGCGTGACCCTTGGTCTTGCCCTGGATTTTCTTCACAGACCAGGCAGCGACGATGTATTGGGACTGTCATGATTGGATCATCGCATCCGGGGAAAAGCTGATCGAATCAGTCCGATCCTTGAAGTTCTTCCGCATCATGCGAGGTGCTGAAGAAAAACGCTTTTTCTCTCAGAATCAATACGGCTGAAAATATCAGCAACAGGGTCGTTTGTATGATTTTACTGTCCGGGTGCGTCTGAAATACTTCATTAGAATATCCTGCCAGCAAGTGGAACAACACGACCAGAAACATATTTCTGCCGGTTTTATAATACAGCCAGTTGCCTATGATGGCGTAGGGGATAAGGCTCGCCAGGAAATTGACGGAATAAATTGCACCCGTTTCCACAAGGACATTCTGATAGTAGCCTTTCACGAAGGAAAGCGGTATATGCCAAATTCCCCATATCGCGCCGAACAGGATACTGGTTGTGAAAAGCTTGAAACGGCGTCTCAAGCAGTGTATCCCGTAAGTATGCCAGCCAAATTCTTCCAGTATGGGTGCCAGGATCAATAAAAACCAGGCGGGGAAAATTCCAGACGAAAAGGACATCCGTTCCACAATCCTGAATTGCGTCGGGCTGTACCCGAACAGCAAGGAAATCGCCTGCGCCAGGAGTATGCTCAAGGGGAACAGAAAAATCGTCAATGCCCAATAAACGGGGCGGATGCCTTTCAGGTTGAAAATGGCAAAAGACAATTCACGCCTCATTGCCCCGTCCGGGAGTATGAATATCATGGCGACGCAAAATGGCGTGCACAGGCCGATCAGCCCGAGAACGTTGCCCAACAAAACCGTTGCCGGATTTTCCCAATACGGACTGTGGCTCAACCATGCCCATATGAACCAGCATGACCACGGAATGAAAACGGAGAGACCGTAAAACCAGAACGGATGCCTGTATTTTTGTAATTGCATTTTGCTTCTTTCCGCAATCGTTTGACTCTTCCGGCGAATCTTTGGGTACGATCGTTCGGCGCACCGGAGTTTTGGAATCAGGGCGAGGGGCAGGGATCGTCACTCGGCGATTCCCGGTTCCGTTCCGGGGCGCCCTTTGAACTTTTTGCCCGTGTTGCTCCGTCCGCAAGGAGACCCGCGATTTTCTCCGCCTGTTACCGTAAAATCCGGCATCCCGCTTCACCCGAAGGGCTGCCGAGTCCCGGATACCACCGCCCCGGGCGAATACCCGGTGTCCGCTCTTCGTTTCGGAAGTCGACGCTGCGGAGTGTGAAATGAAGTATACGACCAGCCTTGCATTCCCGTCGATTCCAGGAAAAATATTTCAATGATTCGCAGAACTCATTGAAATAAAAGGATTTTTCTTATATAGTGAAAAAATCTGGTGCCCACGCGGAATCGAAACGTCGCTTGAAACCCGCATGGTTGACGTGTTTCTGAATTTTGATTTTCAGATATATACCCAAACCTATACCTAAAAGGTTTAGCCAGGCGCTTTCCGCACGGGGGATTCTACCAAAGAAAAGCCCCCCGGCCATAGGCGCGGAGGGCGTGGGGTCTTTGTCGATTGGCAAGGCTTAGGGTTTCGTGGTCTTCGAGAGGATACGGTCTATGGCTTCCTCGAAGGACAGGTCTTTATATTCGTCCTCGTCCTCGTCGTCGTCCACCATCCGCGCGGCTTCCATCCGGGCGGCGTCCATCTCGAAGGCCTCGTCGATATCCTTGGCGCGCTCGTCGTAGAACGAATTGAAGAGTTCGGGGCACTGATATCCAAAGAGCCTTCGAGCGCACGTGAGGATATCTTGCGCGGGGGCGTCGTCGGCTTCCGTGTAGACTTTCCAGAGTGATTCGATACGGACTTCGTCGCGCGTGAGTGCAGCGGGGGCATTGGAGGGGTTTACGCCTTGCGGGGTGTTTTGGTACACTAGGTTTGCCATTTGGCTTCTCCTAATTGGTTGGGTGGCATCGGAGCGTGCTGGGGGCTATCCAGCACGCTTCACTCGTTTATGCGTATGGTTATCCGTCGCATGGTGCTATTATATCACGAACCCCCTGTATTTGCAAGGCTTCCAGCGATACTAGTATGCTTTCGTGGTACGGGGTACCGGGGTACCGGGTTGGTGGGACACAGCCCCCTGTACCCCCCGCCCTTCGCCTACGTATGTCTCTCAGAGCGAAGCCTGTTTTTTGGCCGTGTATGCTATTGGAATGAATGGGGCGTTTCACCGCCTCCTACCTGCTACGCCGATTGTGCGTATCGGCTTCATCGGGGGGCGGGGCAACGGTTCGTTATACCCTTGCTGCCCGGTTGAGGAAGGTTTCCCGTATCGGCGGCGCCCAATAGCGTTTCTCGTTGTCCTTTCGGGGAATCTCCGTCCAGCCTTCTGCTTCCAGCACGACCGCGGCGATTCCGGGGTGCGTGCCCATGCG
>JAISAZ010000043.1 GCA_031266435.1 Accumulibacter sp.
TTCTTCTTGCAAGGTCATGATCATCTCCTAATGATCCCGCCTTACAGCTCTTCTTTCAGACTCCCCTCACGTCGGAATCAGTCAATTCCTTCAGACTCACCTCATATTGGACTAGACTCCGACTCGACTTCTCCCAGCACTTCCAGACATTATTTCCCTTCAATCAACACGGAAGTATTCACCAAATGATAGAGTTACGGTTGAAACAACGTCGTAAGACTCCCAGTCCCCGCGCTCTTTGCATTTCGCTCCGCAGAAACGCGGAGCGTGGATTGAAACCATCAGCATCGGGAGCATTACGACACCGACCGCCGCATTTCGCTCCGCAGAAACGCGGAGCGCGGATTGAAACGGGTTACGACGTAAAAATCGACCTCGACCGCCTGATTTCGCTCCGCAGAAATGCGGAGCGCGGATTGAAACGTCGTTGAAGAAATCGGAACCGTGCAGAACAAGGATTTCGCTCCGCAGAAATGCGGAGCGCGGATTGAAACCACGAGCGCGGGAATGTCTTCCGGGGTGATCCCCGATTTCGCTCCGCAGAAATGCGGAGCGCGGATTGAAACTGTCTGGAACCGATGTCAAACTGACGGTTCCGCTATTTCGCTCCGCAGAAATGCGGAGCGCAGATTGAAACGCGGGAAACGCCGAGCGCTTCGCAGGCGTCGGTTATTTCGCTCCGCAGAAATGCGGAGCGTGGATTGAAACCGAGTTCAAGCGGATTGGCGACCTCGTTGACAAATTTCGCTCCGCAGAAATGCGGAGCGCGGATTGAAACGTCAGGTCTTTCCCCGCACCGGTAATGGTCAGCATATTTCGCTCCGCAGAAATGCGGAGCGTGGATTGAAACGGCGTAGCAGTGCTCGCAACCGGGCGAAACCTTGGAATTTCGCCCCTCGGAGACGAGGGGCGTGGATTGAAACTATCACCAACGCAAATTGCGCGAAATCTACTATGATTTCGCCTCTCTGAAACGAGGGGCGTGGATTGAAACTGCGGTAGCCTCTGCGACGTGTTCGACGATCAGGATTTCGCCCCGCAGAAATTCGGAGTGCGGATTTTGCGGTGAACTTGCGAACCTCCAATATCTTCCCTTATTTTTCCCGCCTTTGTTGGGGTTCGCTTCGCTTACCCCAACCTATGAGTATGTCATTCCTCTCCCTCCCTTGGGGATGAGAAGGCGACAACGCGGCCCAGCTTGAATCAGGACTTCCTTCGCCGATATTCGACAAAGGTGAAATCCGGCCTCGTCCCGGCGGCGCGGACGGCTTCGCGCGATACTTCCTGCCAAGAATCCGCGCTGACTTCAGGGAAGAAGGCGTCGGCGTCGGGACAGTCGGCAACCTCGGTCAGGCAGAGGCGCTGGGCGATCGGCATCGTCTGGCGGTAGAGTTCCGCTCCGCCGATGACGAAGATTTCGGGCGCGTCTCCGGCGATGCGGAGCGCGTCTTCGAGCGACGCCGCGACGAGCGCGCCGCGCGCCGGATATTCCCGCTTGTGCGTCACGACGATGTTCAGGCGCCCCGGAAGCGGGCGAAAGGCTTCCGGCAGCGACTCCCAGGTTTTTCGGCCCATGACGACAGGTTTCCCGCGCGTCGTGTCGCGGAAATGCCACATGTCTTCGGGGAGTCGCCAAAGCAGTTGTCCGTTTTTGCCGATCGCGCGATTGAGACCGACGGCGGCGATCAGCGCCACCGTGGAGGCTGAGTCCGGCGGAATTGCGCGCATCGATTCCATTTTCAGTTCATCGCCGGTCGACTTCGCAACATATCAGACGGCGACGGGCGCGGCGATGTGCGGGTAGGGGTCGTAGCCTTCAAGCGTGAAGTCCTCGAAACGAAAGGCGAAGAGCTCGTCAATGTCAGGGCGAAGCCGCATCGTCGGGAGCGCGCGCGGTTCGCGCGAAAGTTGCAGCCGCGCCTGATCGAGGTGATTCTCGTAAAGATGCGCGTCGCCGAGCGTGAGGATGAATTCACCGGGCTGGAAGCCGCAGACTTGCGCCAGCATCATCGTCAGCAGGGCGTAGGACGCGATGTTGAACGGTACGCCCAAAAAAATGTCCGCGCTGCGCTGGTAGAGCTGGCACGAGAGCATGGGGCGCCGATCCTCGAGACGAGGCGAGGCGTCGGCGACGTAGAACTGGAAAAGCGCGTGGCAGGGCGGGAGCGCCATGCTTTCGACGTCGGCGGGGTTCCACGCCGTGACGAGGTGCCGCCGCGAATCGGGCATCGACTTCAAGCCTTCGACGAGCTGCGCGATTTGGTCGATTTCACGCCCGTCGGGCGTTTTCCAGTGGCGCCACTGCGCGCCATAGACCGGGCCGAGTTCGCCGTTTTCGTCGGCCCATTCGTCCCAGATGCGGACGCCGTTCCCATGGAGGTAAGCGACATTCGTGTCGCCGCGCAGGAACCAGAGGAGTTCAAAGACGATCGAGCGCAAATGCAGCTTCTTGGTCGTCAGGAGCGGGAAACCGTCGGCGAGATTGAAACGCGTCTGCCAACCGAATATCGAGCGCGTTCCTGTGCCCGTGCGGTCGGTTTTTGGCGCGCCGCGCTCGAGCACGTTTCGCATCAGGTCGAGATAGGGCTTCATCGTAGAAGTGACTCCGGTCGAAGTGGCAAGACGACGGCGATTGTAGCGCGTAAAGCTCAGGGCCTGTCGGCGTCTTGCGTCGCCTTGTGGCGTCGGGCAAAGCGCGGCTTACGGCGCGTCGTTGACGAAAGACGGACTGTAGCCGACGGTCTCCTTTATTTTCCGCGCGACTTTTTCGGCGCTCGCGCGGTCGGGGTAGGGGCCGATCTGGACGCGGTGCACGGCGTCGCCTTGGATGATCCTGAATTCTTCGGTGAGCCAATCGAGTTCCTGAGCGAGGCGGAGGCGAAAATTTTCGGCGTTGTCCGTGCTCGAAAACGCGCCGAGTTGCAGAAAAATACCGCCGCGCGGCGACGCGGTCGGGGATGCGCCGAGTGTTTCGACGGATCCAGCGTCGTCGGATTGCGCGAGAAGCGCTTCGATTTCATCGGCCTCGTCGGTTTTTTCTCCCTCTTCGCGGCCTTCTGGAAGTTCGACGGCGGGCGGCGGGATCGTCCGCGCGGCGGCTTCCTCGGCGGCAGGCGGAGCGGCGTCGATGACGACGGGCACGGGCGGCTTCATCGGCGGCGGCGTGGGCGGTTTGGCGGGCGGTGGCGCGGAACTCCCCGGCAGGAGCGATTCGACTTCGACGAGCGCGCTCCCCGCGTTGATGTAGCCGAGCCGGTACGCGGCGGCGTAGGACAGGTCGATGACACGGCTCGCGTGGAAGGGGCCGCGGTCGATGACGCGGACGACGACGCTCTTTCCGTTGGCGACATTGGTCACGCGCGCGTACGAGGGCAGCGCGAGCGTCGGGTGCGCGGCGGTCATTGCGAACATGTCGTAGGGTTCGCCGATCGACGTTTTCCGACCGTGGAATTTCTTGCCATACCAGCTTGCGGTTCCGCGCTGCCTGAAAGACCTCAGGCGGGTATCGGGAACGTAGGTTTTGCCGAAGACGACGTAGGGCCTGTTGGCGGCGCGGTGGAAGGGTTCGGCGCGCGGAACCGCGTCCGGGATCGCGTCGAGGTCGTCGGGGATTTTGTCTCCGGGGCCGTCGTCCTTGTAGTAGCCGCCGCCGCGCTTCGCGCCGCCGTCGACGCGCGGCTTGGGGGTGGGGGTAGGGGCGGGCGTGTGCAGACACGCGGAAAGCGCGAGCGCCGCGATCAGAACGGCGATCGAGGTTTTCAGGGGTGCGAGCGTTTTTGTCATTTTTTGAGTAGCATGCGATGCGTTTGTATGCTCATCATGATTCCGAGGCTGCAAAACAAAGTGACCAGCGCCGTTCCGCCGTAGCTCATGAAGGGTAGCGGGACGCCGACGACGGGCAGGACGCCGCTCACCATGCCGATATTGACAAAGGCGCAGGTGAAAAAGCTCAGCGTGATCGCGCCGCCCAAGAGGCGCGCGAAAAGCGTCGAGGCGTTGATCGTGATCATCAGGCACCGGGCGATCAGGAGCAAATAGAGCAGGATGAGGACGCCGGCGCCGAGGAAGCCGTATTCTTCGGAAAAAACGGCGAAAATGAAATCGGTATGGCGTTCGGGGATGAATTCGAGGTGGGTTTGCGTCCCCTGGAGCCAGCCCTTCCCGAAACCGCCGCCCGACCCGATGGCGATCGTCGACTGGATGATGTGGTAGCCCGCGCCGAAAGGGTCGATCGTCGGGTCGAGCAGGATCAGGATCCGCTTGCGTTGAAATTCATGCAGCAGGGGCCAGACGAAAGGCGAGGCCGCCACTGCGGCGACCAAGGTCCCGGCGATGAATTTCCAGGGGAGTCCGGCGAAAAAAATGACATAAACGCCGGCGGCGCCGACGAGGATCGACGTCCCCAGGTCGGGCTGCTTTGCGATCAGCGCGAAAGGGGCGAGCAGCATCAGAAAGGCCAGGGCGTAGTGCCTGATTTTTATCGCGGTCTCGTATTTTTGAAAATACCACGCCAGCGCCATCGGCGTCGCGATCTTGAGGAGTTCGGAGGGTTGGCAGCGGATGAAGCCCAGCGAGAGCCAGCGTTGCGCGCCGTTGACCCGGACGCCCACGAAGAAAACGAGCGTCAGCAGAACGACGCCGACGAGGTAGAGCGGCAAGGCGAAACGCATCAGGTGTTGCGGGTGCACGCGCGCGACGCCCCACATGACGACGATCCCGACGGACATGTTGACCAACTGCCCAAACGCGCGGTTGTTCGCATCGTAGGTCGCGCTGTAGACGGTCAGCAGCCCGACCGCCATCAGCGGCACGATGATCAGGAGCAGCGGAAGGTCGAGGTGCTCGAAGACGAGGCGCCTCAAGCGCGGAAGGAAGGAAGACATCGTCTAGAGCCCCCTCCGCGCGGCGCGCGTCTCGGATACGACGGCTGGTGCGGCGGTAGGCGCATCGGCGCGCGCGCTGAAAAAATGGTCGAGCACCTTGCGGGCGAGCGGCGCCGCCGACTGGCCGCCGAAGCCGCTGTTTTCGACGAGCACGGCAAGCGCGATCCTCGGCTTGTCTTCCGGGGCGAAGGCGATGTAGAGCGCGTGGTCGCGCAACTCCTCCCGCAAGCGGCTCGCGCGGTAATCGCCGCCCCTTAAGCTGAAAGTCTGCGCCGTTCCCGTTTTCCCGCCCGACGTGTACTCGGCGTTCAGGAAGGCGCGCGCGGCGGTGCCTTCCCGGTTGACGCCGGCCATCGCGCGCTTGACCGTATCGATGTTTTTCTGTTGCCAGCCCATCGTCCGCACGAGTTCGGGCGCGACGCTTTTTTTCACGCCGGCGCGGTTGTCGGAAATGTCCTTCACGAGACGCGGGCGGTAGAGCGCGCCGTCGTTGGCGAGCACCGCGACCGCCTGCGCGATCTGGATCGGCGTGTAGGCGTTGTAGCCCTGCCCGATTCCGATCGAGACCGTGTCCCCCGTGAACCACCTTTGCAGTTCGTAACGCCGAAAGCGGCGTCTTTTCCATTCCGGCGACGGGAGAAGGCCCTCGGATTCGCCTTCGACGTCGATCCCCGTGCGCTGCCCGAATCCGATCCGCCCCATGAAGCGCACGATGCTGTCGATCCCCATTTCGTTCGCCAAGATGTAGTAGTAGGTGTCGCAGGACTGGACGATCGACTTGTACAGGTCGACGTGACCGTGGCCGTCCTTTTTCTGGTCGCGGAAAGTATGTCCGGCGATGGTGAAGGACCCCGTGTCGTGGAACGAATATTCCGGCGTGCGTTTTCCGCTCTCGAGTCCTGCCAGCGCCATGAAAGGCTTGAAGGTCGAACCGGGCGGGTAAGTAGCGTTCAAGACGCGGTTGATCATCGGGCGGTCCGGCGAATTGTTGAGCCGGTCCCAGTTTTCCTGGCTGATCCCGTCGTCGAAAAGGTTCAGGTCGAAGGTCGGCATCGAGACGAAGGCGAGCACTTCGCCCGTCGAAGGGTCGATCGCGACGAGCGCGCCGCGCCGCTTTCCGAAAGCCTTTTCGGCGACTTCCTGCAAACGGATGTCGAGCGTCAGCGTCAGGTCGTTCCCCGCAACCGGCGGTGTGCTCGACAGGCGGCGGACGGGATGGCCGTTCGCGTCGATTTCGACTTCTTCGTAGCCGGTCTCGCCGTGCAAATGGAATTCATACGCCTTTTCGATCCCGGTCTTTCCGATGTGGCTCGTTCCTTTGTAATTGGCGCTTTGCTCTTTTTCGTCGATCATTTCGAGGTCGGCTTTGTTGACCCGGTTGAGGTAACCCAGGACGTGCGAAGCCGTCGCGCCGAAAGGATAATGCCTGAAAAGACGCGCTTTCACCTCGACGCCGTGAAAGCGGTAGCGATTGACCGTGAAAAGCGCGATTTCTTCGTCCGTGAGGCGGATGCGGATCGGCTGGCTGTCGAAAGGCCGGCCCTCGTTCACAAGGCGCTGGAAACGCCGCTTGTCCTTGGGCTGGATTTCGACGAGCTTTTCGAGTTCGGCGATCGTTTCTTCGAGATTCTCGACGAGCGCGGGCGTGATTTCCAGCGTGAATGCCGAATAATTACGCGCCAGCACTTCGCCGTTCCGGTCGAGGATCGTCCCCCGGCTCGGGAGGATCGGGATCAGCGAAATCCGGTTGTCCTCGGCGCGCGTACTGTAATAATCGTTCCGGGCGATCTGCAGGTAGACGAGGCGGGAAAGCAAGAGGGCGAAGCCCAGGAGCACGAAGGCCGTCGCGCATTTGACGCGGAATCTGAAGCGGTCGATCTCGGCGTTCTGGATGTTCGTCAGGCGACGGGACAGCAAGCGTTGGGCGATGAACTGGCGCAAGCGTGCTCTCCTAGATGGGGCGGTTTTCGTCGCGCTCGACCGGCTGATACTGGGGTAAAAGCAGCAGGTGGGCCAGAGGGAACCAGAGCGCCGCGCCGAGGAAGGGGCCGACGAAGTAGCCAAACCCTGGGAAACTGACGCCGAAAGAAAGACGCACGCAGAGCTGGACGACCTGAACGGCGATCAAGAGCGGCAGGGCCTGGAGCGCCTGCCACTTCAGCGGAAACCGCAGGACGCGCTTCGAGAGCGTGACAGACGCGTAGCAGACAACAACGTAGGCCAGCGCGTGCTGCCCCATCAGGCTCGCGTCGGCGACGTCCATGACCAGCCCCGAAACGAATGCCGAACCCATGCCGACGTATTGCGGCTCGCGGATGCTCCAGAAAACCAGTACCAGCGCCACCCAATCCGGTATCCACAAACGGGGGTCGGAAAAATTGGAAAAAAAGAAGTTCAGCAAAAAAGCGACGAACACAGTAAAGACGATGAATCCCGGCCGTACCGGCAGGAGAATGCGCGCCGAGGAGTGTGTCGAGTGCATGCTATTGTCTCGCCGTGCGTTTTTTCCTGCCGGGGGAGGTCTTTGCGGCGACGAGTTCCTGCGGCAGGGGGGTGGGGTCGATCGGGTCGAGGATCATGAGTTCGCTGAAATTCTCGATTCCGGCGAGCGGAAGGCAGTAGACGCGCGCGAACGCGTGCGCGGCGTCGTGCTCGACGCTGACGACGCGCGCGACCGGAAGCCCCGCCGGGAAAGCGCCGCCGAGACCCGACGTGACGAGCTGGTCGTCGCTCTGGATGTCGGCGTTGACCTGCGTGAAACGCAGTTCGAGCTGTCCGTTGCCGATCCCGAACAGAACCGAACGCAAACCGTTCCGCAGGATCTGCACCGGGATGGCGTGGTTTTTGTCGGTAATCAGCGTGACTTCGGAGACGTGCGGAAAAACGCGCGTGACCTGCCCGATGACGCCGTTATAATCGACGACGGCCTGTCCTCGGCTGATCCCGTCGATCCCGCCCTTGTCGACGACGAGTTTGCGCGAAAACGGGTCGCGCGCCGAATAGAGAATGCGCGCGACCTGACCGTCCGCCTTTTTCAGCGTTCTCATGTCGAGCAGCTTGCGCAGCCGTTCGTTTTCGACTTCGAGCTGTTGAACGCGCAGAAGCCGCGCGGCGTTTTCGAGTTGAACGCGCTTCAACCGCGTGTTGTCGGCCTGGACGCGGTTCAAGCTGGAAAAATGCGCGTGGGCGTCTTCGTAAAGCGACGCCGGGGCGAACGCCAGCCGCTGAAAGGGATACATGAGCAAGGAGAGGCCGCTTCGCAGAAGCTCCAGGGTCTGGAAACGCGCGTCGAAGATGATCAGCGCGAGCGAAAGCGCGGTGTAAAAGCAAAGCAGGGCCAGCGGTGCGGGGCCGCGTTTGAAAAAGGGGGGCGCCTGATAATCCATGCGTTTACGCAGCGAAAAAGTGGAACACGCCTATATCCGCTTCCTCCACGGGAAAGCGCCGACCCGAAGGCCGTCCGGCTTTCGGGGTTTCAGAATTTTGAGAGTTTCTAGGTTCAATCCGATACAAAGATGCTTCCGAGTTTATCCACGCGCTCGAGCGCCATTCCGCACCCGCGCGCGACGCAGGTCAGCGATTCTTCCGCGACGATGACCGGCAGGCCGGTCTCTTCCATCAGGAGCCGGTCGAGGTCGTGCAGGAGCGCGCCGCCCCCGGTCAGCACCATGCCCTTGTCGGCGATGTCGGCGCCGAGTTCGGGCGGGGTTTTTTCGAGCGCGGATTTCACGGCGGAAACGATCGCGTTGAGCGGTTCGGTCAGCGCTTCGAGAATCTCGTTGGAAGAAATCGTGAATTTTCGCGGGATACCTTCGGCCTTGTTGATGCCCGAAACTTCCATCTCGCGCACTTCGGCGCCGGGGAAGGCGGATCCGATTTTTTTCTTGATGTGCTCGGCGGTGTTTTCGCCGATCAGCATCCCGTAATTGCGGCTGATGTAGTTGATGATCGCTTCGTCGAGCTTGTCGCCGCCGACGCGGACCGACCCCGCATAGACCATGCCGCCGAGCGAAATGACGCCGACCTCGGTCGTGCCGCCGCCGATGTCGACGACCATCGACCCGGTCGGCTCCGAAACGGGCAAACCCGCGCCGATCGCGGCGGCCATCGGCTCCTCGATCAGAAAAACGCGGCTCGCGCCGG
This sequence comes from Accumulibacter sp., assembly GCA_031266435.1. Lineage (GTDB taxonomy): Bacteria > Pseudomonadota > Gammaproteobacteria > Burkholderiales > Rhodocyclaceae > Propionivibrio. The sequence continues at coordinate 9,027 of JAISAZ010000043.1, forward strand.
CGCCGACCGCGGATTCACGGATCGCGCGACGCTCGACCTGCGTCGAGCCGGAGGGAACGCAGATCATGATGCGCGGGCTCGGCGACAAGAGCTTCGAGTCGTGAACCTTGCGTATGAACTGCTTGAGCATCTCTTCGGTGAAAGTGAAATCCGCGATGACCCCGTCTTTCATCGGACGAATCACGGTAATCGACCCCGGCGCCTTGCCGAGCATCACCTTGGCGTTCTGGCCGACCGCCTGGATGATTTTGCTGGCGTTGGGGCCGCCCTCTATCCTGACAGCGACGACGGAAGGCTCGTCGAGAACGATGCCCTTGCCGCGTACATAGATCAATGTATTGGCCGTGCCGAGGTCGATCGCGAGGTCGTTCGCGAAATAACCGCGCAAGAAATTGAAGCGTAGAAAACTGAACATTCCGAATATCCGTAAAACCAGCAAAACCTGTGGCTGGAAAGCTGTTCATGATACCCTATACACCTTCCATTTTTAACATTTTCGCAGTTTTGCACCCCTATGTCGCTTACTCTGGATCAGGTACGCCGGATCGCCTATCTGGCGCGGATGGAAATCAGCGACGCCGAGGCGGAATCGACGCTCGAAACGATCAATGAAATTTTCCTTGATTTGATCGAACCCATGCTGGCCGTCGATACGCGCGGCGTCGAGCCGATGGCGCACGCGCAGGACCTCACGCAGCGGCTTCGCGCCGACGTCGTCACCGAAACCGACCGCCACGAAGCCTTTCAGGCGATCGCGCCGGAAACCGAAGCCGGACTTTACCTCGTACCGAGGGTCGTCGAATGATCGCGCGGACGCTGATCGAACTCGCGGGCGCGCTGAAAAGGCGCGAGATTTCGAGCGTCGAACTGACGCGCCTCTACCTCGACCGGATCGAACGCCACAACCCGAAGCTCAACGCGTTCATAACGCTCGACCCGGAAAGAAGCCTCGCGCAGGCAAAAAAAGCCGACGCGCGCATCGCCGCCGGAGAGGCGGGCGCCTTGACGGGAATCCCCTTGGCGCAGAAAGATATTTTTTGCGCCAGGGACTGGCGGACGACTTGCGCTTCCAGGATGCTCTCCAATTTCGTCAGCCCCTACGACTCGACGGTCGTCGAGCGCTTCAACGCCGAAGGCGCCGTCCTCTTGGGCAAGACCAATATGGACGAGTTTGCGATGGGTTCTTCGAACGAGACTTCGCATTTCGGTGCGGCACGAAACCCCTGGGATACGGAACGCGTTCCGGGGGGGTCGTCGGGCGGTTCGGCCGTCGCCGTCGCAGCGTCGCTCGCGCCCGCGGCGACGGCGACCGATACGGGCGGCTCGATTCGCCAACCATCCGCGCTTTGCGGTCTGACGGGGGTCAAGCCGACCTACGGTGTCGTTTCGCGCTACGGGATGATCGCGTTCGCTTCGTCGCTCGACCAAGGCGGCCCGATCGCGCGCACCGCCGAGGATTGCGCGCTCCTCTTGAGCGCGATGGCAGGTTTCGACGAACGCGATTCGACGAGCCTCGATCGCCCGAAAGAAGACTATTCGCGCGAACTCTCTTCCGAAAAAGGCGGGAAGCCGCTCGCGGGCTTGCGGATCGGCCTGCCGAAGGAGTTCTTCGGCGAGGGCTGCGCGCAGGATGTCATGGACTGCGTCACCGAAGCGCTCGCGGTCTATCGGAGCCTCGGTGCGGAGACCTGCGAAATCAGCCTCCCGAATATGCGGCTTTCGGTTCCGGTGTATTACGTGATCGCTCCGGCCGAGGCCAGCTCGAACCTTTCGCGCTTCGACGGCGTGCGTTACGGCTACCGCGCACCGGAATACGCCGACATCGACGACATGTACGTCAAAACGCGGGCGCAGGGTTTTGGCGACGAGGTCAAGCGACGCATTCTGATCGGAACCTACGTGCTTTCGCACGGGTATTACGACGCCTACTACCTCCAGGCGCAGCGCGTCCGCCGCCTGATCGCGAACGACTTTTCCGAAGCCTTTGCGCGATGCGACCTCATCGCGGGGCCGACGAGTCCGACGACGGCGTTCCGGATCGGCGAGAAAATTGCCGACCCCGTGCGGATGTATTTGTCGGACATCTACACGATCGCCGTCAATCTGGCGGGCTTGCCGGGACTGTCGCATTCCTGCGGTTTTTCGGCAGGGCTTCCGGTCGGTCTCCAGTTGATCGGCGATTATTTTTCCGAAGCGCGCCTTTTGAACGTCGCGCACCGTTTTCAGAAGGCGACCGACTGGCATCTGTCGCGTCCGGCCGAATTCGGCGACGTATGAGCACCGATTCAGGACGCCTCGACGGCGCACGACCCCCCCGGACATGACACAAAAAATCGACGCCGCGTCCTGCTTGATTCGCGCCCTGTACAAGACTTCGAGTCTCGTTTCGAGAGTCGCCGACTTTTTGGCGCAAAGAGAAGAGTACCGATCGATGCTTTCAAATTGCGCCGCGACGGCAAAAATAAAAAAAAGTGGAATTCATTTCAAAAAACACGCCGACTTATCCGTCGGCGATCATTCGATCCTTGAAGGGTCGGTCTTTTTTGAAAGAGAAGGCGCTTGTCTCAGCGTCGGCGACAGAAGCTTCGTCGGCGCATCCATTTTTTCCTGCGCGGAGAGAATACAAATCTGCGACGACGTACTGATCGCTTTCGGCGTCGTCGTCACGGACCACGATTCGCACGCGATCGACTTTGTGCATCGAAAAAACGACGTGTGTCTCTGGTATGCGGGAGAAAAAGACTGGACGCACGTCAAGACAGCGCCCGTGACCATCCGCGACAAGGCGTGGATAGGGATGAACGCGCTGATTCTCGAAGGCGTGACGATCGGCGAAGGCGCCGTTGTCGGAGCCGGCGCGGTCGTAACCCGCGACGTTCCGCCGTGGACGCTCGTCGCCGGCAATCCGGCGCGCGTCGTTCGGACACTCGACCCATCTGATTCCGCACGATAGCTATTGTGTCTGCGATAAAATGACCAACGATTATCCGATGTCGTGGGAGGACGCCGTCGCGTGGTTGCGCGCGCAGCCGGACCGGCGGCAACTCGTGCGCGACTGCTTTTTCGACGACCCCTTGCTGCCGGCGGCCGAGCGCTACCGCGCGAGTACGGAGTGGTCCGCGGTCAGGGCTTTTTTGCCGCCGCGTCCGGGCAAGGCGCTCGACCTTGGGTCGGGGCGCGGAATCGCGGCGTTCGCGCTGGCGCGCGACGGCTGGGAGACGACGGCGCTCGAGCCGGATCCGAGCGCTCTCGTCGGCGCTGGGGCGATCCGCGCACTGGCTCGTCAGAGCGGCGTCGAGATCGGCGTCGTCGAGGCGTGGGGAGAGCGGCTTCCCTTCGACGACGGGAGTTTCGACCTCGTCCACGCGCGTCAGGCGCTCCATCACGCGAAAGACCTGAAAGCCCTCTGCGCCGAAATCGGCAGGGTGCTCAAACCTGGAGGGCTGTGCATCGCGTCGCGCGAACACGTCGTGAGTTCGCGCGACGACCTGCCCGCCTTTCTCGCCTCGCACCCCTTGCACACGCTTTACGGCGGAGAGAACGCTTTTATGCTGAATGAGTACATCGGCGCGCTCTCGGACGCGGGCCTTTCCATCCGCCGCGTTTTGTCGCCGCTGGAGTCGGATATCAACCTCTACCCGGACACCCTTGCGGACGCGCGCAAGCGGCTCACGGCGAAGTTGCGGCTCGCCTTGCCCGAAGGCTTCCTGAATCGGCTCCTTGCCTGGCGCGGTCGGTGGAGCAACGCGCCGGGACGCCTCTATACCTTCGTTTGCACGCGCCTTCCCAAAGAAGAAAGAGCAGCAGAGGGAGCGAGCGCGGGAAGACCTCCCGTCGGAAATGGTTCTCGATGAAAAAAAGCGTATTCATCACGGGCGTTTACGGTTTTCTGGGTTCCTGGTGCGCCGACTTTTTTTCCGCGTCGGGCTTTGACGTCGTCGGCTTCGGGTACGCTTCGAAGAAATGTCAATGTTCTAATCTCGGCGCCTTGTCGGGCGTCGTCGAAGGCGCCGTGTCGGCGCGGTCGCTCAACGACGCGACGGAACGCTTCGGCGTCCCGCACGCGCTCATTCATTGCGCGGGCGGCGCTTCGGTCGCGTTTTCCTACGAAAACCCCAGGGAAGATTTTCTGCGTACCGTCGGATCGACGGCGGAAGTCCTCGAATTTTTGCGCCGACACGCTTCGGTCCGACTCGTCTATCCGTCGAGTGTCGCCGTCTACGGCGCCACTGAACGCGTCCCGATCGTTGAGGCGCAATCCTGCGCGCCTGTCTCTCCGTATGGACACCACAAGCATTTGGCCGAGCAGCTTTGCCGCGCCTACGCAGAAGAATGGAAGTTTCCCGCCGCGATCGTCCGTTTTTTTTCTCTCTACGGCGAGGGTTTGCACAAACAGTTGTTGTGGGACGCCTGCCGCAAGGCCGCGCGAGGAAACTTTTCCTTCTTCGGCGCGGGCGACGAGACGCGCGACTGGATGTCGGTACGCGACGCAGTGCGTTTGACCGCGCTGGCCGTCGAGCACGCGGCGCCCAATTGTCCGACGGTCAACGGCGGGACGGGGGACGGAATGCGCGTGAAAGAAATGCTCACCGAGATCGGGCGCCTCTTCGACCCCGGATTGTCGCCCGTATTTTCCGGCGAGGCGAAACCCGGCGACCCGGCGACACAGCTCGCCGACGTGACTCGTCTGCGCGCCTGGGGTTTCGAGCCTTGCGTCGAGCGCCGCGCCGGGATCGCGGCCTACGTCGCGTGGTTTCAACAAAAATTCGGGGAGGGGTCCCGATGCGTCGCGTAGCTTGGCCGCTCATCGACGTTCCCGGCGGATGGACCGGGCGGACGAATTATCTGCGCAACCTCGCCAAGGCGATCGTCTCGCTCCCGTCGCCGCGCATCGAGATTCTATTGACGGGAGGCGGAAGAGCGGGGGCCGACGCGCTCGACGCGCCGCTGAATTCCTTCCCCGTCCTTCGGCTGCCGCATTTGCGCCGCTTCAGTCCGCACTGGTGGATGAGCAAACTGACGGCGCGCGTGTCGTCGAACGGCGGCCTCCTGGCCTCTGCGCTCGCCGAACACGGCGTTTCCCTTTGGGCCTACGGCCCGCCGCTCGGGCGGCGCAGCCGCGTTCCCGCGCTGTGCTGGATATCGGACTTCCAGGATATTCACTTGCCGGAATTCTTCACGCCCGAAGAGAGGCGCGCGAAAAGCGCGAACAACGCGCATACGGCGGCGACGGCGCAGGCGATCGTCCTCAGTAGCCAGGACGCGCACGCGGATTTTTGCCGCCTGTTTCCGGGAGAAGCGCACAAGGCGCACATCCTGCGCTTTGTCGCGGACATTCCTCCCGAATCCGCGCTGCCGCCCGTGGAGGCCGTATTACGGGAATACGACATTTCCGAACCCTATTTTCACGTCCCGAATCAGTTGTGGGCGCACAAAAACCACCGCCTGATCCTCGACGCGCTGATCCGGCTCAAAAAAGAGGGGCTTCGTCCGCTGGTCGTCAGCACGGGGCTGATGTCGGACAGCCGCGACCCGGCGTTCCCGGAGCGGCTTCTGGACGCGGTACGCGCCGCCGGTTTTTCCGAGCGTTTCCGCTTTCTCGGCCTCGTCCCCTTCGCGCACCTTGGCGTACTCATGCGCAAAAGCCTTGCGCTCATCAATCCTTCGCGCTTCGAGGGCTGGAGCACGACGGTCGAGGAAGCCAAAAGCCTCGGCAAGCGGATTCTTCTGTCGAGTTTGGACGTACACAGGGAACAAGCGCCACCGCGCGGACTTTTTTTCGGCGCGGACGACGCGGAAGGCCTCGCCGAGCACATGCGCGCGGTACTTTGCGAATACGACCCCGAAACCGAACGCGCGGCGACGGAAGAAGCCGAGGCGCTCCTGCCGGGTCGCTTGCGCTCGTACGGAGAAGCCTACGAGGAACTCGCGCTCTCGGTCATCGACGGGAGCGCGAAAGCATGAACGAAGCGGAGAAGGAATCAGCGGATTCCTGTGCATAAACAAAAAGGCGAAATGCAATGAAAGAATGGGAAATTGTCATCGGGATCGAGACGCACGCGCGGCTTTCGACACGGTCGAAAATATTTTCGGGAAGCTCGGAAAACTTCGGCGCGGAGCCGAATGTGCAGGCGAACGCCGTCGATATCGCTCTTCCGGGCGTTCTGCCGGTACTGAACAAGGCCGCGGTTGAATGCGCCATCCGCTTCGGCCTCGCGGTCGAAGGCGAAGTCGCGCCCAAATCGGTTTTCGCGCGCAAGAATTATTTTTATCCCGACCTCCCGAAAGGTTACCAGATCAGCCAGTACGAATTGCCGGTCGTCGTCGGCGGGAAGCTGAATATTTCGCTCGGCGAAGGCGAGAACGCGAGGGAAAAAACGATTCATTTGACACGCGCGCACCTCGAAGAAGACGCGGGAAAGTCGCTCCACGAAGATTTCAGCGGAAAATCCGGCATCGACCTCAACCGCGCGGGCACGTCTTTACTCGAAATCGTGACCGAGCCGGACATGCGCTCGTCGGCGGAGGCGATCGCCTACGCGCGCGCGCTGCACGCGCTCGTCTGCTGGATCGGCATTTGCGACGGGAATATGCAGGAAGGTTCGTTCCGCTGCGACGCCAACGTCTCGGTCCGACCGGCGGGAAGCGAGACGCTCGGAACGCGGCGCGAAATCAAGAATCTCAATTCCTTCCGCTTCATGCAGCAGGCGATCGACTACGAGGTTCGATGGCAGATCGAGACGATTGAGGGCGGCGGGCGCATCGAACAGGCGACGGTGCTTTTCGACCCGGAGACCGGAGAAACGCGCGCGATGCGCAGCAAGGAAGACGCGCACGACTACCGTTATTTTCCCGACCCCGACCTTCTTCCGCTGAAGATCAGCCGGGAATGGGTCGATGAAACGCGCGCGCGGATGCCGGAATTGCCCGAGGTCAGAAAGCGGCGTTTCATGAAGGACTACGGACTCTCCGCTTACGACGCGTCGACATTGACCGCCGCATTGGAGTTCGCCGATTACTTCGAGTCTTGCGTCGAGGCTGCGGGAAAAAACGCCGCCAAGCCCTGCGCCAACTGGGTCATGGTCGATCTGGCCGCGCGCCTGAACAGAGAAAACCTGAATATCGCCCATGCGCTCGTTTCCGCACAGCAGCTCGGCGGCCTCGTCGCGCGCATCGTCGACGCGACGATTTCCAACAATATCGCCAAAAAGGTTTTTGAGGCGCTCTGGAACGGTGAAGGAAATTCTGCGGACGAAATCATTGAAAAGCGCGGACTGAAGCAGATCACCGACGCCGGCGCGATCGAGGCGCTCGTCGACGCGGTCTTGCAATCCAACGCGGCGATGGTCGCCGAATTCAGATCGGGCAAGGAAAAGGCTTTCAACGCCCTCGTGGGGCAGGCGATGAAAGCGGCCAAGGGGAAAGCCAACCCGCAGCAGGTCAGCGAATTGCTGCGGGAAAGGCTGGCGAATCCGTCGTAATCCGTTTTCAGGGAGCGGCGGGCACCGCTGGCGCGGGAGAGCCTTCCGCTGCGGGGGGAGTTTCCGGCGCGGGAGAAGCCGCCGGGGTGCCTGAGCGCACGGTGGTGGGCTTTACGGCGCTCAGCGCCTGCTGACGCTTGATTTCCCGGTAACGCTGGAGGTCCTGATCGTATTTCGCCTGGATGATCGCCACTTCGCTTTGCCGCGTTACGATGACCTGTTCCTGAAGCTGCATTTCCTGTTCGGCGTTTTCGATGCCTTTCAGGACTTCGGGCGGCGGATTCCCCTTGCCTTGGTGAAGCGCGGCTTCGGCTGCGAATTTATCGCGGCGCGCACGAAATTCCGTAATCCGCCCTTCGGCGTTGCTGATCGCCTTCCTGACGTCGGCGAGCGAAGCCTCGCGCATCAGTTCGATGTCGTTTTCCGCGCTGTACGTCGCAAGCAGGGCCGCGTCCTTGCGTTGCTGCTCTTTGCGCTGCTCTTCCAGTTGCCTGCGCTGTTCTTCTTCGAGAGCGATCTGCGCGCGCTGTTCGGGCGTCAGCGGCGCGTCGACGTGGCGGACGGTCATGCCGTTTCCGCCGAGTTCGCGGTACGCCCGACCGTAACACGCCGGGGGAAGAATGTCGCCGCAGGTCTGTTTTCCGGTGGCGTCGTTGCAGCAAAAGAACCTCCCGGCGGCGACGGCGCTGCCGCAGCATGGCCCCGCAAGGGCGATGAAAAGGATGGATTTAATCAAGGTTTTCAATGCCGTACTCCTGGCGGTAGCGGAGAATCCGCGTCTCATGGGTTTTGAAATCAGGGTGGCCGCGCAGATACGTCGTCAAATCGTTCAAGGTGGCGATCGCCACGACGGGGACGCCGAAATCACGCTGGACTTCCTGCACGGCGGAAAGTTCACGCATCCCGCGCTCCATGCGGTCGAGCGCGATGACCACGCCGCAGGGCGTCGCCCCCGCCGCGCGGATCAGATCGATCGATTCACGCACCGACGTGCCGGCGGAAATCACGTCGTCTATGATCAACACGTTCCCGGAAAGCGGCGCGCCGACGAGCATCCCGCCTTCGCCGTGATCCTTGGCTTCCTTGCGGTTGAAGGCGTACGGCAGGTTCTTTCCGGATCGGGCGAGCGCGATCGCGCACCCGACGACGAGCGGAATGCCTTTGTACGCCGGCCCGAACAGGGTATCTACCGAAATCCCGCTCTCCAGAACGGCTCTGGCGTAGAATTGCGACAGGCGGTCGAGCCTGTGCCCGTCGTCGAACAGGCCGGCGTTGAAAAAATAAGGCGAGAGGCGCCCGGATTTGATTTTGAATTCGCCAAACCTGAGCGCCTTGCTCGCGAGGATGAACTCGATGAATTCGAGATGAAAATCCATAACGCGACGCGAAAAATATCATTTGAAACGAGGCTATCATACTACAAGTCGTTAATTTCAATCTCAATGGAATCCGCTCGGCATGGAAAAAAGGTTTTTTCGAGTGGTTTGGCGGTCAAAAAGCCGACATTCTCTGCCTGCAGGAGCTTAAAGCGCAGTACGCCGACCTGTCCGCGGAAATGCGCGCGCCGCCGGGTTTCAACGCGTTTTACCTTCCGGCGCAAAAGAAGGGCTACAGCGGCGTCGCCCTCTGGTGCAGGCGCGCGCCCGACGCCGTGGTCGAAGGCTTGGGCAACGCCGAGTTCGACGCGGAAGGGCGTTGCCTGCGCGCCGACTTCGGCGCTCTTTCGGTCGTCTCGCTTTACCTGCCTTCGGGGTCGAGTTCGCCCGAGCGCCAAGCGGCCAAGTTCCGTTTCATGGAAGTCTTTCCCCTCTACCTCGACGCGCTCGCAAAAGACGGGCGCGAGATCATCGTCTGCGGCGACTGGAATATCGCGCACCGGGAAATCGACCTCAAAAACTGGAAGAGCAACCAGAAAAATTCCGGTTTTCTCCCCGAAGAAAGGGCTTGGGTCGACGGCCTCCTGAGCGGGGGAATCTGGCACGACGTCTACCGGCGCCTCTACCCGGACGCGACCGGCGCGGGCTATACGTGGTGGTCCAACCGAGGTCAGGCGTGGGCCAAAAACGTCGGGTGGCGTTTGGACTACCAACTGGCGACGGCGGGCGTCGCGGGAACGGCGGTTCACGCCGAGGTCTATAAAGGCGCGCGCTTCAGCGATCACGCGCCTTTGTGCGTCGACTACGATTATTCATTCTGATTCCTTTCCCAGTTCATCCCTACCATTGTCGACTTCGCCTTGCCGTACTACAGTACTGTCTGCGGCTCGGCATCAAAGTATGAATGAACTGGAAAAGGAATGACTTTCCACGGTCTCGCCCGCAAAGCGTCGCGATTCATGCCTTTTTGTAGACCTCGCTACCCAACTCCCTGAATTCCTTCGCCTTCGCCTCCAGCCCCAGCGCGTGCGCCTTGGCTTCGTCGATGCCCTGCGCGGCGGCGAAGTCGCGCACCTCTTGGGAAATTTTCATCGAGCAGAAATGCGGGCCGCACATCGAGCAAAAGTGGACGCGCAGGGCGGATTCGCTCGGGAGCGTTTCGTCGTGGAAAGCCTTCGCCCTCTCCGGGTCGAGTCCCAGCGAGAATTGATCGTCCCAGCGGAATTCGAAGCGCGCTTTCGATAGCGCGTTGTCGCGGAGCTGCGCGCCGGGATGACCCTTCGCAAGGTCGGCGGCGTGCGCGGCGAGCTTGTACGTGATGATCCCCTCTTTCACGTCGTCCTTGTTCGGCAGACCGAGGTGTTCTTTCGGCGTCACGTAGCAAAGCATCGCCGCGCCGTACCATCCGATCATCGCCGCGCCGATGGCGCTGGTGATGTGGTCGAATCCCGGCGCGATGTCGGTCGTCAGCGGGCCCAGCGTATAAAAAGGCGCTTCCTTGCAACACTCGAGTTGCAGGCGCATGTTTTCCTCGATCAGGTGCATCGGAACGTGCCCCGGACCTTCGATGAAGGTCTGGCAGTCGTGTTTCCACGCGATGTCGGTGAGTTCGCCGAGCGTTCTCAGTTCGGCGAACTGCGCTTCGTCGTTCGCGTCGTGGATCGACCCGGGGCGCAGACCGTCGCCCAGGCTGAACGCCACGTCGTAGGCGTTCATGATTTCGCAGATTTCCTCGAAATGCGTATAAAGAAAATTCTCCTTGTGGTGCGCGAGACACCAGCGCGCCATGATCGCGCCGCCGCGTGAAACGATCCCCGTCATGCGGCGCGCCGTGAGCGGAACGTGACGCAGCAGGACGCCGGCGTGCAGGGTGAAATAATCGACGCCCTGCTCGGCCTGTTCGAGCAAGGTGTCGCGGAAAATCTCCCACGTCAGTTCTTCGGCCTTTCCGTCGACTTTTTCGAGCGCCTGATAAATCGGCACCGTGCCGATCGGCACGGGGCTGTTGCGGATGATCCATTCGCGCGTCTCGTGGATGTTCTTTCCAGTCGAGAGGTCCATCACGGTATCGCTGCCCCAGCGGATCGCCCAGAGCATTTTTTCGACTTCTTCACGAATCGACGAGCCCAGCGCCGAATTTCCGATATTCGCGTTGATTTTCGTCAGGAAATTGCGGCCGATGATCATCGGCTCCGCTTCGGGGTGATTGATGTTCGCCGGGACGACGGCGCGACCGCGCGCGATCTCGGAACGCACGAATTCAGGCGTGATCTCGTCGGGAATCGCAGCGCCAAAGCGTGTTCCAGCGTGGCAAAAGCGTAGCGCGTCGACGGCACCGGCGTCTTTGAGCGATTCCAGATACGCGCGGCGGCGGTTGTTTTCCCGGATTGCGACGAACTCCATCTCCGGCGTGACGACGCCGCGTCGGGCATAATGCATCTGGCTGAGCTTCCGTCCCGGTCGGGCGCGCAGCGCATTCCTGAGCAACCTGGGGAAGCGCAGCGCGTCGAGCGCGGGGTCCGCGGCACGCGCGCGTCCGAACGCGGAACTCAATTCGGGCAACTCTTCGACATCGCCGCGCTCGGCGATCCACCCGGCGCGCAGCGCGGGCAATCCACGGCGGATGTCGATCTTCGCGTCCGGGTCGGTATAGGGGCCCGAACAGTCATAGACGAAGACCGGCGGGTTCGGCGTGTCGCCCGACGCCCCCGGCGTCGGCGACTGCGAAATCTCGCGCATCGGTACGCGAATGTCGGGACGGCTTCCCTCGACGTAAATCTTGCGGGAATTCGGCAGCGGGGAAACGGCAACCTCTTCCACGCGAGCCGCCGTCGCGATGGGAACAGCCTGGGCACGACGCATGACGCTCCTTCCAAAAAAGGCAAGGCCGATCGAGGAAAACCGAAAGATTCGTCGATTCGCTTCCCTACGACGGCATGACCCGTACAGGTTCAAAGGGACTCTCTCAGCCGCGCGTTCGACGGCGGCACCCCCACTTACGTGAGAAGAAGGTAATGGAAATGCCCGTTTTAAGCAAGTTTCAAGAGCGCGCCGGCGGGTCGGCAGGGTACAATTTTGCCGAAAAGGCGTTTCCATTCGATTCTCCCGAATTTCTTCATTTAACCCGTAACTCTAGGACTTGGTGAATAAGTAGAGAAGTCAAGAAGGGGATTCTGGGAGTTTAAGTCCGAAGGCCTGAAGAGCGAGTCGAGCGGCCTTGGGGACGGGTTCCAGTTGGAAAGA
>JAISAZ010000045.1 GCA_031266435.1 Accumulibacter sp.
TCTTTCCAACTGGAACCCGTCCCCAAGGCCGCTCGACTCGCTCTTCAGGCCTTCGGACTTAAACTCCCAGAATCCCCTTCTTGACTTCTCTACTTATTCACCAAGTCCTAGAGTTACGGCTGAACTTTGATACCCGATATCCGGCCCTTGATTCAGGGAGGGGAGAAGCGTGACTCCCTCCCCTGACAAGGGGAGGGATGGGGAGGGGTTTTACTGAAAACTGACCACAAAACGAGCGCAGCGAGCGCTCCGTCTTCTGTCCTCAGTCCTCTGTCATCTGCTTTTCGACACTCCACAAAATTGTTTGTGAAGTATTTTTTGCTGTTCACACTATACAAACCGTGTTTTATAGTGTATATCCGGCAAAGACTCTTTCAACGACGCCAAAAATGCGCGCATTTACTCCCCATAAACTCCCGCCGACCGGCCTCGACTGGGAAAGGCTTTCCCAGCCGATCGCTCAGGCGAGCGCCGCCATTTCCGTGTACAACGGGCTTTTGAAGTCCGTTCCGAATCCGCACATTCTGCTCTCGCCGATCACGACGCAGGAGGCCGTCCTCTCTTCCCGCATAGAAGGCACGCAAGCATCCTTGGTCGACGTTTTCAGCTTCGAAGCGGGGGAAAGCTATTCACGGGAGAAAGGCCACGACATCGCCGAAATCATGAATTACCGCAAAGCCCTTTTCCGTGCCGAAGAGCTTTTCGAGAAGATTCCGGCGATCCATCTGAATATGCTGAAAGAACTGCACGCGATCCTCTTGACCGGCGTTCGAGGGGAGAACAGGGCGCGCGGCGAGTTCCGCTCGGTTCAGAACTATATCGGCAGATACGGCGCGACGATCGAGCAAGCGTCGTACATCCCCCCCAGCCCCGAGAAAGTCCTGCCCGCGATGGACGAGTGGGAAAAATATATCAATAGCGACGGGTACGACGCCTTGACCCAGCTTGCGGTATTGCACGCCCAGTTCGAGATCATCCACCCGTTTCTCGACGGCAACGGTCGTCTCGGGCGCATCTTTATCCCCTTGTTCCTGTACCAAAAGAAAATGCTTGAAAAGCCGGTCTTCTATCTCAGCCAATACTTCGAGGAACACCGCGACGAATACTACGCGCGTTTGCGCGCCGTCACGCGGGACGACGATTGGCAAGGCTGGATATTGTTCTTTCTGGAAGCGATCATCGAGCAGGCCAAGACCAATACGCAAACGGCGGAATCTCTCCTGAATCTCTACGAAAAGACCAAGACGCGGATGGCTGGCTTGTCGAGTCCGAAAAACGCCTCGGCTGTGCTCGACACCCTGTTCTTCAAGCCGATCATGAACACTTCGGAATTCATGAAAAAGGCCGGATTGAAATACAAAAGTACGGCGCTGGACATTCTCGAAAAGCTGGAAACCGCGGGGATCGTCGAGACGATCAAGGAAGGTCGCGGTCGCGCGGCGGCGGTGTTTGCCTTCCCCGAATTGATCAACACGACCGAAGGCCGTACGGTCTTTCCAGAAAAAATCGAATAGGAAAACGAGCCGCGCTCGATCGGACAGAGGGTCCCACCCCGCCGCCGCGCGCCGTATTTTCCGCCGCATCTTGTAGAATGTCGCTTTTTAGCCGAAACACGCCATGCGGACTTCCCGATATTTCATTTCCACGCTCAAAGAGGCGCCCGCCGAAGCCGAAATCGTGAGCCACCGGCTGATGCTGCGCGCCGGTCTCGTCAAGCGGCTCGCCGGCGGAATCTATACGTGGATGCCTCTGGGCTTGCGCGTCTTGCGCAAGGTCGAAGCGATCGTCCGCGAGGAGATGAACCGCGCGGGCGCGCTCGAAGTCTCGATGCCGGGGGTGCAACCCGCCGAACTCTGGCAGGAATCGGGCCGCTGGGAGAAGTACGGCCCCGAACTGCTGCGCTTCAAGGATCGTCACCAGCGCGACTTCGTCCTCGCTCCGACGCACGAGGAGGTCGTCACCGACATCGTTCGCCGCGAGTTGCGGAGCTATCGGCAGCTTCCGTTGCACCTTTATCAGATACAGACCAAATTCCGCGATGAAATCCGTCCGCGCTTCGGCGTCATGCGCGGACGCGAGTTTCTGATGAAGGACGGCTATTCGTTTCATGTGGATTACGACGACCTTCAGCGCGAATACCGTAACATGTTCGAGACCTATACGCGCATCTTTACGCGGCTCGGCTTGAAATTCCGTGCCGTGCGCGCCGACACCGGGTCGATCGGCGGGACGGGTTCGCACGAGTTCCATGTCCTCGCGGATTCCGGCGAGGACGCGCTCGCGTACTGCCCGGATTCGGACTACGCCGCCAATGTCGAGTTGGCCGAAGCTCTGCCGCCGGAGGCGCGTCGCGCCGCTCCGTCGCTTCCACTGGAAAAAACGCCGACGCCCGGAAAAACGCGTTGCGACGATGTAGCCGCCTTCCTCGGCATCCCCGTCGAGCGGATGCTCAAGGCGGTCGCGCTGATGCGCCGCGCGCCGAACGCCGGGGAAGACGAGTTCGTGCTGGTCCTCTTGCGCGGCGACCACGAACTCAACGAAGTCAAGACGCAGAAGATCATCGGCGAATTCCGTTTCGCGCGAGACGACGAAATCGTCGCCGCGCTCGGATGCCGACCCGGCTTCATCGGCCCCGTCGGAATCGGCGACGTGCCCGTTTTCGCCGACCGGAGCATCGCCGCCCTGAGCGATTTTTGCTGCGGTGCGAACGAGGCCGGCCACCATTTGACGGGCGTCAATTTCGGGCGCGACCTGCCCGAACCGAAGGCGGTCGCCGACTTCAGAAACGTCGTCGCCGGCGACGCGTCGCCGGACGGCGCGGGGCGGCTCGAAATTTGCCGTGGTATCGAGGTCGGTCATATTTTCCAGCTTCGCACGAAGTACGCCGAGGCTTTGAGGTGCGTCTACCTCGACGAGGAGAGCCAAACCCGTCCGATGGAAATGGGGTGTTACGGGATCGGCGTTTCGCGCATCGTCGGCGCCGCGATCGAGCAGAACAGCGACGAAAGAGGGATCGTTTTCCCGGCGTCGATCGCTCCGTTCGAAGTCTGCATCGTCCCGATGGCTTACGCCAAGAACGCGAAAGTGCGCGACGCGGCGGACGCTTTGTACGCGCGCCTGAAGTCGGCGGGGTTCGATGTTCTGCTCGACGACCGCGATGAGCGCCCCGGCGTTCTTTTCGCCGATATGGAGTTGATCGGCGTCCCGCACCGCGTCGTCGTCGGCGACCGTGGGATCAATCGGAACGAATTCGAGTACAAGGGGCGCGTCGACGCCGAAGCATCGATGATCCCCTCGGACGAAATCGAGACTTTCCTCAAGACGCGCCTATGCGCTTTGCCCACGCCGTCTTCTTCCTGACCGGTCTTCTTCTTCCGGTCGCGTCTTTCGCGGGCGCGCAAAAATACGAGCCGCTCTCCGCGAGCGTGCGCGCGTCGCTCTCGAACGCGATCGCCGATCAGGCGCCGCCGCGCACTTCGTTTTCGGACACGATCGAGGCCGTCGACTGGATGACGGAAATGTCGCTTCGACTGGAAAAACGGATTCCAAACCCCGACAGCCGCCTTGAATTCCTGCGTACCGTGCATTACGAGGCGACCCGCGCGGGACTCGACCCGCAACTCGTCCTCGGCTTGATCCAGGTCGAGAGCGGATTCAAGAAATACGCGGTTTCTTCAGCCGGCGCGCGCGGCTTCATGCAGGTCATGCCTTTCTGGGTCAAACTCATCGGCCGGAACGACGATAACCTCTTCCATCTGCGGACCAACCTTCGCTACGGGTGCACGATCCTCCGCTTTTATCTGGACATCGAGCGCGGCGACCTTTACCGCGCGCTCGGTCGTTACAACGGCAGCCTGGGGAAGCCCAAATATCCGAACCTCGTTCGCGGCGCGTGGCAAGCGCAGTGGGCCTACGCGAAGAAGAAGCGCGAGCTGCCGACCCCCACGCAGTGAACTATGGGACCTTGGCTTCACCCTGCGTGCCGCAAGGCGAAGTCGACCATGGGCGAACTGGAAAAGAAATCAGCGCATCCCGGGCAACAAGCCCCTCATCCCGCGCATCAGCTTTCCCGCGCCGCCTCTTGAAAACTGTTTCATCATTTTCTGCGTCTGCTCGAACTGTTTGAGCAGCCGATTGATTTCCTGCACCGGAACGCCGGCGCCCGCCGCGATCCGGCGTTTACGCGAGGCCTTGAGCAGTTCGGGGCGGCTTCGCTCCAAAGGCGTCATCGAATTGATGATTCCTTCGACGTGGCGAACCATTTTGTCTTCCTGCCCCGCCGGCAGGCTGCCCGCAAGCTGCGAGAACTGTGCGGGCATCTTGCCGAGCATCGACGAAATGCCGCCCATTTTACGCAACTGTCCGATCTGTTCCTTGAAGTCTTCGAGGTCGAAACCTTTGCCGGATTTGAGTTTTTTGGCGAGGTCGATCGCTTTTTTTTCGTCGATCTCCCTGTGGGCGTCTTCGATCAGCGAGAGAACATCGCCCATGCCGAGAATCCTCGACGCCATGCGCTCGGGGTGAAAAGCCTCGATTCCGGCAAGTTTTTCGCCGACGCCGACGTATTTGATCGGGCATCCCGTGACGTAATGCGTCGAGAGCGCGGCGCCGCCCCGCGAATCTCCGTCGAGTTTGGTCAGAACGACGCCGGTCAGCGGCAGGGCGTCGTTGAACGCTTTCGCCGTATTGATCGCGTCCTGACCGAGCATCGCGTCGACGACGAACAGGGTTTCGATGGGTTTTACCGCCGCGTGGAGCGCCGATATCTCTTGCATCATCGCCTCGTCGACGGAAAGACGCCCCGCCGTATCGACGAGGAGCGCGTCGTAGTAGTGACGCTTCGCCCATTCGATCGCGCGGGCGGCGATATCAAGCGGCGATTCCGACGCGTCGGACGGCAGAAAATCGACGCCCGCCTGCGCGGCGACCGTTTTCAATTGCTCGATCGCGGCGGGGCGGTAGATGTCGCAGGAGACGACGAGAACTTTTTTCTTTTTTTCGCGCAGTATTTTGGCGAGTTTGCCGACGGTCGTCGTTTTGCCCGCGCCCTGCAAACCCGCCATCAGGATCACCGCCGGCGGTTGCGTCGCCAGATCGAGGCCGCGGTGTTCGCTTCCCATGAGCCGCGTCAGTTCGCGGTGGACGACGCCGACGAGCGCCTGCCCGGGCGTCAGGGAAGCAATCACCTCTTCGCCGATCGCTTTTTCCTTGACCGAGGCCAGGAAGGCTTTGACCACCGGCAAGGCGACATCCGCTTCCAGGAGGGCCAGCCGAACCTCCCTCAAGGCGTCGGCGATATTCGATTCCGTCAGTCGCGCTTCGCCCCGAAGCGTTTTTACGACGCGCGCGAAGCGCTGAGTGAGATTGTCGAGCATCCGAATTCCGGCTTGGTGATAGACTTACAAAAGTCGAGTTATTTTACAGTAGCTTTCGCATCTTATATAGAATAGCGAATCATTTTTCATTTTACCCGAATATCATTGGGCTAGCATAAAGCATCGAACTGCCATATACTGGCGGTGTTGCTGGAATTCAACCCGTTTTCAAGGCAGACAATGATCCATGATTGACGCTCCTCCACAAGCCGCACGGGGCGACCTTGCGCGCGCGCTCATCCAGGCCGGGCGGATCGACAAAACCGAGGCCGACGCTCTTCTCGTGCAGGCCTCGTCGTCGAATATTTCGTTCATCGAGCAATTGGCCCGGTCGCGTCGGGCCGATATGCCGGAGTTCGCGCGCTTCATCGCCGACACCTTCGGCTACCCCCTGCTCGACATCAACGCATTCAATTCCGAGCTTCTGTCGCCGAATACGATCAACGCCAAACTCGTTTCGACACACCGCGTCGTCCCGCTGTACAAACGCGGGAACCGCCTCTCGCTCGGAATCTCCGACCCGACCGACCTGCGCGCGCTCGACGCGATCCGTTTCCAGACCGGGATGGCCGTCGACCCGATCATCGTCGACGAAACGCACCTCGCGCCCCTCATCGACAAACTCACGGCGTCGGACCCGGTAACGGCAACCGAATCCAAAGATTTCAATTTCGAACTCGAAGACCAGCCCGAAGAAGAGCATGAAGAGGTCGCCGAAGAAGGCGGCGGCGTCGAGGACGCGCCGATCGTCAAATTCATCCAGAAAACCCTGACCGACGCCATCAACGACGGCGCTTCGGATATCCACTTCGAGCCTTACGAAAAAAATTATCGCATTCGCTACCGCGTGGACGGCGAGCTGCGCGAAATCTCGTCGCCCCCGCTGGCGATCAAGGACAAGATCGCTTCGCGCATCAAGGTCATTTCCCGCCTCAACATCGCCGAAAAGCGCGTCCCGCAGGACGGTCGGATGCGCCTCACCCTTTCCAAGACGAAGGCGATCGATTTCCGGGTGAGTACCTTGCCGACGATGTACGGCGAGAAAATCGTCATGCGTATTCTGGATCCGAGCAGCGCGACGCTCGGCATCGATGCCCTCGGATACGATCCCGACCAAAAGGCCATACTGCTCGAAGCGATCCACCGCCCTTACGGCATGGTCCTCGTAACCGGACCGACCGGCTCCGGGAAGACCGTTTCGCTCTATACCTGCCTCAATATTCTCAACGGACCCGGCATCAATATTTCGACGGCCGAAGACCCCGCGGAAATTCCGCTTCCGGGGATCAACCAGGTCAACGTCGACGAAAAGCAGGGACTGACCTTCCCCGTCGCGTTGAAGGCTTTTCTGCGCCAGGATCCGGACATCATCATGGTCGGCGAAATCCGCGACCTCGAAACGGCTGAAATCGCAATCAAGGCGGCGCAGACCGGCCACATGGTACTCTCGACGCTTCACACCAACGACGCGCCGACGACGCTGACGCGGATGTTGAACATGGGCATTCCGGCTTTCAACATCGCTTCCAGCGTCCATCTGATCACGGCGCAGCGGCTCGTCCGTCGTCTCTGTACGTGCAAGAGGCCGGTCGATATTCCCAAGGAAGCCTTGCTGTCCGCGGGCTTTTCGGAAAGCGATCTCGACGGGACTTGGACGCCTTACGGCCCCGGCGAATGCGATCGCTGCAGAGGAGGGGGGTATAAGGGACGCCTCGGCGTCTATCAGGTCATGCCGGTTTCGGAAGAAATCCAGCGCATCATCATGGGGAACGGGACCGCGCTCGATATCGCGTACCAAGCCCGTAAAGAAGGCGTCAACGATTTGCGCCGGTCGGGTTTGATCAAGGTCAGGAACGGTCTTACTTCACTTGAAGAAATACTCGGCAGCACCAACGAATGAACGACAAGGAACCCGTATGGCGACGACAAGCAATCTGGCAGCGGCAAGAAAACCTTTGAGACAGACCGAATCGAAGATCAAGAACGTCAAGGAATACACCTTTCTTTGGACCGGAAAAAACAAGACGGGGAAAATCATACGCGGCGAAATCCGCGCGCACAGCCCGACCGTCGTCAATGCGATGCTTCGCAGGCAAGGCGTTCTCGTCACGAAAATCTCGAAAAAGAGTTCCGGCGGCGGCGGCCGAGTACGCGAAGAAGACATCGCCATGTTTACGCGCCAGCTCTCGACGATGATGCGCGCGGGCGTCCCCTTGCTGCAGACCTTTGAAATCGTCGGGCGCGGGCACGACAACCCGGCCGTCGGCAAGCTCCTTCTGGACATCAAAGCCGACGTCGAAACCGGGAGTTCGCTCTCGCAGGCTTTCCGAAGATACCCGGCCTACTTCGACACGCTGTACTGCAACCTCGTCGCCGCGGGCGAGCAAGCGGGGATCCTCGAATCCTTGCTCGACCGTCTGGCGACGTACAAGGAAAAGATGCTCGCCATCAAGAGGAAGATCAAGTCGGCGTTGTTCTATCCGACGGCGATCATCATCGTCGCCTTCGTCATTACGGCGATCATCATGATTTTCGTCGTCCCCGCCTTCAAGGA
>JAISAZ010000087.1 GCA_031266435.1 Accumulibacter sp.
TCTGCCCTCCGATTTCCGCACCCTTTCCGCGCGGCCCCTGCTGGCCTTCGGCAAGGCGGACGGCGCGCCCTGTGTGCTCTATCTCAAGGGCGGCGGCAGCACCTGTTGGGATCCGGCCCTGGGCGGGGAACCGCGCCCGCTGACCGCGGATTTTGCCGAGGGCCTGTCCTCGGAAGCGCTGTGCTTTTACGAGCCTTTTCCCGCCGGCAAAAAAGACCGGAAAACCCTGCTGCGTTTCATCTTCGCCACGGCAAAACCGGCGCTCGCCACCGTGTTCCCGATCGGCCTCGCGGCCGCGCTCATCGGGCTGGTCATGCCGGTGGCCACTCAGTATGTGACGGGCAACATCATTCCCACGGCCAACCTGCCGGAGCTGTGGCAACTGGCCTGTCTGCTTGTTGTGCTGACCACCTGTCAAACAGTCCTGAGCGTGGTGCCCGCGCTGGTCATGCTGCTTTTCGGGACGCAGCAGTACGAGCGTTTCCAGGCCGCCGTCTTCGACCATATCCTGCGCATTCCGGTCGCAAGTTTTCAGATCTGCGATGCGGGCGACATGACGCAGCGCGTCCTCGGGGCTTCGCGGGTGCAGCAGGCGGTGTTCGGGATCATCTCGGGCCAGTTCCTGGGATCGGTCTTCTCCCTGTTCAGCCTCGCCATGATGTTCTACTACAGCCCGGCGCTGGCCTGGGCGGGAACGACGGCCGTCGTGCTCTATGCCTTGCTCTGGTTTCTGCTTGCCGGAATCAATTTGCGCCCCCTGGCGCTTCAGGTTACCGCTTCCGGCCGGGTCAGCGGCCTGATGAAGCAGTTTTTTGACGGCATCGGGAAAATTCGCGGCGCCGGGGCGGAACAGCAGATTGTCTCGCGTTTTCTGGACGATTTCTCGCCGCTTGCGCGCAACAACTTCGTCATCGCGCGCAACGGAGCGATGCTGAATGTCGTCACGACGATTTTCCCCATGCTGATCTCCGTCCTGTTTTACGGTCTCGCGGGAGGGTGGCTGGACAAAAATCTGCCTCTGCCGGTTTTTCTCGCCTTCATGGCGGCGTTTCAGAACTTCCAGGGCGGGATCATGGGCATTTCCTCCGGCTGCTGGTCCCTGCTGGTCATCGAACCGGAGATACGGCTCCTGATGCCTCTGCTCGATGCCGACCCGGAAGACGCGGGCGAGCGATCCCCACCCGGCACCCTGGACGGCTCCATCGAACTTGCCCATCTGAGTTTCCGCTACGCCGCGGACGCGCCGCTGGTTCTGGACGATGTTTCCCTCAAAGCCGAACCGGGTGAATTTGTCGCCGTTGTCGGGCCTTCCGGGTCGGGCAAAAGTACGCTGGTGCGCCTGCTGCTGGGCTTTGAGCGGCCGGAAAAGGGCGGCATCTACTATTCGGGAAAGGACCTGGCGACCCTCGACCCACGCGCCGTGCGGCGGCAGATGGGCGTTATCCTGCAAAACAGCAAAATCCTTCCGGGATCCATCCTGGAAAATCTTGCCGCCGGCGCGGAGCATTCGCTGGATGACGCCTGGCGTGCCCTGGAACTTGCGGCCTTTGCCGAGGAGGTCAAGGCCATGCCCATGGGAATCCATACCCTGGTTTCAAGCGATACCCTTTCCGGCGGGCAGCAGCAGCGCATCCTGATTGCGCGCGCCTTGATGGGATCGCCGAGCATCGTCATCATGGATGAATCCACAAGCGCCTTGGACAACCGCACGCAGGACGTGGTTTCTGGCAATATGGAACGCCTGCGCATGACCCGCTTGGTCATCGCGCACCGGCTCTCGACCATCGTCCAGGCCGACCGCATTTACGTGCTGGAAAAAGGCAAGCTGCGCCAGTCGGGTAGTTATGAAGAACTGTGCGCCGAGGAAGGCCTCTTCAAACGGCTGGCGGAGCGCCAGCGTGAATAATCTCTCAGGAGTGCCGGGTGATTCCTTTTCCAGTTCATTCATGCCGAGAAGACAGCCGCTTCACAGTACAGGGTGTACGGCAAGGCGAGTCGACCAGGGATGAACTGGAAAAGGAATGAGAATATGAAAAACACTGTCATTGCCATTCTAGCCGCCCTGTGCGGCACCCTGCTGCTGTATGCGCTGGGCGTCTTCGATTTCGGCCCGTTCATCGACCGGGAGCATCGCGCCCATTACACAGCCCTGCGCGCACGCGCGGTCGACGATGCGCCCGAATATATTCTGGGCGCCGTATACAACGCCGCGGACTGGGCCGACGCGGAGACTCTGAAGGGCGTCCGTCTGGCGGTGGACGTCGTCAACGGCGGCAAGCCGGCCAAGCGCTTCAGGCTCGAAGCACGGGGCACGGCGTCTTCAAGGCCGCTGAACAATGCGGCCATTCAGGGCTTCGCCGACGCCCCCGATACGGCTGTCGTCATCGGCCCTTTTGTCTCGTTTCACATCCCCGCATCGCGCGCCCTGACGCAGTTTCACGGTCTGCCCCTCGTTTCGCCCAAGACCGTTGTTTCCGAAAAACTGCCCGCTCTCGACCCCGACAATTTTGTCACCGTGTTTCCGCCGCTGGAATTGTGGGTGCGGGCGACGCTGGACCACATGGAAAAACAAGCCGTGCGCAAACTCCTGATCCTCGGTTCCGAGGCGGGAAGCTACGGCGACATCGTCTGTACGGTTCTGGAGCGCAGCAGCCGCAATCGCCGGGGCTTCGACCAGGTTTTCCGCCTGAACTACCAGCGGCCCCTGCGCCGCGAGGCCATAGAGCGATTGATACACAGCCACGCCGGAGAGCGGAAGTTCGACGCCGTCTTTTTTGGCGGTACCTTGCGGGATTTCGCCGAATTCCTGCCCATTTTGAAGGACAACGCGATTCATCTGCCCGTGTACGGTCACGACGACCTCAACGTGCCCGAAGTCACGGCATTGAAAAATCCTTTCGACCTGTACTTGCCCAAGGCCGTATGGCGCAACGCGATCCCCGGCTTCGACGCAGCGTGGCGGGAACGCTACGGCGGAGAACCGAGTTATCACGCGCTACTCGGCGCGAAAACCGTGTTCCTGCTGGCCGAAGTCCTGACGCAAAAAGGCGGGTACGACGCACAGCGTATTGTGGATTCGCTGCGGAAAACCGTCCGCGAGCGCCTGGACAACCCCGAAACCGCGCCGCGGATCGTCGTGGACGCCTTTCCGGCCGCGAATAGAGATTGGGACGCTCCCCCAGGCCCCGCCGGGGAAAATACACCCTTGAAGTAAAAAGCGGGGGTGCGGGAAAACCATTCCCCTGCCGGGGGAGTTTGATTCCATATCCAGTTCATCCCTACCTTTGTCGACTTCGCCTTGCCGTACTACTTGTACTGTCTGCGGCTCGTCTTCTCGGTATGAATGAACTGGAAAAGGAATGAGAGGGCAAGGTCCCTCAAAAAATAAAGCGCGTAGCTTGGGGTCCGCTTCGCTCCCCCCAAGCTACGCGGGCTAAGCGAGTTTTGGAACAGGCTCAATTACCGGACAATACATTTGAAGGCTTGCTTGCCGGTCTTGAGCATGTAGACCCCCTTACCCGGAACCGCAATCGTTTGTTCGCCGCCCGTGCCGGGAGCCGATTCGATTTTCTGGCCGAGGATCGTGTAAATTTCGATAAGGTCCTTCGTGTTAAATACCTTGATATTACAGTCCTCCCCCGCAGGGTAAGCTACACATTTACCCTCGGCCAAGGCCTTGGCCACCGCCTCATCCATCCCCAACTGTCCGCCGCCCGCCACCTGCTCCAGTTCGTCCTCCGAAAGCTCCTTTGAGATCTTTTCTGTTTTTTCTTCGTTTGTCATAATAATTCCTTCCTCAGTAAATAACAGCGCTGTTGAGCGCGCAGGCTGGCGTGAAACAACCCAGGACCGGAGGTGGGTTTTACTTTTTGCCGAAAAAACTAAAGCACCTTGACGATCGAATCCGCGACGTAGTCGAGGTTGCGCGTATTGAGCGCCGCCATGCAGATCCGTCCGGTCGTGACGGCGTAGATGGCAAACTCGTCCCTCAAGCGGACGACCTGTTCCGGAGAAAGCCCGGTATAGGTAAACATCCCGCGCTGTTGCACGTAATACGAAAGATCGCCCGCAACGCCCCTGGCTTGCAGTTTTTCGAGCAGACCGGTGCGCATCGCACGGATGCGGTCGCGCATCGCGGCGAGTTCGGATTCCCAGAGCGCGCGCCATTCGGGATTCGAGAGGACCGCGGCGACGACCGCGCCGCCGTGCGTCGGCGGATTCGAGTAATTCGTTCGGATGACGCGCTTGACCTGCGACAGAACGCGCGCGGATTCGTCGCTGGAAGCCGTGACGATCGAGAGCGCGCCGACGCGCTCGCCGTAGAGCGAAAACGATTTCGAGAACGAACTCGCGACGAAAAACTGCACGCCCGAATCGACGAAGAGCTTGAGCGCCGACGCGTCCTCGGTGATACCGTCGGCGAAGCCCTGGTAGGCCATGTCGATGAAAGCGACGAGGCCGCGCGCACGGACCGATTCGATCACCCCGCGCCACTCGTCCTTCGACAGATCCGCGCCCGTCGGGTTGTGGCAGCACGCGTGGAAGACGACGACTGAACCCGGAGCGAGCGAATCGAGTCCGGCTTTCAGCGCGGGGAAATTCACGCCGCGCGTTGCCGGGTCGTAATAAGGGTAGGACTCGACCGGAAAGCCCGCCGCCTCGAAGAGCGCCCGATGGTTCTCCCAGCTCGGGTCGCTGATATAGACGGTCGCGCCGGGGAAAAGGCGCTTCAGATAATCGGCGCCGACCTTCAGCGCGCCCGTCCCGCCGAGCGCCTGTATCGTCACGACGCGAGCGTTTTCGAGCGGTTCCGACCCCTTTCCGAACAGCAGTTCCTGGACGGCCCTGTTGTACGCGGGCGAGCCGTCGATCGGCTGATACCCGCGCGCGACGGCGGATTCCAGACGCGCCTTTTCCGCCACGCGCACCGCTTCGAGCAAGGGAATTTTGCCGCTGTCGTCGAAATAAACACCGACGCCGAGGTTGACTTTGGCGGGACGCGACTCCGCGTTGAACGCTTCGATCAGGCCGAGAATCGGGTCTCGCGGCGCCATTTCGACCGAAGAAAAAATAGATGATGTCATATTACCCCTCGTTCAGCGTGGCGTTGCCGGCCCCTGAACCGGCGCCACAAAATTGACGAAAATCAGGGGGATTCAAAACAATGTAGAATTCTAGCATGGCCGTTCCCGAAAAAAATCCGCCGCCCCTCGTTTATGAAGGGAGTCTTTTCCGCCTCCACCAGCCCTTTTCGCCCGCCGGGGACCAGCCCGAAGCGATCGAATCCCTGATCGAGGGTCTCGAAGACGGCCTGAGCTATCAGACCCTGCTCGGCGTCACCGGGTCGGGGAAAACCTTCACGATGGCCAACGTGATCGCGCGTTCGGGTCGTCCAGCGCTCGTCCTCGCGCCGAACAAGACGCTCGCCGCGCAGCTCTACTCCGAATTCCGGGACTTCTTTCCGGAGAACGCCGTCGAATACTTCGTCTCGTACTACGACTAGTACCAGCCCGAAGCCTACGTTCCGGCGCGCGACCTTTTCATCGAAAAGGACTCGGCGATCAACGACCACATCGAACAGATGCGCCTGTCGGCGACGAAAAGCCTGATCGAGCGCCGCGACTGCATCGTCGTCGCGACGGTTTCGTGCATCTACGGCATCGGCGACCGCGACGAGTACCACAAGATGATCCTGACGATGCGCGTCGGCGACCGCATCGGCCAGCGCGAACTCATCAAGCGCCTCGTCGAAATGCAGTACGAGCGCAACGAGATGGACTTCCACCGGGGGACTTTCCGCGTCCGGGGCGACGTCATCGACGTCTTTCCCGCCGAGCACGCCGAACACGCGCTTCGCATTTCGCTCTTCGACACCGAAATCGAATCCCTCCAGGTTTTCGACCCGCTGACGGGCGAAGGGCGGAACAAACTCACGCGCTTCACGGTTTTCCCCTCTTCGCACTACGTCACGCCGCGCGCGACCGTCGTGCGCGCGCTCACGACGATCCGCGACGAACTCCGCGAGCGCATCGACCATTTCAACACCGCCGGACGCCTCGTCGAAGCGCAGCGGATCGAGCAGCGCACGCGTTTCGACCTCGAAATGCTCGACCAACTCGGCTTCTGCAAGGGAATCGAAAACTACTCGCGCCACCTGACCGGGCGCAAACCCGGCGAACCGCCGCCGACGCTGATCGACTACCTGCCCTCGGACGCGCTGATGTTCATCGACGAATCGCACGTCACGCTCCCACAGCTCGGCTCGATGTACAAGGGCGACCGTTCGCGCAAGGAAAACCTCGTCAACTACGGCTTCCGCCTGCCGTCCGCGCTCGACAACCGACCGCTCTGTTTCGAAGAATACGAAGGCCGCGCCCGCCAAAGCATCTTCGTTTCGGCGACGCCCGCCGAATACGAAAGCACGCATCAAGGGCAACGCGTCGAACAACTCGTCCGCCCGACGGGCCTCGTCGACCCCGAAGTCCTGATCCGCCCCGCGGAAAGCCAGGTCGACGACCTTCTCTCCGAAATCCGTCTGCGCGAAAAACGCGGCGAGCGCGTCCTCGTCACGACGCTGACCAAGCGCATGTCCGAAAAACTGACCGACTACCTCAGAGAAAACGGCGTCCGCGTGCGCTATCTCCACTCGGACATCGACACCGTCGAACGCGTCGAAATCATCCGCGACCTGCGTCTCGGCGAATTCGACGCGCTCGTCGGAATCAACCTCCTGCGCGAAGGGCTCGACATCCCCGAAGTCTCGCTCGTCGCGATCCTCGACGCCGACAAGGAAGGCTTTCTGCGTTCGGAGCGCTCGCTGATCCAGACGATCGGCCGCGCCGCGCGCCATATCCACGGAACGGCGATTCTATACGCCGACCGGATCACCGCGTCGATGGCGCGCGCGATCGCCGAAACCGAAAGACGGCGAAAGAAACAAGTCGTTTTCAACAAAGAACACGGCATCACCGCGCGCGGCGTATCGAAGCGCGTCAAAGACATCATCGACGGCGTCTACGCGGAAACGGCGCGACGCGAGCTTAAAGCCGCGCAACCCGCGCCCACGTATAAGGTGATGAGCGAAAAGCAACTCACGCGCGAAGTGAAAAGCCTCGAAAAGAAAATGATCGACTGCGCGAAAAACCTCGAATTCGAAAAAGCCGCGGCGCTGCGCGACGAGCTGTTCAGAATCAAGGGCGAACTCTTCGGCGTTGCGGCGGCCAGAGGCCAGAGGACAGAAGACAGAGGACAGGGGACAGAGGACTGAACGGCCTTCGGCCTCAGGGATCAGGAGACAGAAGTCAGGAATCAGATCAGTGACCGGCAGCTTCGCCGCCGGAGAAAGATCGTTGAAATACCGATCGGTTCTCCTCCGATTCCTGATTCCTGATGCCCAATAGCTGATGTCAGGGAGGGGAGATTCGTGACTCCCTCCCCTGACAAGGGGAGGGATGGGGAGGGGTTTTACTGAACACTGAAAACTGGTCACAAAGCGAGCGCAGCGAGCGTTCTGTCTTCTGTCCTCAGTCTTCTGTCCTCAGTCTTCTGTCCTCAGTCCTCTGTCCTCAGAACCCGGTACAGCGTCTGCCGGTTCCGCGCGCCGGTTTTCCGGTACGCGGCCTTCAGATGCGCCTTGACCGTGTTGACGCTGACAAGAAGCCGCGTCGCCATTTCCTGACTCGACAAGCCCTCGACCGCCAGACACGCCGTCTCAAACTCGCGTTCGGTGAGGCCGAAACGCGAGTCCTTCGCGTACAGCGTCTGCAATACCGCGCCCCGCCCCGCGGCCAAAGCCTCGGCGAGCGCACGGATTTGACCGAGGAAGTCCGGGGCGATTTCCTCGAACAAGTCGCCGACGAGCGAAAAGCCTTCCGCCAGCGGCAGGATCAGCCGGTCCGGCAAAGCCAGCGCCAGCGCCGAACGCGCTTCCGCGAGCGCTTTTTCGCGTTTTCCGAGCGCGAGGTACGCGCTCGCGGCGTGCATACGGCTGTAAAGCAGCGCCAGGGGATGCGCCTCGGCGAGACGGCGGACGGCGCCGGCCTCCCCGATCAGCCGCGCCGGCTCGCCGGTCAAGAGCAGGCCGCGCGCGCGGCAGATCTGCGCGTAAGGAACCGCCTGGACAAAGAGCCGCTGGGACAAGGCGGAGAGAGGGCCTTTGAGCAACCAATCGGCCATGTCGTGCGGGCGCTCCAGCACGCCCATCAGAAAAGATCGCGCCATGTCCGCCTCCATCCGGTTGGATTTTTGCGGGTTCGCTTGCGCCGCGATCTCGATCTCTTCGAGCGCGGCGGCGAGCGCCTTCGCGTCGCCCCGCAGGATCGCCAGCCGACCGAAAATGAGTTCGGCCCCGATGAGAATACTGATCTGCCCGTGCGCTAGCGCGCCGCTCTCGGCTTCAAAGGCATGAATTTCGGCGTCTTCGATTTCTCCCCGGCACAAAAGCGCTTCTGCGCGCATCAGCGCCTCGCCTCCGCTCCCGTGCGCGCGCGCCAGCGCGGTGTAATACGGCGCATACGTTTCCATGTCGGCGAGTTCGCCGTCGAGATTCCCGACGTCCCGGTGGTACATCAGCAAAACCGAAGTGTTGCCGAAAGTCCAGGAGTTCTCCGGAGAGATCAGCGAAGTTTCGCCACGGATCAGATGCGCCGCGCGGCGGATGCGCTTGCCCATCGCGGAGATGCTGTTGTAGCTTGTAAAGGCCTCGATCAGCAAAAGCTCGCCGCGCAGACGGTCGCGTTCCTCTCCCGGAACGGCGTCACGCTCGACGAGCGCCGCCATCTCCGCGTGCAGGCGGGCGAAGTCTTCCAGGCAGCCCTGGCCGAAGAACTCGAAAGTCAGTTGGATCATCGACAGCGGATGGCGCAACCTCATCCCGGTATCGCAGTGCGCCGAGATGTCGCGCAAGGCGTCGACGTACGCGGGATCGGGGATGTCCAGGAGGCGGTTGTCCTTCAGGCCGGAGAGGTCCAGCGACAGAATCCTCTCGAAATCCCGCAGACGGTAGTAAAAATCGATCGCTTTTTCGCGTTCATCGTTCGCGGCGCACCAGTCGCCAGCGGCCCGGAGCATTTCGTGCCGCGCGCCTTCGGGAAGCGCGGCGAAGAGACCCCGCAGGAAGGCCAGCAAGGCGCTGTGCGGATAATACAGTCTGGACACGGGGTCGAAACGGAAGAAAGCGCCGCGCAAGGACGAGCGCAGGCTTTTGTCGTCGAATTCGGGCCGGCGCGTCAAAAACGCCGCTTGGCTTGCGGAAAAAGCGTCGAAAAGCGAAAGACGCAGAAACGCATCGCGCGTCGCGTCATCGATCCTGTCCCAGACGACATCGCGCAGCAGCCCGTCGAGGTCGGAAGCCGGAGCGAATTCCCCGAATTTGCGGTAATGGCGCAGATGCAGCGCGAGCGCGATCATCCAGCCCCCGGTACGATCAAACGCCTCGCGCGTTTTTTTCCCGCCGAGCGAACAACGCGCGGCGGAAAAATATTCTCCGCATTCGCGTTCGCTCAGCCGCAGGTCGTTTTCGTCCAGGCGGACGAAGCCGGACTTCTCGTAAGGCATAAGCTCTACAGCCGACGGCCGCGTGACGAGCGCCACGGTGAGGAGCGTGGAATCGTGTTCCAGAAGAGCCTTCCAGAGAGAGGCCGGAACGAGGTCCGCCACGCGATGAAAATCGTCTACGACGAGCCACGCCGGGACCTTCGTTTCCAATTCCCTCAGAAGCGTCTCGGCGTCGCCCAGCGTATCCTCATCGGGCAGACCGAGGCGCAGCAAGGCTTGTCCGCTCGGCGCGTCGATTTTTTCCACGGCGCGGCACAAACCCCGCCACGCAGCGTGTGGCGACGCCTCCGTGCAGACGTGCCGTATCCAGACTGCGTTTTCCGGCAGTATTTTCCGCAAGAAATCCTGCACGGCGGTCGTCTTGCCGTAACCCGAAGGCGCCTCGACGACGACGCTGCGCGCGGCAAACGCCTCGACCAGCCTTTCACGCAGCCGAACAGAAAAATACGGCGTATCGCCGTGCAAACCCCGATTATTCACGCCCTGTCGCCTTTCTGTCGCGGTACGCGCCGCGCGTATTGTAGTGTCGGACGAATTATAGTTTGCAAAGGGAGGGAAGGCAGGGATCAGGGATCAGGGATCAGGGATCAGGGATCAGGAGACAGAAGACAGATCAGTGAGCGGCGGCGTTGCCGCCGATCAGGTATCAGGAATCAGGAGACAGGAATCAGATCAATTACCGGCGGCGTTGCCGCCGCATAGGAACCCCTGATGGTATAGGTTGGGCTGAACGAATGTGAAGCCCAACGTCTCGCTTGCGCGAAGCGCAAGCCATAACAGGATCGGCATTATTCCCGCCAAAGCGGACCCATTGGCGCGCGAAGGTATGACATCGCGCGTAGGGGCACGGCATGCCGTGCCCAGGGTTTCATTCCGTTTTCAAACACGCCCTTATCACATCATTCATACGTATGCGGAATCGTTGGGCTTTGCTTCGCCGCAGCCCAACCTATACCACCGTAGGGGCACGGCGTGCCGTGCCCAGCAGGATTCACTCGACCGGCAGGGGGACGGTGTTGCGCCGGTTCCGCGAAAAGCGCGGCGAGAAATCGATTCGGCGGATTTCGGTGAGCTTCGGGCGGCGTTCCATGCCCGACGGTTTCAGTTCGCCTTCGACGAGTTCATAGCCCATGAGCGCGAAAATGCGCCCCTTCAGGAAAAGCGGACGGGAATTGCCGTACCAGTCGACGCACGACGCCTTGCAGCGGTCGTCTTTGTGTGAGTCGTTCGAAGCGCCCAGGATGCCGATTTCGCTGAGCTTGAGCTTGTCGTTTTTCAGGAAGAGCACGCCGGTGGAAACCTTTCTGAGCTGACGCCATCCTTCCACCTCGTCGTTTCCGGCAAACGGCAGGCCGAGGAGGCCGCTGTCTTTTCCGTCGGGCTTGTAGAAAAAGCCGTGGCTGCGCGTTTCGCCCTGCGCGGCTTGGGGAAACTTGAAACTGCCCGCGATGCCGGCGTTGACCGCGCCGTCGGTGAAGGAAACGGTATACGACGTGAAGTGCAGGTCGCCGTTACGCGTCCCGACGAGCAGGGGGCTTCCCCCCAGTGATTCGATGCGGTCGACGGTATGCACGAGCGGCAGGCTGACGATCGAGGTGTCGGGGGTCTTCCAGTTCAGCGCGTAAGCCGCGCCGGGGGACGAAGTCCGCCTGTGCCAGGTATTCCCTACGCCATAAATGAGGTAGTCGCCGATATAGCGGTTCTGGAGCGCGCCCATGCCGGACGACGGAAGCGGGTGATAAGTTTCGTGAGGCGCGTCGCCCGTGCCGTCGCCGAAGAGTTCCAGCGGAACGCGCAGGAAGGCCAGATTGGCGCTCCCGACTTCGGAAGCCCACATCGACGCGGACGGCCCCTCGGCACGCAGAAGGACGTTCAGATAACCGTCGTCGCTTTCCAGGAAGGAAAACTGGTCGATCGGGCTTCCCAGGGTCTTCAGCGCGGTCGGATTGGTTTTCCCGTCGAGAGGCAGGCGGAAAACGGAGGAATGTTCGATCGGGCGCGCTTTGCCGGTCGCGCGGAAATCGCGGGAAAACGGCGCCGTCCAGACATAGACGGCGTCCTTCGAGACGTAGAATTCACGACCCGCCGGCCCCAGGACGGCGGTCGCTTCGCAAGTCATCTCTTCCTTGGAAAGGTCGCAGACCTGCACCGTGTGCAAGGCGGCGAAGCGCATTTCTTCCATCGCGTCGTCGTCGACGCGGAAAATCCGCGTCGCGGGCGCGATGCGCTTGAACGCCTGCGCCTCGTCCCCGGAGCGCCAGGGACGCATCGCGGGGAAGGCGTCGAGGAGGTCGTTCCGGTGAAAATCGAGGGTGAGCGGTGTGTAGAAAATCAGGCGGTCTTCGACCAGGCGGCTCGCGTAATTGCGTGAGGAGTAGTAGTCGCTCGAACGCAGGATGTGCGTCGATCGATACGAAAGCACCCCCTTGGCGTCGATTGAAAAACGGATGACCTCGGTTCCGCGCTTGGCATAGCTGTAGCCGACGACGATGACGGTATTCCCGGAGACGAGCAGTTCGTCGTACCAGCCGCCGCCCTGCGACCCCGGCGCGAAGGCGTCGATGGCGGAAACCGGCTTCAGCGCGCCGGCGCGGACGCTGACCGTGAAGAGACGGCCGCGCCGCAGAACGATCAGAAAATCGCCGTGGAGTTTGACGATCCCGCCTTCGTCGACGCCAGCGGTCTGCGTATTCGTGATGGACTCCGCATCGGAAGTCTCATCGGCGGCCTGGTTGGGTGCGGGCGCGGGCGCCGCCTCCTTATTGGCGGATTCGAACACCATCTTTGCTTCGGCTTTGTTACCCTGACTCCGTGCCCTGACCCCCGCCTTTTCGAGGGCTTTCTTCTTCTCGGCGAGCCAGTCTTCCAGCGCGCGCTCGGACGAAAACGCCGTCAAGGTTTTCGATGAAGGCTGGGGAACATCGTCGGCGTGCGCTGCCGGCGCGGAAAGAGCGAAAACGGCGAACGCGAAAAACAGTGCGGAAGGCGAACGGATCATGGTATTTTTTCCTGGGGAGATCGGATTCGATCGAAACGTTTCATTTTATCATGCGGGCGTCGGACTCACGGAAGCGCCGTGGATGAATTCCAGCGCAGCCAGACGTTCAGGCGCCTGAACTCCTCCGCCGACATCTGGTCGGGCAGGAGCGTCACGCTGCGCGGCTGCGCGTCGTCGAACTTCAGCTTCAGGACGATCAAGCCCGAAAAAACCGTGCTTCCGTCGCCTATCGACGCTTCGAGTAGGTCGAGGCCGCGTATTCGGACTTTCATTCGCGCGTCCGCGTAAGAAAAAACGATTTCTTCGATTTCGGGCGGGCGCATCGCGTAAAAAGCCGAGACGCCCACGAGCGCCAAAAGGAGTGCACGGGTCCAAATCGGCCACGGGAGAACGAGGACGGAAAAAACCGCGAGCAGATGGACAAGCGCGGAGGCGATGAAAAGCCGCCGCGACGCGCGGAGTTTGACGAGATTCAACAGCCCCGCCGCGTCACCGGCGCCTCGCCGATCAGCGAGGCGTCAGATGCGCCGGAAGACGAGCGAGGCGTTCGTCCCGCCGAACCCGAAGGAATTCGAAATGGCGACGTCGATCTTCATCCGGCGCGCCTCGTTGGCGCAGTAGTCGAGGTCGCATCCCTCGTCCTGATTGAAGATGTTGATCGTCGGCGGCGAAACCTGATCGTAAAGGGCGAGCGCCGAAAAAACCGCTTCGACTCCGCCCGCCGCGCCCAAAAGGTGCCCGGTCATCGACTTCGTCGAATTGACGACGAGTTTCTTCGCGTTATCGCCGAATGCGCGTTTCAGAGCGAGCGTTTCGGCCTTGTCGCCGAGCGGCGTCGAGGTGCCGTGGGCGTTGACATAGCCCACCTCGTCGGGGTTGACGCGCGCGTTCTTCAAGGCGATCGTGATGCAGCGCGCCGCGCCTTCGCCGTCCTCGCAGGGCGCCGTCAGGTGGTGCGCGTCGCCGTTCAGGCCATAGCCGACGAGTTCGGCGTAAATTTTCGCGCCGCGCGCTTTGGCGCACTCGTATTCTTCGAGCACCATGACGCCCGCGCCCTCGCTGAGTACGAAGCCGTCCCTGTCCCTGTCCCACGGGCGGCTGGCCGTCGCCGGGTCATCGTTGCGCGTTGAAAGCGCGCGCGCGGCGCAAAAGCCGCCGATGCCCAGATGCGATATCGTCGACTCGGCGCCGCCGGCGATCATGATGTCCGCATCGCCGTATTCGATGAGCCGCGCCGCTTCGCCGATGCTGTGCGAACCCGTCGAACACGCGCTGACGAGCGCGATATTCGGCCCCTTGTACCCGTAAAGGATCGAGAGGTTTCCCGAAATCAGGTTGATGATCGAACCCGGAACGAAGAACGGCGAGATCCTTCGCACGCCCGTTTGATTGAATTCGTCGCGCGCATCCTCGATCATCGGCAAGCCGCCGATGCCCGAACCGATCGAAACGCCGATGCGGTCGGCGTTTTCAGGATTCGGCTCCAGCCCCGCGTCGCGGATCGCGTCGACGCCCGCGGCGATGCCGTAGTGGATGAAAGTATCCATCCGCCGCGCATCCTTTTGCGGGAGGTATCTGGAAATGTCGAAACCGCGAACCTCACCCGCGATCCGCACAGGAAAATTCGAAGCGTCGAAGCGCGTGATCGTGTCGATTCCGGATTTTCCGGCGACGATATTCCCCCACGCTTCTTCGACCGTGTTTCCAACGGGCGAAACAATGCCCAGACCGGTAACAACGACTCTACGTGTCAATTTCTTCTTCCTTTATCCTGTGAGAGAAAAAAGCGGATCGAACGACGACAAGCCGCATGGAACGGCCCCGGGCGACGTTCGAAACTCCGAAGCGTCGAAGAATCAAACGCTTCGCCCGCAGTCAATTCCCGAAAAAATTACTTGACGTGCGCCTTGATGTAATCGATGGCTTGCTGAACGTTCAAGATCTTCTCGGCCTCATCGTCCGGGATTTCGCACTCGAACTGCTCCTCAAGCGCCATGACAAGTTCGACGGTATCCAGCGAATCCGCACCAAGATCGTCGGCAAACGACGATTCGTTCTTGATATCCGCCTCGTTGGCGCCGAGTTGTTCCGCTACGATTTTCTTGACGCGTTGCTCGATATTCTCCATTGAAAGACTCCTCCTGAAATTTCATTCCGAAACAAAACCGGAACATCCTACCAAAACAGCCGGTTTCTGCCAAACGGGACGA
This sequence comes from Accumulibacter sp., assembly GCA_031266435.1. Lineage (GTDB taxonomy): Bacteria > Pseudomonadota > Gammaproteobacteria > Burkholderiales > Rhodocyclaceae > Propionivibrio. Next base: position 14,764 of record JAISAZ010000087.1, read on the forward strand.
TTCACACCATCCCTTCGTTCCTCTACCCGCGTCACTCCATGTGCATCCCCCCGTTGACGTGAATCGTCGCCCCGGAAATATACGCCGCTTCGGGAGACGCGAGAAAACCGACGGCCGCCGCGACGTCTTCGGGCGTACCGAGGCGTCCCAGCGGGACTTTTGAGATCAATGCCGCTTTTTGCTTTTCATCCAGAACCTGCGTCATCGACGTGTCGATGAAACCCGGCGCAACGCAGTTTACCGTAATTCCGCGGCTTCCGAGTTCACGCGCGAGCGCGCGCGACAAACCCGAGACGCCGGCTTTCGAGGCACAGTAATTCGCCTGACCGGGATTCCCCGCGTGGCCGACGACCGAAGTGATATTGACGATCCTGCCGGCGCGCGCCTTCATCATCCCGCGCATCACCGCGCGAGAGACGCGAAAAACGGATTTGAGATTCGTCTCGATCACCGCGTCCCATTCTTCGTCCTTCATGCGGAGCGCCAGATTGTCACGCGTGATCCCGGCGTTGTTGACGAGGACGTAGATCGGACCGAAGTCCTTCTCGACCAGCGCGACGCCGTTTTCGATGTGTTCCGCGTTGCGCACGTCGAGGAGGATCCCCCTGCCCGACGCGCCGAGTTGCGCGAGCGCATCCGTGATGCTCGCAATCCCCTTGTCGTTGATGTCGGTTCCGACGACGGTCGCGCCCTTCGCGGCGAGAACGCGCAGAATCGCCATGCCGATCCCCTGTCCGGCGCCCGTAACGAGTGCGACTCTCCCTTTGAGCGGCATTATTTACTCCAATCCAAGTTTGTCTTCGATTGACGCGGCGTCAGCCAGGGCAATGCCCTTCAGCGCGCTCGCGCAGCGTTTCGTCAATCCCGCCAGCACCATGCCGGGACCGCATTCGACGACGGTCGAAATGCCCATCGCGGCGATCTTTTCGATCGTTTCGACCCAGCGAACCGGCGAGCAGGTTTGGCGTACCAGCGCATCCTTGATCCGTTCGGGGTCGTTTTCGACCGCCACGTCGACGTTGTTGACGACGGGAATCTCCGGCGCGGAAAAAGAGAGTTCGGCGAGGCGCGCGGAAAGTTTGTCCGCCGCCGGTCGAATCAGCGAAGAATGAAAAGGCGCCGACACGGGCAGCACGACGGCGCGCTTCGCGCCCTTCGCCTTGCACACGACGCACGCGCGTTCGACGGCGGCCTTCGTCCCGGCGATGACCGTCTGTTCCGGCGCGTTGAAATTGACCGCCTCGACGACGGCGCCCTCGCCCAGTTCGGCGACCGTCTCCGCGCAGGCTTCGCGGATTTTCCCGGCGGCGAGGTTGAGAATCGCCGCCATCGCGCCGACGCCTGCCGGGACGGCCTCCTGCATCGCCAGCGCGCGCAGGCGAACGAGCGGGACGGCGTCTTTGAACGCGATGACGCGCGCGGCGACGAGCGCCGAATATTCGCCCAGGCTGTGACCGGCGACGACCGAAGGCGCCTTCCCGCCCTTTTCGCGCCAGAGGCGGAAGACGGCGGTCGCCGCTGTCAGCATGACGGGCTGGGTATTGACGGTCTGCGCGAGCTTTTCAGCCGGCCCCTCGGCGACGAGCGCCCAGAGGTCCTCGCCAAGCGTCGCCGAAGCCTCATCGAAAGTCGCGCGGACGACGGACGAATCGCCGTAGGCGTCCATCATTCCGACGTATTGGGATCCCTGACCGGGAAAAACGAAAGCGAAAGCCATAGCGCGGAATCTCCTGATTAAAATTCGAGCAGGACGGCGCCCCACGTCAGGCCGCCGCCGACGCCCTCCAGGAGAAGTTTCTGACCGCGCTGTATCCGGCCGTCGGCAACCGCGACGCTGAGCGCCAGCGGGATCGAAGCCGCCGACGTATTTCCGTGGGTATCGACCGTCACGATGATCCGTTCGGGGGGGATCCCCAATTTTTTTGCGGTTGAATTGATGATGCGGACATTCGCTTGGTGCGGGATGAACCAGTCGACGTCGCACGGCGAAATCCCCGCGTTCGCGCAGCACTTCTCCGCCGCGTCGAAAAGTACGCGAACGGCGAAGCGAAAGACGGCCTGACCATCCATCCGCAAGAAGGGGTCGCCGATGACCTTGCCCCCGCAGACGTTCCCCGGAACGGAAAGAATCGCGTGATGCGCACCGTCGGCGTACGCGACGCTCGAAAGGATTCCGGGCGTTTCCGACGCTTCGACGACGACAGCGCCCGCGCCGTCGCCGAAAAGCACGCACGTCGAGCGGTCGTTCCAGTCGAGTATCCGCGAAAAGACCTCGGCGCCGACGACGAGAGCTTTTTTGGTCCCGCCCGCGCGTATGAATTTCTCGGCGATCGTCAGCGCATAAACGAAACCGCTACAGACCGCCTGCACGTCGAAGGCCATCGCGCCCTTGTTCCCCAGCTTGGCCTGCAAAAGGCACGACGTTCCGGGGAAAATACAGTCGGGGGTCGAAGTCGCCACGATGATCAGGTCGATTTCGGCAGCGTCGGTTTTCGCCGAAAGCAAAGCGCTCCGGGCGGCTTCCAGCGCCAGATCGCTCGACGAAGTTTCAGGGTCGGCCAGATACCGCGAGCGGATGCCAGTACGCGAGACGATCCATTCGTCGTCTGTATCGACACCGCGCCGGACGAGATCAAGATTCGTCACCGGATTTCCGGGCAAAGAACCGCCGACCCCTGTTATGCGCGCAAACATTTCAGGAATTCTCCTGGAGACGTTCCTGCTGGAAACTCACGTGGCGCGCGATGCGGGAAAGCACGCCACCCCGAACGGTCTCGGCGACGCGGTCCAGCGCATTGCCGAACGAAAACGCATCCGCCGAACCGTGGCTCTTGAAAACGATACCCTTGAGGCCAAGCAGGCTGGCCCCATTATAACGCCGGTGATCGACGCGCTTCTTGAAATTATTGAGCACCGGCATCGCCACGAGCGCGGCAAACTTTGTCAGCAGGTTGCGCGAGAACTCCTCGCGCATGAATAAATTCAGCATCTGCGCAATACCTTCCGAGGTCTTCAGCGCCACGTTACCGACAAAACCGTCGCAAACGACGACGTCGGCGTCGCCCTTGTACAAACCGTCGCCCTCGACGTTGCCGATGAAATTGAGGTCGGAGTTCTTCAGGAGATCCGACGCGCGCTTGACGAGCTCGTTCCCCTTGATCTCTTCCTCGCCGATATTGAGGAGTCCGACCGTCGGCGACTCCTTGTGTTCGATGGCGCTGACGAGCGAACTCCCCATGATCCCGAACTGAAACAGATGCTCCGGCGTGCAATCGACGTTCGCGCCGAGGTCCAGCGTATAGACGACACCCTTCATCGTCGGCAGGACGGCGCAAATCGCCGGCCGGTCGATTCCCGGCAGCATCTTCAGCACGAAGCGCGAAATCGCCATCAGCGCGCCGCTGTTGCCCGACGAAAGGCAGGCGTCGGCATCGCTCTTCTTGACGAGGTCGATCGCCACGCGCATCGAAGACGCCTTCTTGTTACGCAGGGCCAAGGCCGGCGACTCGTCCATCTCGACGATTTCGGGCGCGTGGCGGACGACGATACGCGCCCTTTCGGATTCGGAGACGCCGCCCTCGTCCAGAAAGCGCCTGATCTCCTCCTCGATGCCGACGAGAATGACACGTGCATCCGCGTGCCGGCGGACGAAGGCGATCGACGCGGGGACGGTCACAACCGGACCGTGATCCCCGCCCATGCAGTCAATGGCAACAGTAACCGTCATCTGAAAATGGCAGTACCTATCGAATGGAAAAATTTGGGATATTTTGCGAAGCGCCGCCGTGGGAACGGGAAACGCCGCCCCGTCGCTCTAATCAAACGGGCGGGAAACCGTGCGTCCCGCGATACGGCGTACAGGCACGGATATTATTCGTTGTCGTCCTTGACGACTTTCTTGCCACGATAATAGCCGGTTGGGCTGACATGGTGGCGCAGGTGGACTTCTCCGGTGGTCGGTTCGATCGCCAGCGGCGCGTTGGTCAAAAAGTCATGCGCACGACGCATCCCCCGCTTCGAGGGAGATTTCTTGTTCTGCTGAACAGCCATAATCATTCACTCCGTTAATCAAGTCTTGCCGTTTTTCAGGGATTTCAGAACCGAAAACGGAGAAATCTTCTCCGCTCGACCCCTCCCCGCGTCGGGCAAAACGCAGTTTTCATGACGCGGCGCGATTGGAAGACTCAGTATCACTTCGTCCTCGATCAACGCGGCTACGTCGATTTTATCCTGTACCGGCAAAAAATCCACCGCCTCGTCCCCGATCTCCTCAGGGGTCAGCGGCTCATTTTCACCGACGCACTCCAGTACGCACCGCAACTTCAGCGGATACTGTATCCCTTCAAGGCAACGCTGACAGCGAAGAAGGAGAAGCGCGTCGACCTCCAGCAAGAATCGCGGCCTCTTGCGGTCGCTCATCGCGCCTTCGATACGATACACCAAATCGCCCGCCGTTCCAGCTAGCCAATCCCGCAGACGGGAAAAACCGGCGATCGGCAAGACACCTTTCAAAGACCCCGCGTCACGCGCAAAAGTCAGACTATCGATCACTTGCGGCATGTTTGTCGCCATCCGCACCCGGACCGAACGGAGCACGCGAGGCCGACAGGCTCTTCTCGCGTCTCCCGAAAACCTTCAACCGGGCCGGGTTTCCAATGCTTCAACCACGCCCGTAACCGGGCGAAACGACACGCCGAACGTTGCTCCGCCGTGCCGGATTATCCCACTAAAGGGAGGCATCAAATCGAAAACTGTATTCGATAAGGCGCGCATGATATTATTTTTGCTCCGTAAAGTCAAAACTTTGAACGCCCCCGGAGCCGCTTCCCGCCGTAGCACCGACAAAAGAGATTTCATGGCCGCTTACCGAATCGTCCTCGCATCGACTTCACCTTTCAGGCGCCAACTCCTCGACCGCCTCAAAATCCCCTTCGACGTCGCCGACCCGCGAATCGACGAAGGCGCACGGCCCGACGAGTCCCCCGAACAGACCGCGCTTCGGCTCTCCGAAGAAAAAGCACGCGCCGTCGCCAAAAGCCACCCCGACGCGCTGATCGTCGGAAGCGACCAGGTCGCCTGCCTCGACGGAGAAATCTTCGGCAAACCGCTCACGCACCAAAACGCCGTCCGGCAGCTCCAAAAAATGCGCGGACGCGTCGTCGTCTTCCATACCGGAGTCTGTCTGCTCAACGCCCAAAGAGACATCGCCCGCGTCCGAAACGTCCCGACCCGCGTCGGCTTCCGCGCGCTTTGCGACGAAGAAATCGAAAACTACCTTGGAAAAGAACGACCCTACGACTGCGCCGGCAGCGCGAAGTCCGAAGAACTCGGAATCGCCCTCGTCACAAAAATCGAAAGCGACGACCCGACCGCACTCGTCGGCCTCCCGCTCATCGCGCTGACCGAATTGCTGAGGGAAGAAGGCGTCAATCCCTTGTCAGGTATCAGGAATCAGGAGACAGGAGACAGATCAGTCAGCGGCGACTTCACAGGGTATAGGTTGGGGTGAGCGCAGCGATGCCCAACGTCTCGCTTGCGCGAAGCGCAAGCCATTTCAGGTATCAGGAATCAGGAGACAGGAGACAGGAGACAGATCGGCTAGCGGCGGCTTCGCCACCGATCAGGTATCAGGAATCAGAGGACAGGGATCAGATCGGTTAGCGGCGGCTTCGCCGCCGGAGAAAGATCGTTGAAACACCGATCGGTTTTCTTCTGTCTCCTGTCTCCTGACATCTGTCTCCTGATGGGCACGCCGTGCCCCTACGAGAACCCGCGAAAACGGTAACCCAACCAACTTTCCCCCTGATAAGGGGGAAATGAAGGGGGTTTCGGGGTTTCGCCAAGCGTCGGCGCGTTTTCATGGCTTCCAAACCCCTCCTATCCTCCCCTTGTCAGGGGAGGAACCACGGCGTCATACGCCCGCGCATCGTCGATTGGCGCGCGATCTTGTAGGGGCACGGCATGCCGTGCCCAGGGTTTCATTCCATTTCCAAACCCACCCCCCGATTCCGTCATTCATCCGTATGCGGAACGTTGGGCTTCGCTCCGCTCACCCCAACCTATATTCTACAATATTCCGTCATTCATATGCATACGGAATCGTTGGGCTTCACTTCGTTCAGCCCAACCTATACCGCCGATAGAGGCACGGCGGGCGGTATCCCATCCGTAGGTTGAACTGCGATTAAATTATCTTGGAATATCTTGTATTCCCGCGATCTTCACGCAACCTTCGGTCGAAGACCATCGAAATCGCGCGGACGAGGATTCGTCCCGGAGGCAGGACGGCGATCCGGTTCTTTTCAAGCGAAACGAGTCCGGCTTTTTCCATCTCGCCGAGTTCGGCGATTTCGACGGAGAAATAATTTTCAAAATCGATTCGGTACGCCGATTCAAACGCCGCGAACGGCAGTTCAAAATGACACATCAGCGACTGGATCACCGCGCGCCGCAGGAGGTCGTCGTCGTCGAGGACGATTCCGCGAGAGACCGGGAATTCGCCCCGGTCGAGCGCGGCGTAGTATTCGTCGAGCGTCTTGACGTTCTGGTCGTAGGCCGCGCCGAGTTTGCTGATCGCCGAGACGCCGAAGGCGAGCATGTCGCAGTCCGGGCGCGTCGAGTAGCCCTGAAAGTTGCGGTGGAGCCGCTTTTCGCGCTGTGCGCGCGCGAGTTCGTCGTCGGGCTTTGCGAAATGATCCATCCCGATGAAGACGTAGCCCGCGTCGCAGAGGACACGGATCGTCAGGGAGAGGATTCGCAGGCGTTCTTCCGCGCTCGGTAGTTCAGCCGCGTTTATCCGTCGCTGCGCCTTGAAAAGCGCCGGGAGGTGCGCGTAGTTGTAGACCGAAACGCGGTCGGGGTCGATCGAGACGATGCGTTCGAGCGTGCGCGCAAAGCGCGCGGCGCTCTGGCGCGGCAGGCCGTAAATGAGGTCGACGCCGATCGACTGGAAGCCGCTCGCGCGCGCGGCTTCGACGACGGCGCGCGTCTCTTCTTCCGACTGGACGCGGTGGATCGCGGACTGGACATCGGCGTCGAAATCCTGAACGCCGACGCTCAGGCGGTTGAAGCCGAGTCTAGCGAGCGTCTCGACGGTTGCGCGTTTCAATCCGCGCGGTTCGACTTCGATCGAGGACTCGCCGCCTTCGACGAGCCGGAAATACCGGCGCGTCGCGTCGATCAGGCTTTCGATCTCGCCGTCGGAGAGGAAGGTCGGCGTCCCCCCGCCCCAGTGCACTTGTTCGACCGGAACCTCGCCCGCGCCGAGGCACATCGAGGCAAGCGACATTTCTTTCGAGAGCGCGCGCAGGTATTTTGCCGAACGCGCGCGGTCTTTCGTGACGATCTTGTTGCACGCGCAGAAGTAGCAGGCACTCGCGCAGAAGGGGATGTGAAAATAAAGCGACAGCGCCGGCGTTTCTTTCGCCTCTTTCATTCCTTTCGCCCCTTTCGCTTCCGGCGTCGCCGCGATCGTTTCAGCCGCCGCGCTCCGCGCGCGGAGCGCCGACTTGCGCCGTTCGGAGCCGAAGCCGTCGATAAAGCGGTCGGCGGTCGGGTACGACGTGTAGCGCGGGCCTTTGATATCGAAGCGGCGAACGAGGTCCGGGTCGAAAATCAGGTCGCCGGAGGCAAAATTCATCGGATCATTCCTTTTCCAAATCGTTCATGCCGCGTAGATGAGCCGCAGACAGTACTGCAGTACGGCAAGGCGAAGTCGACAAAGGCAGGGGCGGTTTGAAAAAGGAATCAGGGGGTCTGGGAATATGCTTTCTACTGTCCGTCGGGCGTCTCGCGTTCAGCGGACATTCCTTCGGGAAGGCTCGCCAGCGGCTCAATCGAGGGGTCGCGGTCGAAAACCTGTTTCAGCGTGACGACCACGGCGTCTTCTTCGGCGTGGCTCCCTCCGCAGAGGAATTGCCAATCGTCGTCGTCGTCGTGGAACGCGAAGAGGATCGGTCGGCCTTCGTTGAGAACGTGCCGGCAAGTCAGCGCCGCCGTATTTTCGGGAACTTCAAATGGGAACATATACGCCTCCTCTGGAATACGCTTGCGGAACCTTGGGCATCGCTTCGCTCACCCCAAGCTATAAAAATGGTCGGATTATCTCAAGTCTGGAATACGCCTGCGGAACCTTGGGCATCGCTTCGCTCACCCCAACCTATAGCAATGGTCGGATTATCTCAAGTCTGGAATACGCTTGCGGAACCTTGGGCTTCGTTCCTCAGCCCAACCTATAGCAATGGTCGGATTATCTCAAAGAGTGAAAGTATAAATGCTTCGACGCTTCCATTCTTTTTCCCGAAAGCTGTAGTAAATTCGAGTCCGTTGATAATTTGCCGATGCGGTGAAAAAGGCATTCCTACGTCATGAGTTTTCTGTCGATCGAGTTTTGGGCTGTTTTCCCTTTGTTTTTATGCGTTTACTGGTTGTTCGCGCGTCGGCCGGGCGTCCAGAACGCGCTCTTGCTCGCGGCGGGCTACGGTCTCGTCGTCGCGTTCGACTTGTCCTTCGCGCTTTTTCTCGCGTTTTATACGGTCGCCGTTCATTTTTTGGCGGTGCTGATCCACAAAACCCCGCGAGAAAAAATCGTCTTCGCCGGGGCGATCGCTTTTTGTGTCTCTTTCCTCACATTACTCAAATACAACGATTTTTTCCGCGATGCGCTGCAAACGCTCGCCGCGCGCATCGGATCCGACCTCATCCTTCCGGGCGTCGAACTCATCGTTCCCCTGGGGGTTTCGTTCTATACGCTCCAGTCGATCACTTACCTCGTTTCGGTTCGGAGGCGCGAACTCGCGCCCGCCAGCCTCAGCGAGACCGCGCTCTTCCTGTCTTTTTTCCCCAGCCTGGTCTCCGGCCCGATCAACCGCGCGCGCGAGCTTCTGCCGTGGATACGGAGCTTGGCGCCCCGGAAGCTCGTCGACCCGTGCCGCGCTTTCGCTCTGTTGGCGCTTGCGCTCGTCAAGGTTCTGTGGCTCGGCGCCGCGCTTTCCGAAGCCTGGGTCAAGCCCGTTTTCGACAACGCTTCGGAGTTCCATTCGCTCGACGTCCTTCTCGCGGTCTATGCTTACGCTCTCCATCTCTATCTGAATTTTTCGGGCTATACCGACCTCGTCACGGCGATCGCCCTCCTCCTGGGCTTTACGCTGCCGGTCAACTTCGACGCGCCCTACCTCGCGTCGAGCCTGCGCGACTTCTGGCGACGCTGGCATATGAGTTTGTCTTTTTTCATGCGCGATTACGTCTATATCCCGCTCGGCGGTTCGCGCGGGGGCTTTACCCGTGCGCAGTTCAACTTGATGGTGACGATGCTCGTTTCGGGTCTGTGGCACGGCGCCAACGCCAATTTTCTCGTATGGGGCGCGATCCACGGGGTCGGACTCGTCGTCTCCGGCGTTCTTCGGCGGATTTTAAGCAAACCCCTGGTCGCAAACAAGCCGCTCGCCATCTTGCTGACTTTCCATTACGTCTGCTTCGCGTGGATCTTCTTCCGCTGCCCCACGCTCGCGGACGGCGTCGATGTGCTGTATGCGCTGTGCGCCAACTTCGACGCGGCGCCGCTGCGCTTCAACGCCTTCCTTTACCTCGGCGCGTTCGCGCTCGCGTTCGCCGTCTATCCCTTGACGCGCCGCTTGCCCGACGCCGCCGCCGAACAATTACGGCGGATGCACTGGAGCTTGCGCCCGCTGGTTCTCGGCGTCTTCGCGTGGGTCGTCGTCACCGTATCGCCTTCGGGGATTCCCGAATTCATCTACGCCACTTTTTGACGCGCCATGTCCCGAACCGCGACCCAGACGCTCTGTACGCTCCTCGTCACGCTGGCGCTCCTGACTTGCCTCGAACAGGACGCGATCACGCGCTACTGGCGGCAGGTCCACCACGAAGACGCTCCGATCGACGTCCTGAAGTTCATCCCCGCGTGGGCGTCGGGGGCGCGTTTGAACGACGCGATGAACGCCGCGAAGCTCCGGGTATTCGACACGCTCGCGCGCTTTGACGTCGCCACCGTCGCGTCTTTCAATGCGGAACGCTTTGCCGCCGATGATGCGCGCGGCGTCATGAAGGCGGAGAGCGCGGAGGGCCTTGCTAGCGTCGAAAACGATGGCGGCGGAGTGGATAACCGGGAAAACGCCGGTCCCCCGCAGCGCCTTGCGATGCTCGCGCCGTCCTTGCCTCCCGACGTGCCGCCGCCCGCGCCACTCGTACCACCCACGCCACCCACGCTACCCACGCCACCCACGCCACCCACGCCGAAGAGTGCGCCAAAACGCTCTTCTGTCGCTTCCGCCACGGCACCCACCACACCCACCACACTTTCCGCGCCCCTCACGCCCCCTGCGCCCCCTGTACCTCCCGCCTTCGCGCCGGAGGACGACGACAGCGGCGCCGAAACCGACGCGGAACTTCCCAAGGCGCGTGTGTCGCTGGACGCGGCGAACAGGGTTCTTTTCGTCGGCGATTCTCTGATGCAGGGGGTCGCGCCGCACGTCCATACGAGCCTTTTCAAGCGTTTTGCGATCCACGGTATCGACCTGAGCAAGCAGTCGACAGGCTTGGCCTACCCGGATTTTTTCAACTGGCCGCGACAGATAAAAAAAGCGCTCCATGAAAACCCTGAAATCAAGCTGATGGTCGTTTTTCTCGGCCCCAACGACCCTTGGGACTTTCCTCACGAGAGGGGCAAGCCCTACCTGAAATTCAAGTCGGAGGTCTGGGAGAGCGCTTACCGCGCCCGCATCCGCGAAGTGCTTGAAATCGCACGGGAAAACGGCACGCGGGTGTTCTGGCTCGAAGTTCCGTGTATGCGAAGGAGGGAACTCGATGCGCGTATGGTTTATTTGAACGGATTGTTTTCCGACGAGGTGAAAAAGAGCGGCGAATTCTTCCTGACTACCGGTAAAATCCTGGGGTGCGACAACGGACAATTTTCAAGTTTCATGGATTCCAACGGTAAGAGAAAAAAATCACGGATCGACGACGGCGTGCATTTCACGATCGCCGGACAAAGGAAAATCGCCGACGAAATCCTGTCTTTCATACACGCCGACCCGCGCGCTCGCGTCAGCCCCCGGCGGCGTCCGCTCGCGCACGACGTTCCGGCTTTGAATCGAGACGCGCCAACGCTCCCCGAAGATGCGCGCAAGCCGGGTTTCAAACCGGAGTCCGCCGCACGATGAAAACCCCGATCCGTCCGCTTTTTTCGACGATTCCAACCTCCCTTCGCGTCGCCGTCTGCGCGCTCGCGGGACTCTCTTTCGTCGCCTGCGACGGTGTAACGCAGACGCGGTCGACCGACGACGTGTCCTCGCTCTCGCCGACGCGCGAGGACGCGGCGGGTGCGGCGCCTTCCACACCGCCCATTCTTCCTCCGCCTTCCATTTCTTCCCTCCCCTCCCCGCCTTCAACGCCCTCTCCCGCAACGGGCGCCACCGACGAAAGCGTCGACGCGGACGTGGGGCTTTCGGGCTTTCAGAATTTCGGCGACCCCAACTTCGACCGGCTCGTCGGAAAAATTCGCGTTCTGCAGAGCCAGAAAGCGCCGACGGGGACGGTTTTGCGAATCACGCAGTTCGGCGATTCGCACACGGCTTCGGATACGATCACGTCGGGGCTGCGGCGGCTTCTGCAAGCGCGTTTCGGAGACGCCGGAATCGGGTGGATCGCGCCGATGCGGGTTCCGAGCCAGAGCCATCAGCGCGTGAAGTACGAATCGAAGGGCTGGGAATTGAGCAGTAGCCGACACGCGACCGACGTTTCAAGGCAGAGAATCTTTCCGATGGGCGGTTACATCGCCACGCCGGTCAAGCGCGGCGCGAAGATCACCGTCCTGTCGCGCGACGAGAGCAGCGGCGCGTGGCACGCGCGTTTCGTCGTCAAACACTGGAAAGCGCCGCTGACGGTCAGGGACGCGAACAGCCGCCGCGTCGACCTGAAGTCCCCCGGTCCTTCGGGACTCTGGCGCGAAGTCGACGTGAAACCCGCCTTGCGTCTGCCGCTTGCGATCAGCGCCGGCGCGCCCGACGACGCCGAACTCGGCGGCATCTGGCTCGAAAAAAACCGCTCGTCGGGCGTCGTCGTCTCGGCGATCGGCGCCAACGGAACGATCCTGAAAAACTGGGAATACTGGTCCCCTCTCCAATGGACCGAGCAACTCGCGACGAGCCGGTCGGATGTGATCATCCTCGCTTACGGCACGAACGAGGCAATCCGCGCGAACCTCGACGTCTCCGACATGAAAAACGTCCTGCGCGAAAGCGTGCGGACGGTTCGAAAGGCGCTACCGAACAGCGTGATCGTCATCGTCGGCGCGCCGGATTCGATTCACGTGAAGGAAAGGGAGGAGTTTCGTTGCGAGGAGCGCCTTTTCCCGATGCTGCGCGAAGTCAAACGCGCGCAGCTCGAAGTCGCCAAAGAGAGAAAAACGCTGTTCTGGGACTGGCAGGCGGCAATGGGCGGCCCCTGCGCGATCGACACGTGGTTCGACGAAGGTCTCGCAAAAGAAGACCTGACGCATCTGACGATGGACGGATACCGCAAAAGCGCCGAGATTTTCTACCGCGATTTTATGGCGATTATCGGGGACTGAGGACAGAAGACTGAGGACAGATGACAGAGCGCTCACTGCGTTCGCTTTGTGACCAGTAATCAGATGAAAACCGATCGGTGTTTAGCGATCTTTCTCCGACGGCGAAGCCGCCGGTAACTGATCTGATTCCTGTCCACTGATTCCTGATACCTGAAGGCCGAAGGCCGTTCTGTCTTCTGTCTTCAGTCCTCAGATCCCCAGGTAAGCTTTCTGAACCTCCGGGTTTCCGAGCAGGTCCTGGCCGCTGCCGGAGAGCGCGATGCGTCCGGTTTGCAGGACGTAGCCGCGGTTCGCTATTTCGAGCGCGCGCTTGACGTTCTGTTCAACCAGGAGGACGGTCAGCCCCGACGCGTTGATCTGCTGGATCGTGTCGAGAATTTTCGTCACGAGTTTGGGCGCGATGCCCCACGAGGGTTCGTCGAGCATCAGGAGCCGAGGCTTTGCCATCAGCCCGCGGCCGATGGCGAGCATCTGTTGCTGGCCGCCGCTCAAGGTTCCGGCGATCTGGTCGCGGCGCTCTTTCAGGATCGGGAATAGCTCGAAGACGTAGTCCTGCGATTTCGCAATCTCTTCCGAATCGCTCCGGGTAAACGCGCCGAGCATCAAATTCTTTTCAACCGACAGCTTCGGAAACAGGCGGCGACCCTCCGGGACGAGGCAGATTCCGCGTGAGGTACGCTTGTGCGCGGGGAGATGCGTGATGTCTTCGCCGGCGAAGATGAGATTCCCGCGCGCGAGCGGGTTCAGGCCGGCAATCGCGCGGAGCGTCGAGGATTTTCCGTTCCCGTTTCCGCCGACGAGCGCGACGATCTCACCGTCGTTCACTTCGACGCTGACGTCATGAACGGCGGGGATTCCGTTGTAGGCGATGCCGATATTCCGCAGTGAGAGCATGGTCATTCTCCCAGATAGGCCGCAAGGACGACCGGGTCGCAACTGATTTCCGCAGGCGTTCCTTCGGCGATCTTGCGGCCGTAGTCGAGGACGATCATGTGGTCGGCGATCGGCATGATGCCCTCCATGACGTGTTCGACGATCAGGCAGGCGATCCCGCGCTTCTGGATCGTTTTTACGAGACCGACCGCTTCCTGGACTTCGGAAGGCGTCAGGCCGGCCATCATTTCGTCGAGGAGGAGAAGGTGGGGTTCGGTCGCCAGCGCGCGCGCGACTTCGAGCCGCCGCTGCTCGGCAACCGTCAGGTCGCTCGCGGGGACGCTCGCGCGCGAGGATAGCCCGCAGAATTCGAGTTCGTCGCTCGCGCGCTCGTGCGCGATCGAAACGCTCTTGTTCCTGAGCATCGCCCCGACCATGACGTTTTCGAGCACGGTCATCGACCCGAAGCTGCGGACGATCTGGAAGGTGCGCGCGATTCCCATGTGCGCCATTTTCGGCGACGGCATTCCGGTAATGTCGTTGCCCAGGAAACGGATCGTCCCCTCGGACGGCGGGTAGAACCCGGCGATGCAGTTGAATAGCGTCGTCTTGCCCGCGCCGTTCGGGCCGATCAGGCCGACGATCTGCCCCGCGTCGAGGTGGAAGGAAATGTCTTCGTTGGCGACGATGCCGCCAAAGTGCTTGCCGAGTTTGTCGACGACGAGGAGCTTGTTCATGCGCCGTCCTCCGCTTTTTTACCGCGCCGCAAAAACCGCTTCGCCCAGCCGAGGATTCCCGTCGGATAATAGATGGCGACGGCGATGATGATCGTGGCGTAGATGATCAGGTCGATCCCCATCCCGCTCCCGCCGAGGATCTGGCGCGTCGCTTCCTCGATGCCGGTCAGCAGCACGGAGCCGACGAGCGGGCCGAAGAGGCTGCCGATTCCCCCCAGGATCGTCACGAGCGACATCTTGATCGAGAGCGAGGTCACGAGAACCGACCCGGGGTCGATGAAGAGTTCTTTCTGCGCGTAGAACGAGCCGCCGAGCGCGGCGAAAAAGCTCGAAATGGCGATCGCGACGAGTTTGTAGTCGGTCAGGCTGACGCCCAGGCTGCGCGCGGCCTCCGGGTCGTCCTTGATCGCGCGGAAATAGTAGCCGAGGAAGCTCTTTTCTATCGCCCAGTTGGCGAGCAGCGTCACGGTGAAAAGACCGAGCGCGATGTAGTAGTACGGCAGTTTGCTGTTGAAGACCATCGCCCACCAGCCTTGCTGGTCGAGAGGAACGTAGAGTCCGACGGCGCCGCCGACGCCTTCCCAGTTGGTGAAGAGCACCTGGAGGATTTCGGCAACGGCGATCGTCGCCATCGTGAAATAGTGCCCTTTGAAACGGAAGCAGATCCACCCGATCAGGAGGCCGAAAAACGCCGCGACGACGCCGCCGATCAGCATGCCGATCCACGGACTCAAGCCGACACTGACCAACAGGACGGTCGAAGTGTAGGCGCCGATCCCGAAAAAGGCGACGTGCCCCAGCGAGACCTGACCGACGTAGCCGCCGAGGATGTTCCACGCGACGCCGATCTGCGCGAACATCAGGACGAGAATCAGATAATTCTGGTGCGAGGGGTTCGATACGATGAAGGGCAGGACGAGGGCGAAGCCCATCCCCGACACGATCAGCGTGTTTCGTTGTTTCGGCGTCATTCGGCTCTCCCCATGAGACCCTGCGGACGCACGATGATGACCAGAAGAAAGAGCGTGAGTACGATCGCGAGCTTGTATTCGG
Source organism: Accumulibacter sp. (assembly GCA_031266435.1). Classification (GTDB taxonomy): domain Bacteria; phylum Pseudomonadota; class Gammaproteobacteria; order Burkholderiales; family Rhodocyclaceae; genus Propionivibrio. The sequence goes on from JAISAZ010000087.1 coordinate 30,013, forward strand.
GCCCGATCAAAAAGCCGCCGAGCACTTCGACGACGCCGACGATGATCCCCGCCCAGAACGCGCCGGTCACGTTGCCGAAGCCGCCGAGCGCGACGACGACGAAGGCGATGAGCGAGAAGGTGGCGCCGACTTCGGGGAAGATCGGGAAGAAGGTCGAAAGCAGAACGCCCGCGACGCCGGCGCACGCCGCACCCAGCCCCCACGCGAGCGCGAACATCCAGTGCGACGGGATTCCCATCAGTTGCGCCGCCTCTTTGTCCTGCGCCGTCGCTTCGAGCGCCGCGCCGAGGCGCGTGCGGTTGATGAACCACCAGACGCCGCCGGTCGCCAAAACTGCGCCGACCGCCGCGACGAGGTGGGGAATTCCGAAATACAGGCCGCTGACGACGATGTTCCCGGAAACGAGAGAGTTTTCAACCGTGCGGAAGTCCGGCTTCCAGAGGAACTGCGCGACCCCGCGGAAAAGAATCATCAGCCCGAAGGTCGCAAATATCTGCGAAACCATCGGCGCGCTGGCGATGCGCTTGATCGTAAATCGATAGACGAGCGCGCCGAGCGCGAACAGAAAAAGCGCCGAGAGCGGCAAGGTCAACAGGGGATCGAGCGCGAAGAGCGTAAAGAGCCAGAAACTCGAATACATGCCGAACATCAGAAATTCGCCGTGCGCGAAATTCACGATTTCCATCACGCCGTATATGATCGACAAGCCCACGGCGACAAGCGCATAGACCATTCCGATCAGTATCCCCGAAAGCAGGGTTTGCAGGAGGATATCCCAATTCATCCGACCACCACAGAAAAAAATCCGGCCGCGGATCACGCGGCCGGAGTTACAGATTATCAGCGCTTATCCCAAGCCGGCATCGGCCAGATCAGGTCTTTGGTCGCGATATCGAACGGCCATACGGTGGCGAACTCACCGTCCTGGATTTGAACGATGATTCCGCGACCGAGCGTGTTTTGACCCGCCGCGTCGAACTTGACACCGCTCCAGGGCATGATCAACTGGTTGCCCGGAATATCGGTTTCGCTGAGCGCCTTGCGAATCGCTTCGGGAGCGGTCGATCCCGCGCGGTTGATCGCGTCGGCCAAAACGAAGAGGCCGGTAAACGAACGCGCCGAATTTCCGTTGAAATCGGTTTTATGCTTTGCCGCGTACAGGTCGTTGACTTGCTTGATCAGCGGATTCTGCGTCGTCAGGTCCTTGGCCCACACTTCGCGCGAGAAAACGAAGTTCGCGTCCTTGCCCAAGGTGCGGCGGAATTCGGTATCGCTGAAGCCCGCGTCGTTGGCGAGGATCGCTTTGGGCGCAAAACCCTGTTCCTTGAACGTCTTCATCGCAAGAATCGCGTCGCCCAGGTAGGAAGATTGCATCAGGAGGTCGGCGTTCGACGCCTTGAGCCTTTGCACTTCCGAGGTGAGCTGCGTGCTCTTCGCCGGATAATTGATGCTTTCGACGATGTTGTAGCCGAGTTCTTTCGCCAGACGCACTTGAATCCTCGAAGTCTCGACGCCCCATTCGGTGTTTTCGTTCAGGATCGCGATACGTTGAGGCTTGAAGCCCTTCTTGGTTTCGACGTCTTTCAAGAACTCGTAGAAGTTGTGGACGAACAGGTCGTCGTGCGGCGTCGTGCGGAAGAACCACTTGAGCTTGCGCTGCGTCAGCTTCGCCGACGACGATTCGGGGTTCAGAAAAGGAATGCCGTTACGTTCCGCGACGACGCTCGCCGTCGCCGTTACGTTGCTGAAATAGCAACCGATCAGCGCGACGACTTTTTCCTGAAGGATCAGGCGTTCCGCCTCGGTCGCACCGACCTGCGGATTTCCCTGGTGATCCGCGAAAATCAGGCGAATCTTGGCGTTCTTGAGATTCGGCAAGCCGCCGCCCGCCGCCAGAGGCATATTGATGCCCTTGGCGCCGTTGTTGATCATGTCGGCGGCGAGTTCAAGGGTGTGCCGCATTTCCAGACCGGTCGAGGCCGCCGCGCCGGTCAGGGGATAGATCGCGCCGATCCTGATTTCCTCCTGCGCCTGAGCGCCGGCAAAAAATCCCGGCGCAAACAGGAGCGCCGCCACAAAAATGCTTCGCAATTTTTGTATGCACATTGTTGATTCCTCCAAAGATAAGTCAAACGGAAAGTCCGGTACCTTTCGGAACCGAACCCCTACCACCCTCGGCTGGAAAGTGCTTACGCACCCAGCGCTATCGCGTTCACTTTTTTATCGCTTGTTTGGCGCTCGCCCGTCGCGCACTTATCCGGCGGGAACACCTTCCGAAAAAGAGAGAGCAAGCGCCATGCCATTCCTTGAATCGGTTTTTTCCACGCTACGCATCGAGTCGAGGCTGGAGGTTGCGTGGGTGAAGCGCAGGGACGCCCTTTATTCCATTTCCCGTTCATCCCTACCATTGTCGACTCGCCTTGCCGTACTACAGTACTGTCTGCGGCCCGTCTTCTCGGTATGAATGAACTGGAAAAGGAATTCGAAGGACATTTTGCCGCGTATCCGTGAAATGATACCACGCCGACGCGCATTCTTGAAGACTTCCGCGCATTCTCCGGAGATCGCGCTTTGCTACCCGGCAAATGGTTCGGCGAACGCGCCCGAAACACGCCTTTTCAGCGAACGTTCACGCCTTCAAGGAATCGTCAAAAAATACCCCTTTTTTGCAAGAGAACCCCAAGGCCGGACCGGTTTTGCGTTGTTTTTACATGGTTTCAAGGTGGGCTTTGCCCACCTTGAAACCCAGATCAACCCGGAAAAAAGGTGGGTTTTACTTTTTGACGAACGCTTTAACCCGGCAAAAAGGTGGGTTTTACTTTTTGACGAGCATAAGGAGTTCCGGCAAGGGCAAAAGCGCGTAACCCGCCGCAAGCAGGCCTTCGCGCAGAGCCTTGGCCGTCGCCACCGCCTCCGCGTTGTCGCCGTGGACGCAAATACTCTGCGGATTGACCGGGATGCGCTTCCCGTTGATCGAGATCAGCGCGCTTTCACCGACGATCCGCATCACGTGCTCCAGGCTCGCTTGCGCGCCGTGGATCATCGCGCCCGGACGGCCGCGCGGAACCAGATTGCCGTCGTCGAGGTAGGCGCGGTCGGCAAAAATCTCTTCGACGACGGGTAGTCCCTTGTCCCTGCCCGCGTAGACGATTTGCGAAGTCGCCGGACCGAGGAGGATCAGTTCCGGGTCGACGCGATAGACCGCGCTGGCGACCACGTCGGCGATTTTGCGGTCTTCACACGCGATGTTGTTCAAGGCGCCGTGCGGCTTGACGTGCGTCACTTTTGCACCATTTGCGTGCGCACACGCGCAGAGCGCACCAATTTGGTAAATCAGCATCGCTTCGAGTTCGGCGGACGGAATGTCCATCCGGCGGCGCCCGAATCCCTGCAAATCGGGAAAAGAAGGATGCGCGCCGATACTCACGCCGTTTTCCACGGCGAGGCGCGTCGTATCGACCATGACCGCCGCATCACCGCCGTGCCAGCCGCAAGCGACGTTCGCCGAATCGACGATCGAGAGCATCGCGGCGTCGTTCCCCATCGACCACGGGCCGAAACTCTCGCCCAGGTCGGAATTCAGATTGAGCCTTCCTTTCATGTCTCCTCCACGTATTTCACCGCACCGCCCACGACGCGCGCCCCCGCATTGGGCAGGTCAGGCGGGACGCGGTTCCAGATTTACACCCAATGCGCGGCACACGCGCAAAATCGTATCGAAGCGCGGCTTCGCGCCGGGCTTCAAGGCATTGTACAGATTCTCCCGACCCAGCCCGCTCTCCTCGGCCAGTTTCGCCATGCCGCGCGCGCGCGCCACATGACCCAGCGACCGGAGGATTTCATCGGAATCGCCGTCCTCAAAGACCTGACGGAGATATTCGGAAATATCCGCTTCGCTTTCAAGCAGTTCCGCCACATCGAAGGGAATGGTTTCGATTGCCATGACTCAAATCTCCTTGGCAAGTTGCTGGGCGTGGGGAATGTCTCGATCCTGACTGGATTTATCGCCGCCGCACAGCAGGACGACGATAAAAGCATCACGCCGCGTGAAATAAATGCGATAACCCTGACCCACATCGACGCGCATTTCGGAGACACCCTCGCCCACGGGCTTTGCGTCACCCAGATTGCCCGCCGCCGCGCGGTCGAGTCTGCGGGTAATGGCATGTTTGGCGCGTAAATCACGCAGATTGGTATGCCAATCCGCAAAAATTCGGGTTTGTTCGATCAGGTATTTCATCTTTCAATTGTATCGAATACGATACGAAAATCAAGGCGGAATTTCGGAAGTTGTGCTTCTCCCCATGGGTAGCATATACTTGAGCTCGTATTTTCTCGCGCCTTCGACCCCTTGCGGTTTTGGATATTCCTGTGGGCGCTTTCCTTTTATTTGGCACGAAACTTGAGGATATTTACGGCAATGGGTTCCTGATTCATTCAAGGGCATATATCGCTTTCAAAGAGACGAAGAGTTTGTGTCCCTTTGGGAAGTGTTTTTTTGACCCTTGCAAAGGAGAACCCATGCGTAAATATTCAAAACGAGACAACTCGCCGCCCTTCGCCGGTAAAGTCATTCCTCTCGCTATCCCAACTTTAACGCCCCCAAAAAAAGTTGTTATAGAATCAATAGCTTGCAGGTACAAAAAGGCCTGTCTGGCACTACATACGTGAGTTTGCCAGGAATCTGGAAGTGAGGGAGGG
>JAISAZ010000006.1 GCA_031266435.1 Accumulibacter sp.
GGATACAAAATCGACGCCCCGAAGCTCAAGGGAAATACCGGAATCGGAGAAATCGGCATCACCGCGACCCCGACCGCCGGCAAACCGCTCTTCCTCGACTTCGGAATCCAGGGCTATGCGGGGAAGAGAGAAGGGGTTACGGGGAGCCTCAGGGTGAATTATTTCTTCTGACGTCCGTAGGGGCATATCAGGGACCAGGAGACAGAGGACAGGAGACAGAAGAAAACCGATCGGTATTTCGTTGATCATCTCCGGCGGCAACGCCACCGCTGACCGGTCTGATCCCTGTCTCCTGATTCCTGAAGGGCACGGCATGCCGTGCCCCTACAAAAACCGCGAATACGGCAATCCAACCAACTTTCCCCCTGACAAGGGGGAAATGAAGGGGGTTTATGGCGTTTCCATAAGCATTAGCACGTTTTCAAACCACCCTTCACACCATTCCAGCGCCTACGGAATCGTTGGGCTTCGTTCCTCAGCCCATATATGGACTCCTCCTGAAAAGCAAGGAAAAAAGAAGAAAAAGAGAAAGGACGGAAAAGGGAAGAGGGCCTGCACCCAAAAGTGCGAATGCATCCATATATTCGACCTCGCTGTGGCGCTGTGTGTTGCGCGCCGGGCCCCGATGGATTTGCGCGCGGCAAGAGCGAATCAACCTATCGGCCTCGAAGGCCCGGGCTGAGCTCCACTTTCTTGCCGCCGGTTCGACCGTTTTTCCCATCTGCTGTTTTTCCAAGCACTCGCTGGAGAATGCCCCGAGGGGCTAATAAAAGTGATGTTTCATTTCTGCTGAACCTCTAGACCGGATGCGTTTCGATACGGCCGGTTCCTTCGGTCGGCCGCTGAATATGATGGGGGTCGAAGGTCTCTCCCCGACTCAACAAGGCCCAGGCGATGCGCGCGTTCTTGTTGGCCAGCGCGACCGCGGCAATGTTCCGGTGCCGCCGTTCGCTGACGCGGATCACCCAGCGACTCCTGGGGTCGGTCTTGTTCCCGGCGGTGCGTAAAGCCGCGCGCGCTCCGTGGATCAGCAGGGTGCGTAAGTAGGTGTCGCCCCGTTTGCTGATGCCCGAGAGCTTTGCCTTGCCGCCACTGCTGTGCTGCCGTGGGGTCAGCCCCAAGAAGGCGGAGACTTCGCGCCCGCGTTTGAAGTGTCGGGCGTCTCCCAGGTCGGCTGCCAGGGCCGTGGCTGTGATCGGCCCGATGCCGGGGATCGTTTGCAGACGCTTCGCCGCTTCGTCTTTGCGCGCGACTTTCTGGATTTCTTTCTCGAGTTGTTTGACGCGCTCGTCGAGGTGCGCCAGGTCGCGGCGTAAATCTTCGAGCAGATTCCTGAAGGCTTCGGTCAGTCCGTTTTCCATGTCTTCGGCGATTTCCGGCAGGGCGCGCCGGAGTTGGTTGATCCCTTTCGGGACGACGATCCCGTACTCGCCCAAGAGACCTCGGATCTGGTTCACCGTGGCGGTGCGTTGTTTTACCCGTTCGCTCCGGATCCGGTGGATCGATTGGATATCTTGTTGTTCCACACGTTTGATCGCTACGAAGCGCATGCTGGGCCGACTTAAGGCTTCGCAGATGCCTTCGGCGTCGTTGGCGTCGTTCTTCTGCCCCTTGACGTAGGGCTTGACGAACTGCGGGGCGATCAGGCGTACGGTGTGCCCTATCTCTTGAAGTACCCGACCCCAGTGGTGCGCGCTTGCGCACGCTTCCATTCCGATCAGGCACGGCGTGAGTTTCTTGAAAAACCCGACCATCTGATTGCGTGAGAGCCGCCGTCGCAAAGCAACATGCCCACTCTGATCCACACCGTGTACTTGAAAAACGTTCTTTGCCAAATCCAAACCAATGCGTGTAAGCTTCATCTCGGATTCCTCCTGCTCGTAACTGGTTAATGGAACTGCTTTCTTTACTGCTTAAGAAAACCGCTTTCATTTCTGTGCTCCTCCAGTTTGGCACTTTTGATGCCGAGAAAACAGGAGGAGTCCATTCCATTAACCTATACCGCCAAGAACGGAGCGGAGACGCTATAGGTTGGGCTGAACGAATGTGAAGCCCAACGATCGCGGGGCGGGTTGAAAATCGGCTACCGGCGGCGAAACCGCCGCTGACTGATCTGATCCCTGATTCCTGACATCTGATTCCTGATATGCACATTCGGAATCGTTGGGCTTTGCTTCGCGCAGCCCAACCTATACCGCCTGATGGGCACGGCGCGCCGTGCCCCTACAAAAACCGCGAACATATACCGGCTACGGGTTTGAATCCACAGGCGCTACACTTTCCCGAAATAGCGCAACCCGCCGACGACGGCAATCCCCACGACGAGCGCAAAGTAGGCCAAGGCTCTTCTCTTTTTCTTCCGCTGGTTTTCCCGCGCCACGTCTTCGAGCGATTTTTCGGCCTGAGGTAATTCTTTTCGCGGCTCGCTACGCTCACGTCCGCCCAGCGAAATCCTCGGTGGCAGGACAAACCAGTCAAAAATCAACTTGAGTGCGAAGAAAAAAACGATCCCGCCGAGGCTGAGACTGCCTTTATCGCCGTCCATCGCTCAAGGCCTTCCTCTTGAATTTGAACGCTTTATTCACCTTCCGCCGCTGAATCTTTCAGAACAAGAAACTCCGGTGGAACGGCGCGCGTGAGCCACATTCCATTTTCGGCTTTGTAGAACTTGAACCCGCGTTCGTACATCCGCAGCGATTCGACTTTCAATACGACCGGCTTCCCATAGCGCTGCCCGACGGCGCTTGCGGTGCGCTCGTCTTCCGACAGATGGACGTAGTGCCGCGAACCCGGCAACAGACCCTGCGTTTTGATCGAATCCAGAAAACGCGACGCGGTGCCGTGGATGAGGAAGTCGGGAGGCCGCTTTTCCACGTGGGCAATATCGACCGATGGCGTCGAGTGCCCCTGCGCCGCGCGGATCGACAAGCCGTCTTCGGAAATACTGAAGCGCTTCTTGTCGTTTGTATCGACGACCGATTGCAAGAGCGAGCGGGTCAGGGCCCGACCGGACCGGTTTGCGCACTCGATCAAGGCGTCGATGTTCGCCCATCCTTCGAGGTCGAGAGTCAAGCCGATGGCTTCCGGCGCATGGCGCAGAACAAAGCTCAGAAATTTGCTGATTTCGGTGGTTTGCTTATCCATGTTTCGACCCGGAAACCGCGCCTCCGTCCTTCCTTGGGCGGACGGGCCCGGAACGCCTGCCAGACCGGAGAAGGATGCGTCGGAATACGGCAATATTTTAGCGAGGATATTCAAGAATGGGGTATACCCCGTTTCCTCGATTCCTTTCCAGGGCATTCGTTCCGATCCGCCGTCGGGCCGTTTCTGTTCTTGCTCGCTCCACGCTCACCCCAAACTACGTGGGCTTGACAATACAATACTTGCTGATAGCCTTATGGAAATCCTGATTCATGGAGAGTATGTCATGGAAAACCCCAAAGCATTTTACGCCTTGAAGACAAAGCTGACAAAAACCGCCGGAGGCGCGATAACCGTGATAAAGGGGGCGCACGGCCTTTCCCAGCACGGCGCGATAGGCCACAACGGAAAAACGGTTCTCGCAAATTACGTTTATCAAAAAGACGAGACGTATGACGTGGTTTATACAGTGATCAAGGCCGATGGAGAAGTCGAAGGAAATTTTCAGGAATATATCGGCGTTTTGCCAACGCTGTTCAGAAGCCCCGATAACGAAATATTTGCTTCAATAACGGACACGCGAACGGAAAAGGAACAGGACTTAAGCCTTCCCCTGCTGAACAGGGAGGCCTTTGATGAACCGAAACATAAAAGACCCTACCCCGGAAAATATATAGGCAACGTCAATCAAAGCGCAATATTCCACAATGTCGATATATTTTCGGACAAGAAACCCGATACCCTGCTGTCTCTGAGCTTTGACAAGGGAAAGATCAAAAAACATACCCTCGTAAAACTTGATTTTCCAAAAGACAATAAAATATATATTAGTGATAATAAAATACATCTGATTGGAAAAGACGCAGGCGCCCATATCCATAGGCAAATCGACGAGAACGGAAACGAAATACAAAAAAGGAAACTGGAACTGGGCGATTTTTGGTGCCGCGAAGCCCTGAAACTCTCATTTGAGGGAAGATCGACCCTCATCAGCAACCGTGGGAGTCAGATCAGCTTGCTGGAAATAGACGAAAAGGGAAAACTTGGAATAAAAACCCTGATTGACATAAAAGATAAATTATACAATACATGGAGACCGGTAGAAATTTCGGACGACGTATCAATAATTCAATTCAATACGGAATACGGAAACGGATGGCTTGCGATAAGGGGAAACGAGCTTGTCGAAGCCTGGTATGGAAGAGACGATAAGGGATATGAAAGCCTGCTGAGCAAGGAAACGATAGAAATCGAAAATAATGATCTGATAATAAATGGAATAAACGGAACAGAAGAAAATTCTTATTCGGTCGTATTACAGCCGAATACCAGGGAACCCAAAGAAATAATTGTACTGAACCGAACGATAGGGAATGTGCAGGGCACGACCACCCAGAGGGCAGAAGACTGAGTGCCGAGCGGCCTTCGGGCTTTGTAGTCAGGCATCTGTAATCCGACGGAGGAAGTCTTGCGACAACTGAATACTGGACACTGATCACAAAGCGAGCGGCGCGAGCGCTCTGTCTTCTATCTTCTATCTTCTGTCTTCTGTCGCGGCGGGAGTCCGCGATATTCGGAAATCCGCATACCGAGCGCGCGCGCCGCAAGGATCAGTTCGCGCGCCGCGTCGGGTTCGATTTCGGTAAAGGCGATGTCTTGAACGCAGAGCGCGCCGCGCTCGCGGATCGAACGCGAGAAAATGAGCCGCTTCATCCGCGTGCTGTACTGAACCTGGTCGATCTGGTCGAAGCGCACCGTGATTTTTTCGGCGCCGCAGAGTTTCGACCGGACGAGGTAGGGGTTTTCTGCCCATCCGCCGACGCCGTAACGCTGGAATACCGCGTGCGCGTCTTCCTTGGGCATTAGGAAAGCTTCTCTCAAGTCGATGCGCTCCGGCGGAGTCGTCGCGCAAGCCGAAAGCACAAAAGCCGCCGCAAAGAAAAACGGTTTCAATCGGAGTTTCATTGCCTCTCTCGACACAGCACCACGGCCGAAAACCTCACGAAATCTCGTCGATCCACGCCTGTTGCACCGCTTCGAGGATTTTTTCGTTGCAGTGATTCGGGTCGTCGTCGAAGTCCGGCAGCGCGAGAATCGAATTCATCAGGTCGAGGAAATTGATTTTCGCCGGGTCGGTATCGCTATGCGCTTCGGAAAGCGCGAACGCAAGGTCGTTGATGTCGCTCCATTTCATGTCTCGTTCCCCGTTCCGCATATTGACAGCCCGACGCACCGCCGAGGCTTTGATTCCATTTCCAGTTCATCCCTGGTCGACTCGCCTTGCCGTACACCCTGTACTGTCTGCGGCTCGGCATCAAAGCATGAATGAACTGGAAAAGGAATGAGAAGGAATTGTCCTCCCTCGTTTACTCTTTCGCAATATTGACCGTATAGCGCGGAATCTCGACGACGAGCGGCGCTTCCGCGACCTTGGCCTGACACGAGAGGCGCGAATTCGCTTCGAGACCCCAGGCTCTGTCGAGCAGGTCGTCCTCGTCCTCGTCGGAGGCTTCGAGCGAATCGAAGCCTTCGCGGACGATCACGTGACACGTCGAACACGCGCACGACATTTCGCACGCGTGCTCAATGGCGACGCCATTCCTGAGCAGGGCGCGGCAGATCGACTCGCCGACTTCCGCTTCGATGAGCACGCCGTCGGGGCAAAGCTCGGCGTGCGGCAGGACGATGACGCACGTCATGTTTCCCCGCCTTTTTCCGATGAAGCCAGTTCGCGTGCGATCGCGTCGATCTTTTTCCCCGAAAACGCGTCGCGGATCGTCCTGTCCATCCGCAGCGCGGCGAAAGCGCCCGTTTCGGTTTCGAGTTCGTCGATGCAGCGCGCGATCGCGTGGCGGTCTTCGCCGAGCATCGCGGCCTGGAGCCGCGCGATTCCACTTTCGATTCTTTCGCGCGCATCCGGCAACAAAAGGTCGCCGTCCGCGACAAGCGCCGAGCGGATCGCTTCGACGAGGCGCTGCGCTTCGACCTGGAGTTCTTTCACCGCGCGGCGCGCGGTATCGTCTTTCGCGTGGTCGAGCGAATCCTTGAGCATCCGGGCGATCGCGTCGTCGGAGAGTCCGTACGACGGTTTGACCGCGATGCTCGATTCGACGCCCGATGTCGTCTCGCGCGCCGAGACGGAAAGCAGCCCGTCCGCGTCGACCTGGAAGCTCACGCGGATGCGCGCCGCGCCGGCGACCATCGGAGGGATCTTGCGAAGCTCGAAACGCCCGAGCGAGCGGCAATCGCCGACGAGTTCGCGCTCGCCCTGAACGACGTGGAGCGCAAGCGCGGTCTGCCCGTCTCTGAAGGTCGTAAACTCCTGCGCGCGCGCGACGGGGATCGTCGAATTGCGCGGGATGATCCGCTCGACGAGGCCGCCCATCGTTTCAAGCCCAAGTGAAAGCGGGATCACGTCGAGCAGGAGCCAGTCGTCCCCCGACGCGCGATTTCCCGCCAGAAGGTTCGCCTGGATCGCCGCGCCGAGCGCGACGACTTTTTCCGGGTCGAGGTTGTTCAAAGGCGCTTTTTCGAAAAATTCTCCGACGGCGCGCTGAACCTGCGGCATCCGCGTCGCGCCGCCGACCATGACGACGCCCTTGACGTCGGCGATCGAAAGTCCGGCGTCGCGCAAGGCTCTTCGGACGGGTTTGAGCGTTTTTTCGACGAGCGTCCGCGTTATTTCCGTAAAGGTCTCGGTCGTCAGTTCGAGGTCGACAAGCTCGCCGCTCCCGATCCGCGCGACGATCGGCGCGGCGCCGTGGTTCGTCAGGAACTCTTTGGCCTCGCGCGCGCACGTCAGGAGGTGGCGCGCGTCCTCGCCGGAGAGCGGCTTCAGCTTCGCGGCCTCAATGACCCAGCAGAAAATGCGCTGGTCGAAGTCGTCGCCGCCCAGAAAGGAATCGCCCCCCGTCGAGAGGACTTCGAAAACACCGCGCGAGAGCCTGAGGATCGAGATATCGAAAGTCCCGCCGCCGAGGTCGTAGACCGCGTAGACGCCTTCGGCGGCGTTGTCGAGGCCGTACGCGAGCGCCGCGGCCGTCGGCTCGTTCAGGAGCCGCAGGACGGAAAGTCCGGCGAGCCGCGCGGCGTCCTTCGTCGCCTGACGTTGCGCGTCGTCGAAATACGCGGGGACCGTGATGACGGCGCCGACGAGTTCGCCGCCGAGGGCGGCCTCCGCGCGCGTCCGCAATTCCCGAAGGATGTCCGCCGAGACTTCGACCGGTGTTTTGACGCCCGCGACCGTCTTGAGGCTCAGCGCGCCCGGACCGGCTTCGAAGCGGTAGGGCATCGACTCGCGGTAAGGCAGTTCGTCGATCGAACGGCCCATGAAACGTTTGACCGAAACGATGACGTTCGAAGGGTCGGACGACTGACCGGCGAGCGCGTCGTATCCGACGACGGGAGACTCGCCGTCGCGGTAGCGCACCGCCGAGGGCAGGAGGGGACGCCCAAGCGCGTCGGGAAGAACCGACGCCACGCCGCTCTTGACCGTCGCGACGAGCGAATTCGTCGTCCCGAGGTCGATCCCGACAGCCAACTTGTGCTGATGCGGCGCCGCCGATTCTCCGGGTTCCGCGATTTGAAAAAGCGCCATGCGGCTCCGATATCAGGCTTCGAGCGCGACGAGCGCGTCGTCGATTTCCGACACGAGTTTGTCGAGGAACATGAGACGCAGAACCTCGTCTTCCGCGAGCGCGGTGTCGGCCTCGTCGTCGAGAAGGTTTGCCAGCCGCTCGTATCGGCATTTCATCTGTTGCTTCACGCGATGGTAGAGCTGTTCGAGTTCGGTTTGCTCGCGCGCGCGCCGCGCCTCAGCGACGGCCTCGCGCCACTCCATCTGTTCGATCAGAAATTCAGTCGGCATGGCCGTGTTGCTCTCGACATCGAGCTTTCTTCCCGCGAGAAGCATGAGGTAGGCGGCACGGCGCAGTGGGTTTTTCAGAGTCTGGTAGGCTTCGTTGACGCGCGTCGCCCATTGCATCGAAACGCGCTTTTCCTCGTCGCCCGCACCCGCGTAGCGGTCGGGATGCGCGAGGACCTGCATCTCGCGGTAGCGTTTGTCCAGGAGGTCCGTGTCGGTCCGGAATTTTTCCGGCAAGCCGAACAGGGCAAAATGATCGACGTTGAAGTCCATCAGCACTCGCTCGAAGCCCATCCGTCCGCCAACCCAGACCACGCCGACCATTTCACACACGCCATCCGCTCACTCCCTCTCCAAACCGTCCGCGCCGGGATTTCCCGCCGCAGCCCACGACGACCGCGCGTCTTCTTCGCGCAAAGCGCGCGATTCTATCATCCAATCCGCACGAGACGCGCGGCGCTCTCAGACGCTGAAGCTCTCGCCGCAGCCGCAGGCGTTCTTGACGTTCGGGTTGTTGAAACGGAAGCCCTCGTTCAAGCCCTCGCGGGTGTAGTCGAGTTCCGTACCATCGAGGTAGGGCAGGCTTTTGGCGTCGATCAGCACCTTGACGCCGTGAGACTCGAATTCAACGTCGTCCGGCGCGACGACATCGACGAATTCGAGACGGTACGCGACGCCCGAACACCCGCTCGTGCGCACGCCGAGGCGCAGTCCGACGCCTTCCCCGCGCTTTGCCATATAGTTCGCCACGTGCTTCGCGGCCTTTTCAGATAATGTTACCGCCATTTCATTTTCTCCTTACTGCTTTGTCGATTCACCGCTCTTTTTTCTGTAATCCGCGACAGCGGCCTTGATGGCATCTTCCGCCAGTATCGAGCAGTGAATCTTCACCGGCGGCAGAGCCAATTCTTCGGCGATCTGGGCATTCTTGATTTCCAGCGCCTGGTCGAGGGTTTTGCCCTTGACCCATTCGGTCACGAGCGACGAAGAAGCAATCGCCGAACCGCATCCGTAAGTCTTGAAACGCGCGTCTTCAATGACGCCGTCCTTACCGACCTTGATCTGCAATTTCATCACGTCGCCGCATGCGGGCGCGCCGACCATCCCGGTCGCCACGCCCGCTTCGTCCTTGTCGAAAGAACCCACGTTACGCGGGTTCTCGTAGTGATCCAGGACTTTTATACTGTATGTCATATATGCATCCTTGTCAAATATCATTCGTTCATGCTTTGATGCCGAGCCGCTTCACAGGTCTTTTCGTCCCGCAGGGCGAGTCGACCAAGGACAAACCGGAAATGGAATCAGTGCGCCGCCCACTGTACGCGGCTCAGGTCGACGCCCTCCTGAACCATTTCCCAGAGCGGCGACATATCGCGCAACTTGCCGATCTTTTCGTGCAATTCCTTGACGGCGTAGTCGATTTCTTCCTCGGTATTGAAGCGACCGATCGTGATCCGCACCGAGCTGTGCGCGAGTTCGTCGTCGCGTCCGAGCGCGCGCAGCACGTAGGAAGGTTCGAGCGAGGCGGACGTGCAGGCCGATCCCGAAGAGACCGCGAGGTCCTTGATCGACATCAGCATCGACTCGCCTTCGACGTAGGCAAAACTGACGTTCAGATTGTGCGGGACACGGTGTTCGAGGTCGCCGTTCACATAGACGTGCGGAATATCGGAAATTCCCTTGAGCAACTTGTCGCGCAGGACGCGAATCCGCGCGTTTTCGGCGTCCATTTCGAGACGCGCGAGCCGGAAGGCTTCGCCCATCCCGACGATCTGGTGCGTCGGCAGCGTCCCCGAACGGAGGCCGCGTTCGTGCCCGCCTCCGTGCATCTGCGCCTCGATGCGGACGCGCGGTTTGCGTCGGACGAAAAGCGCGCCGACGCCTTTCGGCCCGTAGATCTTGTGCGCCGACAGACTCATGAGGTCGGCTTTGAGCGTCGCTAAGTCGATCTTCGTCTTCCCCGCCGCCTGCGCGGCGTCGACGTGGAATACGATGCCCCGCTCGCGGCAGATTTCGCCGATTTCTTCGACCGGTTGCACGACGCCGATCTCGTTATTGACGAACATCACCGAGACCAGGATCGTGTCGGGGCGAAGCGCGTTCTTGAAGTCTTCGAGGCAGACGAGGCCGTTTTCGCACACGTCGAGGTAGGTGACGTCGAAGCCCCGGCGTTCGAGTTCGCGACAAGGGTCGAGGACGGCCTTGTGCTCGGTCTTCACGGTGATGATGTGCTTGCCACGGTCCGAGTGGAACGCCGCCGCGCCCTTGAGCGCCAGGTTGTCCGATTCGGTCGCGCCGGAGGTCCAGACGATCTCCCTTGAGTCGGCACCCACGAGCCGCGCGACTTCTTCACGCGCCTCCTCGACGGCTGCCTCGGCTTCCCAGCCGAAGGAATGCGAATTCGAAGCCGGATTGCCGAACTTCTCGACGAGGTAGGGAATCATTTTTTCAGCGACGCGCGGGTCGACCTGCGTCGTCGCCGACGAATCCAGGTAAATCGGAAGCTTCAACATCTCCTTCGCTCCATTTCTAAGAAGAGGCCGCGACAGCGGTCAGTTTCATCAAGTCCGACAAAGTCTCGCGCAATGCGTTCAAAAAACCCTGAACTTCCGCGAGGGTATTCGGCGCGCCAAAGCTCACGCGCACCGCGCCGCGCGCTTCCATGGGCGCAACGCCCATCGCAAGGAGAACGTGCGACGGCTCCGGGTTTTCGCCGGAACACGCGGAACCGCTCGAAACGGCGTACCCGGCGCGGTCGAGCTTCGAGACCAGCGTTTCACCGTCGACGTTCGGGACGGCGAAACTGACGGTATTCGGCAAGCGTTCCGCGTCGAATCCGAAGATGCGCGCGCCAAGTTCGGTCAAACCGCGTTCGAGCGCACGCCGCAGGCCAAGCATTTTCTGCGCGTTTTCGGCGCGCGCACACACGGCGAGTTCGCAGCAGGCGCCGAAACCGACGATCGCCGCGACATTCTCGGTCCCCGCGCGTAAACCCCGCTCGTGCCCGCCGCCCGCGATGAGCGGTTCGAGCCAGACACGCTTGTCGACGACGAGCGCCGCGGCGCCTTTCGGTCCGCCGAGCTTGTGCGCGGAGAGCGTCATCGCGTCGACGCCTGCCGAGTTCAGCGCCCGAAAGTCGATCGGGAGTTTGCCGAGCATCTGCACCGCGTCGGTGTGAAAAAGGGCGCCGCGCGCGCGCGCGCTCGATGCCAGCGCGCGGATGTTCTGCAAAACGCCGGTTTCGTTATTCGCCGCCATGACCGAAACGATCGCCGGCCCTCTCTCGACGACTTCGGAATACGCGTCGTAATCGACGCGACCTTTCGCGTCGACGGCGAGTTTCTCCAGCGCCCATCCGCGCCGGACGAGTTGCTCGGCGGGACGGAGTACGCAGGGGTGCTCGACTGCGCTGACCGCGACGAGGCCGGGTTTCATGCGCTCCGCCGCGCCCTTGATGAAAAGGTTGTTGGCCTCCGAACCGCCGCTCGTGAAAACGATTTCCGAGGGCTGCGCGCCGACGGCGGCGGCGACGATCCCGCGCGCCTCGTCGACCGCCCGACGCGCCGCGCGTCCGTATTCGTGCCGGCTCGATGGATTGCCGAAGCGCGCCGACAGCCAGGGCGCCATCTCCTCCAGTACCGCAGGGTCGAGCGGCGTCGTCGCGTTGTGGTCGAAATACACGGGTGCAAACATGGCTTTACGCGTGCGCCGCCCGGGCGCCGCGCCTTTCCTTCTTGAAAACGGCGAACGCGTGGTCGACGCCCTTGCCCGCCTTGCGCAACTGTTTTTCGACGAGTTCGCCGAGCGTGACCGAGTTCAGGAATTCATAGACTTTTGCGTTCAGCGTCGCCCACAGTTCGTGCGTCATGCACAGCTTCGTATTCTTGCAGTTTTCCTTGCCGCCGCAGCGTGTCGCGTCGATCGCCTCGTCGACGGCACAAACGATGTCGGCGACGGAAATCTGCCGCGCGGGACGCGCCAAGCGGTAACCGCCGCCCGGGCCGCGCACGCTCTCGACGAGGCGGTAACGGCGCAATTTGCCAAAAAGCTGTTCGAGGTACGAAAGCGAGATCGTCTGCCGCGCGCTGATATCCGCGAGCGTCACCGGGCCGTCGGCACCCGACAGCGCCAGGTCGATCATCGCCGTCACCGCGAAACGCCCCTTCGTCGTCAAACGCATGGAAACCTCCCGAACAAATACCCGATCGTTTTACTCAACTATAGAACAAACGACGAAATCAGTCAACTATTTTGCTCAAATACTTCGCATCGAAGCAGTCGGCCGTCGCCAACTCGTCCTTCACGGTCGCCTCGCCGAGTTCGAGCCGCTTGAGCAGAAGGTCGATCCGCCGGTCGGTCTCGACCGCGTGGTCGAGCAGGCCGTGAATCGCCTTGGCCAAGGGGTCGTCGGGTTTGCCTTCGAGCGCGTACGCCGAAAAACCCATCTGACCGGCCTTGTCTTCGCGCTTTTGCGCCTGCTCGGAATCGATGATCCGCGCCGGATTGCCGACCGCCGTCGTTTCGGGCGGAACGTCGCGGACGACGACGGCGTTCGAGCCGACCTTCGCGCGCGCGCCGACGGTCACCGGGCCGAGTATCTGCGCGCCCGCGCCGACGACGACTCCGTCGCCGATCGTCGGATGGCGCCTCCCCTTGGTCCACGAGGTTCCGCCGAGCGTGACGCCGTGGTAGAGCGTCACGTCGTCGCCGACGATCGCCGTCTCGCCGATCACGACACCCATCCCGTGATCGATGAAAAAACGGCGTCCGATCACCGCGCCGGGGTGGATTTCGATCCCCGTGAAAAAGCGCCCCAGGTGCGAAACCATGCGTCCCATCCAGAACATGCGGCTTCGCCACAGCCAGTGCGACGCGCGATGGAAGATAAGCGCGTGGATTCCGGGGTAACAGGTCAGGACCTCCCACGACGTGCGAGCTGCGGGGTCCCGGTCGAAAACCGAGCGAATATCTTCGCGCAGACGGGCAAACATGAAAAGCCTCCAGAAGTCTCAAGGGTCGCCATTGTAAAAAACCCGAGCGTTTTTATCAAGAATTTTATCGCGGGGCGAATTGTAAACCTGTAAACTTGTAAACCTGCAAAGCTGCAAAGCCGCGATACTTGATGCGAAAAAATTATTGTGGTATAGAAGAAGTGAAATTGAAGTGATCGACGAAACCATCGTCACCGAGGACGAAAGACTTTCAAACCTGTGGAAGATCAACCTTGAAATCGCAATCCACGCCGAATCGATGAAAATTCCAACCGAATCGAAATGGAATCCCTTCGTGCGGCCCCCGCTCTTCGCCGCCGGAGGCGCCTTCGTAAAAGTTTTTGTCTGACGCCCTCCCTGTCAGACTACAAAGAGGCTTTCGGGCCTCTTTTTTTGCCCGATCAGAGGACTGAAGACAGAGGACAGAAGACAGTACGGCCTTCGGCCTCTGTAATCAGTCATCTGTAATCTGAAGGAGCATCCCACGCGACATCTGAATACTGAAAACAGATCACAAAGCGAACGGAGTGAGCGCTCCGTCCTCTGTCCTCTGTCCTCCGTCTCCTGCCCGGAATGACAGCAGGATTCATTTTCGCTTTATTTTTTGTTTATTCTGCTTTATAATCCGATGCTTGTTTCCGTTCGCTCCCCGTCGGGGGAGGTTTTTTTGGAGATGGGCGTTTTGCCCATTTTTTATTTGCGGCCATGAATTTGAACGAACTTCTCGATAAAACGCTCGCCGGACTCGGCTTCGACCTGGTCGACGTCGAGCAAAGCCCGCGTGGGCGCGTCCTTCGGGTGTTCATCGACAAACCGGGAAAGTTGGGCGGTGTCGATGTCGAGGATTGCGCCCTCGTCAGCGAGCACCTGTCGCGCGTCCTCACCGTCGAGAACGTCGATTATGAAAGGCTGGAGATTTCTTCGCCCGGACTCGACCGCGTGCTCAGGAAGGCGTCGGATTTCGAGCGTTTTACCGGGGCGGAGATCGCCTTGCGTCTGCGTTTGCCGCTCGGCGGTCGCCGGAAATTCACCGGCGTCCTTTTGGGTTTGAGCGACGGGAAAATACGCTTGCGCGTCGGCGCGGGCGATGCGGAACAAAAAACGGAATCCGGAGCGGAATCCGAAATGGAGTTTGATCAGGATAACGTCGATAAGGCGCGGCTGGTCCCGACGTTCGGAAACCCAGGAGATAAGAGAGGATTGAAACGATGAGCCGTGAGATTTTGCTGCTGGTGGACGTGCTGGCGCGCGAGAAAAACGTGGCGAAGGAAACCGTTTTCGGCGCGCTCGAGCAGGCTTTGGCGTCGGCGTCCAAGAAACAGATCCACGACGACGCCGACGTGCGCGTTTCCGTCGACCGCGAAACGGGGGATTTCGACGCTTTCCGGTGTTGGGAGGTCGTCGACGACGAGGAATTCGTCAGCGAGGCGCACCAGATTCCCCTTTCCGAAGCGCAAAAGCAGGACACCGAGATCGAGGTCGGGGAAATCCTCGAAGAGGCCTTGCCTCCGATCGACTTCGGCCGGATCGGCGCGCAGGCGGCCAAACAGGTCATCCTCCAGAAAATCCGCGACGCCGAGCGCGACCAGATTCTGAACGACTTCCTCGACCGCAAGGAAAGTCTGCTGACCGGGGCGATCAAGCGCATGGAGCGTGGGAACGCGATCATCGAGACGGGCAGGATCGAGGCTTTGTTGCCGCGCGACCAGATGATCCCGCGCGAAAACCTGCGCATCGGCGATCGCATCAAAGCCTTTCTGCTCCGCGTCGACCGCGCCGCGCGCGGGCCTCAGTTGATCCTTTCGCGCACGGCGCCCGAATTCATCATCAAACTTTTCGAGATGGAAGTCCCCGAAGTCGAGGACGGCCTGCTCGAAATCAAGGCCGCGGCCCGCGACCCCGGAATACGCGCAAAGATCGCCGTGAAATCGAACGATCAGCGCATCGACCCGATCGGTACCTGCGTCGGGATGCGCGGGATGCGCGTCACGGCCGTCACGAACGAACTCGCCGGCGAGCGCGTCGACATCGTGCTCTGGTCGCCCGACCCGGCGCAATTCGTCGTCGGAGCGCTCGCGCCCGCCGAGGTGCTCTCGGTCGTCGTCGACGAGGACCGCCACAGTATGGACGTCGTCGTCAATGAAGAAAACCTGGCGATCGCGATCGGTCGCGGCGGGCAGAATGTCCGGCTGGCGTCGGAGATGACGGGTTGGACGATCAACCTGATGACCGAGGAAGAATCGCAGACGCGCGCCGAGGCGGAAACGGCGGCGATTCGCGTCCAGTTCATGGAAAAGCTCGACGTCGACGAAGACATGGCCAACCTCCTGATCAGCGAAGGTTTTTCGACGCTGGAAGAAATCGCCTACGTACCTTTCCACGAAATGCTGGAAATCGAGGCGCTCGACGAGGCGACGGCGCAGGAATTGCGCGACCACGCCAGGAATATCCTCCTGACGGAAGCCATTCTGACCGAAGAGCGGATCGGCGAGGTCGCCGAAGACCTGCTCAACCTCGATGGGATGGACAAGGCGCTTGCCGAAAAGCTCGCGCTGAACGGCGTGAAGACGCGGGACGATTTGGCGGATCTGGCGGTGGACGAATTGACCGAAATGACCGGAATCGACGACGAGCGGGCGCGGCAGTTGATTACGACGGCCCGCGCGCATTGGTTCGAATAAGTGGAGATAGAGGGATTTCCTATGGCGCAAACGAATGTCGCCCAATTTGCCGTCAATCTGAAAATGCCGGTCGAGGAGTTGATCGAGCAGCTTGGAAAGGCCGGCGTCCGTGCGCTCAGAGCCAACGATGCGCTGTCCGAGCAGGACAAGTCGAAATTGCTCGAATACCTGCGCGGTTCGCGCGGTCAGGCGGGCGCGCGGACGAAAATCACGCTGACGCGCAAGCAGACTTCGGAAATCAAGTCGATGGACGCGCACGGAAAAGCACGCACCGTCCAGGTCGAAGTGCGCAAGAAGCGCGTCCTCGTCAAGCGCGAAGTCTTGCCGTCCGAAGCCAAGGCCGGCGGCGCGCGCGTCTCGCCGACGCAGGCGGAAACGTCCGCGATATCGACAACATCAGTAATATCAACATCGACAAGCGCAGCAACCGTCTCAAGCGCACCCTCCACGCCCTCCGCGCCTCCAGTGACTTCGGCGCCCACTTCGTCCACATCGTCCGCCTCGCCCGCCCAAGCCACGCCGGAAGCGAAACGTAAACCCAAAGCCGCCGCGCCGCACGCCGGAACGCCGGGGACTCCCCCCTCCGAGCAAGCTTCGGCGACGCCGCCGAAGGCGGGTGCGGCGGGAAAAAGCGGCGACGCAAGTCCCGGAAAAACCCCAGGCGCCACGCCGGCGGAACCGAAACCGCACACCGCCCGCAAGCTCACGCGCGCGTCGATCATCGGTGACGAGCAGCAACGTTTGCGCGCCGAGGAAGAGCGCCGCAACACCGAACTCCGCACGCGTCAGGAAACCGAGTACCGGGAAAAACAGGAACGCATCGCGCGCCTGAAACTCGAAGCCGAAGAAAAAGCGCAGGCGGCGCGCGCCGCCGAGGCGGCGAAGCAAGTGGTCGCGCAAACGGCCAACGAGCCTGTCGAGGAAAAGCCCGCGCAAAAACCGGCGACCGACAAAAAAGTCGCGGAGAAAAAAGACTGGCGCGGCGGCAACGGCAGCGGCAAGCGCCAAGGAGGCCGGACGCGCGGCGCGCCGAGCGGTGCCGCTCGCGGCGGAGCAAGGCACGGAAAAGGCGGCGGTCGCGGAAACACGCCGGAAACGCGTACCTCGTTCCAGGCGCCGACCGAGGCCATCGTCCGCGAAGTGCGCGTTCCGGAGACGATTTCAGTTTCCGACCTTTCCCACAAGATGGCCGTCAAGGCGACCGAGGTCATCAAGACGCTGATGAAAATGGGCTTGATGGTCACGATCAACCAGGTGCTGGACCAGGAAACGGCGATGATCATCGTCGAAGAGATGGGGCACAAGGCCGTCGCGGCAAAACTCGACGACCCCGCCGCTTTCCTCGACGAGAAGGATTACGCGGACGCGGAGATCGAACCGCGCGCGCCGGTGCTCACGGTCATGGGGCACGTCGACCACGGCAAAACCTCGCTGCTCGACTACATCCGCCGAACGCGCGTCGCGTCCGGCGAAGCCGGCGGAATCACGCAGCATATCGGCGCTTACCACGTCGAGACGGCGCGCGGGATGGTGACCTTCCTCGATACGCCGGGGCACGAAGCCTTCACGGCGATGCGCGCACGCGGCGCGCAGGCGACCGACATCGTCATCCTCGTCGTCGCCGCGGACGACGGCGTGATGCCGCAGACGCGCGAAGCGATTCACCACGCGCGCGCCGCCAACGTCCCGATCGTCGTTGCGATCAACAAGATCGACAAGCCCGACGCCAACCCCGACCGCGTCAAACAGGAACTGATCGCCGAGAGCGTCATTCCCGAAGAATACGGCGGCGACTCGCCCTTCATTTGCGTTTCGGCGAAAACCGGCGCGGGGATCGACGAACTGCTCGAAAACGTCCTGCTCCAGGCCGAAATCCTTGAGTTCAAGGCGCCACGGACGACACCGGCAAAAGGTTTGATCATCGAAGCGCGGCTCGACAAGGGGCGCGGCCCCGTCGCGACGATGCTCGTCCAGTCGGGAACCCTCCATCAGGGCGACGTGCTTTTGGCGGGCCAGGTCTTTGGCCGCATTCGCGCGATGCTCGACGAAAACGGGCGCACGATCAAGGAAGCCGGCCCGTCGATTCCCGTCGAAATCCTCGGACTCTCGGACGTCCCGACCGCCGGACAGGAAGCGATGGTTCTCGCCGACGAACGCAAGGCGCGTGAAATCGCGCTCTTCCGCCAAGGCAAGTTCCGCGACGTCAAACTCGCGAGCAAACAGGCGGCGAACCTCGAAAACATCCTCGAACAGATGGCCGATTCCGACGTGAAGACGCTGGCTCTGATCATCAAGGCCGACGTCCAGGGTTCACAGGAAGCGCTCTCGCAGTCCCTGCAAAAGCTCTCCGCCGACGAAGTCAAGGTCGACGTCATTCACGCGGGCGTCGGCGCGATCAGCGAATCCGACGTCCACCTCGCACAGGCGTCGAGCGCGGTCATCATCGGCTTCAACGTTCGCGCGGATGTCAGCGTGCGCAAGATCGCGGAAAACGTCGGCGTAGACATTCGGTACTACAATATCATTTACGATGTCGTCGACGACGTAAAAGCGGCGCTTTCCGGGATGCTCGCTCCCGAAAGACGCGAAGAAATCGTCGGTACGGTCGAGATACGCCAGGTTTTCCGCGCGAGCAAGATCGGGACGATCGCCGGCTGTTACGTGCTCGACGGCGTCGTCAAGCGTTCCTCGCGCGCACGGCTTCTGCGCGACCACGTCGTCGTCTGGAACGGCGAGATCGAATCGGTCCGCCGCTTCAAGGAAGACGTGAAAGAAGTGCACGCGGGTTACGAGTGCGGCCTGTCCTTGAAAAATTACACCGACTACAAAGAAGGCGACCGGGTCGAAGTCTACGACGTGACCGAAATCGCGCGGACGCTTTGAGGGAATTCGAGGGAAAAACATGTCGGAACACAGATCGTTTTCGCGCCGGGAACGCGTCGCCGAGCAGATACGCCGCGACCTTTCCGACCTGATTCGCCAGGAACTCAAAGACCCGCGCGTCGGCATGATCAGCCTCACGAGCGTCGAAGTCTCGGCGGACTACGCGCACGCAAAAATCTTTTTCAGCACGCTCGACACGAGCGAGCGCGTTCCGGAAATCCTGGCCGGCCTCGAAAAAGCCTCCGGTTTCCTCCGCCGCGAACTCGGCAAGCGTATCAGCACCCATTTGACGCCGCAACTGCACTTCATTTTCGACGCGTCGATCGAACGCGGCGCCGAACTCTCGGAACTGATCCGTCAGGCGATCTCGCTCTCGGACGCCGCGCCCTGATTCCATTTCCTTTCGTCCATTCCTTTGTCGACCTCGCCCTTGCAGGACGCGAGTACCGTGAAGCGCCTCGGCATCAAGGTATGAACGAACCGGGAAAGGAAAGAGAACTCCAAGGCCGGACTGGTTTTGCGTTGTGTTTATCTGGTTTGAAGGTGGGCTTTGCTCACCTTCAAACCCTGATCAACCCGGCAAAAAGTTGGGTTTTACTTTTTGACGAACACTAACGCCAAGCCCTCGTGGAAGCGCGTCGACGGCGTCCTCCTGCTCGACAAGGACGAAGGACTCTCGTCGAATCATGCGCTGCAAAAAGCGCGGCGCCTCTATTCCGCCGCGAAAGCCGGACACACCGGGACGCTCGACCCCTTGGCGACCGGTTTACTCCCCGTATGCTTCGGCGAAGCGACAAAATTCTCCGGCGGCCTTCTCGACGCCGACAAGGCTTACGAAGCGACGCTGCAATTCGGTGTAAAGACCACGACCGGCGACAGCGAGGGCGAAATCGTCGATCGCCGCGAAGTCATGCTCTCGCGCGGGGACATCGAAGCGGCGCTCGAATTGTTTCGCGGTGAGATACGGCAAGTGCCGCCGATGCACTCGGCCTTGAAGCGCGGCGGGGAGCCGCTCTACCGTCTGGCGCGGCGCGGTATTGAAGTCGAACGCGCGCCGCGCGTCCTCACGATTCACGCGATCGAGCTTCTCGATTTTTCCGGAATGTCGTGCCGCCTGCGCGTGCGGTGTAGCAAGGGCACCTACATCCGCACGCTCGCCGAGGACATCGGCGAACACTTGGCTTCTTACGCGCACCTGACGGCGCTGAGGCGGATTGCCGTCGGCGATTTCAGTGTCGCCGACGCCGCGACGCTCGCCGAGCTTGGCGCGCTCAGCGAGGACGCGCGAATGGAAAAGCTCAAACCCGTCGACGCGCTGCTGGAAGCCCTGCCGATCGTAGCGATCGACGGAAAAAGCGCCGAGCGCTTTCTTCACGGCAATCCGATCCGCCTCGACGCGCCAACGCGCCTCGGCGCGCACCGGGTCTACGCTGACGGACGCTTCGCCGGGACGGGCGAAGTCGCCCCCGGCGGAATACTCGAAGCTCGGCGCTTGGTCGCCGCCTGATTACGTTTTCAAAATTGCCCTGATCGACTTTGCATTACGTGAAGATTTTGGGCATCGCTTCACTCAGCCCAACGGAAGGAAAAACGAAGGGGCGAGAACCGCTGGGCGAAACGATGATTCCTTTTTCCAGTTCGTTCATACTTTGATGCCGAGCCGTAGACAGTAATGTAGTACGACAAGGCGAAGTCGACGAAGGAAGGGGCGAACTGGAAGAGGAATAAGGCATGGATTTCCCACTTTCCCCCTGATAAGGGGGAAATGAAGGGGGTTGTTGGCGCTTCGGTGGGCGTCGGCGGGTTTTCAAGCCACCCAAACCCCTCCTATCCTCCCAACCCCTCCCCATCCCTCCCCTTATCAGGGGAGGGAGTCACGCTTCTCCCCTCCCTGAGAAGGGAGGGGTCGGGGGTGGGTTCCGGGGAGGAACCACAGCGTCATACGCCCGCGCGTCGCCGTCGAACGCTGCGCGATCTTGTAGGGGCACGCCGGTTCAGGAATCAGGAGACAGAGAATTCTTGGCCTTCGGTCGGAGAAGAATCTTTGATAACCCGATCGGTTTTCATCTGATCCCTGATCCCTGATATGCGCCTGCGGAACGTTGGGCATCGCTTCGCTCACCCCAACCTATGCCGCCGCTGGGCACGGCACGCCGTACCCCTACACCTCTGATTCCTGTCTCCCGTCTCCTGACATCTGTCTCCTGATATGCGCCTGCGGAATCGTTGGGCTTCACATTCGTTCAGCCCAACCTATACCGCCACATCGTTCAGTGGACGACGGACTGCGGCACGGCGATCTCGGTGGCGGCGGGGAGCGGCGGCGGCGGGGTTTGTTCCGCGAGCGCTTGCGGTTTGCTTTCGAGCGCGAGTTCGAGGACTTTGTCGATCCACCTGACCGGGATGATCTCGATTCTGTTTTTGATGTTGTCGGGAATTTCGGCGAGGTCGCGGACATTTTCTTCGGGAATCAGCACGCGCTTCAGCCCCCCGCGAACCGCGGCGAGCAGTTTTTCCTTGAGACCGCCGATCGGGAGCACTTCGCCGCGCAGCGTGATTTCACCCGTCATGGCGATGTCGCAGCACACTGGGATTCCGGTCAGGACGGATACGAGCGCGGTGCACAG
The DNA here is from genome assembly GCA_031266435.1 of Accumulibacter sp. GTDB lineage: Bacteria > Pseudomonadota > Gammaproteobacteria > Burkholderiales > Rhodocyclaceae > Propionivibrio. Next base: position 21,188 of record JAISAZ010000006.1, read on the forward strand.
CCCGATTCCCGCCGACGGGCCGTCTTTCGGGATCGCGCCTTCGGGGAGGTGGATGTGAATATCGCTTTTTTGGTAGAAATCCTCTGCGATTCCCAGCGAGCGCGAGCGCTTCCGGACGACCGAGAGCGCGGCTTGCACGGATTCCTGCATGACTTCGCCGAGTTTGCCGGTCGTGATCGTTTTCCCTTTTCCCGGCAGGACGACGGATTCGATCGTCAGCAGTTCTCCGCCGACTTCGGTCCAGGCAAGCCCGGTGACCTGTCCGATCTGGTTTTCGCGCTCGGCAACGCCGAATGAATACCGGCGCACGCCGAGGAATTTGTCGAGGTTGCGGGACGTTACGGCGTGGCGTTTCTGCGTTTTCTTGATGAGCAGGAGCTTTACGACCTTGCGGCATATTTTTGAAATATCGCGCTCGAGCGCACGGACGCCGGCTTCGCGCGTGTAGTAACGCACGATGTCCCGAATCGCGTTTTCCGCGATCGTCAATTCCGTCGTCTTCAGCCCGTTGAGCTTCATCTGCTTCGGGAGAAGGTAGCGCTCGGCGATGTTGATTTTTTCGTCTTCGGTATAGCCCGAAAGGCGGATGACTTCCATGCGATCGAGGAGCGGCGCGGGAATATGCATCGTGTTCGCCGTTGCGACGAACATCACGTCGGAAAGGTCGTATTCGACTTCGACGTAATGGTCGACGAAGGTCGAGTTCTGTTCGGGGTCGAGGACTTCAAGCAGAGCCGAACTGGGGTCGCCACGGAAATCCTGACCCATTTTGTCGACCTCGTCCAGGAGGTAGAGCGGGTTTTTCACGGCGACTTTCGTCATGTTCTGGAGGATTTTTCCGGGCATCGAGCCGATGTAGGTGCGGCGATGTCCGCGGATTTCGGCTTCGTCGTGCACACCGCCCAAGCTCATGCGGACGAATTTTCGCCCCGTCGCACTCGCGATCGATTGGCCGAGCGAGGTCTTTCCGACGCCGGGCGGGCCGACGAGGCAGAGGATCGGCGCTTTGAGCTTTTCGACGCGCTGCTGGACGGCCAGATATTCGATGATTCTTTCCTTGACCCTTTCGAGTCCCCAGTGGTCGCGGTCGAGGATTTTCCCGGCTTTGACGAGGTCCTTGCTCGTGCGCGTCTTCTTGCGCCAGGGCAGACCGATCAGCGTTTCGATGTAGCCGCGAACGACGGTGGCTTCTGCCGACATCGGCGACATCAGGCGGAGTTTTTTGAGTTCGGTCTGGACTTTCGCCATGCCTTCCTTGCTCATTCCCGCTTGCTTCGCGCGTTTTTCGAGGTCTTCGAAATCCGCGCCGTCCTCGGTTTCTCCGAGTTCTTTCTGGATCGCCTTGACCTGTTCGTTGAGGTAGTATTCGCGCTGGCTTTTTTCCATCTGGCGCTTGACGCGACCGCGAATCCTTTTTTCGACCAGGAGGATGTCGATTTCGGTCTCGAGTTGCGAGAGCAGGCGTTCGATGCGGCCCCGGATTTCGAAAATTTCGAGAACTTCCTGTTTTTGTTCGAGCTTGAGCGGCAGGTGCGCCGCGATGGTGTCCGCGAGGCGCCCCGCTTCTTCGATATTGCTGACCGAGGTCAGAATTTCGGGCGGGATTTTTTTGTTGAGTTTGACGTATTGGTCGAACTGGACGAGCACGGCGCGGCGCAAGGCTTCGACTTCGTGGTCGACGGCGGTTTCCGACTCGACGGGACGGGTCAATGCGATGAACATCTCGCCGCGCAGGTGGATCGCTTCGATCTGCGAGCGCCGTACGCCTTCGACGAGCACCTTGACCGTGCCGTCCGGCAGCTTGAGCATTTGGAGGATGTTCGCCCTGCAGCCGACCGTGTAGAGGTCTTTGATCTCCGGGTCGTCCTTGCCGGCCGATTTTTGCGCCACGAGCATGATTCCGCGCCCCGATTCCATCGCGGTTTCGAGCGCGCGGATCGACTTCGGACGCCCGACGAACAAGGGGATCACCATGTGCGGGAAGACAACGACATCCCTCAAGGGGATCAGGGGCAATTCCATGGTTTCAGTGGAGAAAAGGGGCATCTAAAGGCTACTCATCATTTAGTGTTCGTCAAAAAGTAAAACCCACCTTTTTGCCGGGTTATTGGGGTTGAAGGAGTTCCCCAGATGGGGGCGTCCTTCCATATTTCAAGCGGGCGCGAAAACGGTCAACTCGAACCGGAAGCCTTGCTGGGCGAATCGGCGTAGATGATCAGCGGTCGCGCGCCGTTGGCGACCATGTTTTCGTCGAGGACGACTTTCGTGACGTTTTCCATCCCCGGCAACTCGTACATCGTGTCAAGCAGGATCGATTCCAGGATCGACCGCAAACCCCGCGCGCCGGTTTTTCTTTCCTGCGCGCGCTGGGCGATCGCGGTCAGCGCCGCCGGACGGATTTCGAGTTCGACGCCTTCCATTGCAAAAAGTTTCTGATACTGTCTCACGAGGGCGTTTTTCGGCTCGACGAGGATCTGGACGAGCGCGTCGATCGAAAGTTCTTCGAGCGTCGCGACGACCGAGAGGCGCCCGACGAGTTCGGGAATCAGCCCGTACTTGATGAGGTCGTCGGGTTCGACCGTGCGGAGGATGTCGTTGCCGCCGTCGCTCTTGCTCTTGACTTCGGCGCCGAAGCCCATGCCGCCGTGCTCGGAACGGTGCCGGATCACCTTTTCCAGCCCGTCGAAGGCGCCGCCGCAGATGAACAGGATGTTGGTCGTATCGACCTGAAGGAAATCCTGACTCGGATGTTTGCGCCCGCCCTGGGGTGGAACCGACGCAGTCGTCCCTTCGATCAGCTTCAGGAGCGCCTGCTGCACCCCCTCGCCCGAAACGTCGCGCGTGATCGACGGGTTCTCCGATTTGCGCGAAATCTTGTCGATCTCGTCGATGTAAACGATGCTCTTTTGCGCCTTCTCGATATCGTGCCCGCACTTCTGGAGCAGTTTCTGGATGATGTTTTCGACGTCTTCTCCGACGTAGCCGGCCTCGGTCAGCGTCGTCGCGTCGGCCATGACGAAAGGAACGTCGAGGAGGCGCGCGAGCGTTTGCGCGAGCAGGGTCTTTCCAGACCCCGTCGGCCCGATCAGAAGGATGTTGCTCTTGGTGAGTTCGACATCCGCGTCGCGGCTGTCTTTGTGACGCAGACGCTTGTAGTGGTTATAGACGGCGACGGCCAGGATACGCTTCGCGGTTTCCTGCCCGACGACGTACTGGTCGAGGATCGCGGAAATCTCCTTCGGCGTCGGGATTTCGTTCCGGGAAAGCTTCTCCGCGTCGAGCGAGTTTTCCTCTCTGACGATGTCGTTGCACAGGGCGATGCACTCGTCGCAGATATAGACCTTCGGCCCCGCGATGAGTTTTTTGACCTCGTGCTGGCTCTTGTTGCAAAACGAGCAATAGAGCAGGGATTCGCCGATTTTTTTATCGCCCATCTTATTTCGCCTCAAGCTGCAAACATCCAATGAACCCTTGACCGAAAATACAGGATTTCGTTCGTACATCGCCGACGGCGCGAAGACGCGCCGCGCGCCGCCAAGCGACACGCGCACGGTGAAGCCGTCCGGCGGCGGGTTTGTTGAAAGGGAACGAACTCATTCGCCGTCGCGCCGAGCGAGCACTTTATCGATCAGGCCGTATTCAGCCGCCTCCCGCGCCGAGAGAAAATTGTCCCGGTCGGTATCCTTTTCGATGCGCTCGATCGGCTGCCCCGTGTGCAAAGCCATGATTTCGTTGATCTTCGCGCGCAGCGAAAGGATTTCCTTCGCGTGGATCGCGATGTCGGACGCCTGCCCCTGAAAGCCGCCGATCGGCTGATGGATCATCATGCGCGAATTCGGGAGCGCGAAGCGCTTTCCCTTCGCGCCGGCGCACAGCAAGAAGGCGCCCATCGACGCGGCCTGCCCCATGCACAGCGTCGAAACGTCGGGCTTGATGAACTGCATCGTATCGTAGATCGACAAGCCCGCCGTGATCGAACCGCCCGGAGAATTGATATAGAACTGGATGTCCTTGTCTGGATTCTCGGCTTCGAGGAAAAGGAGCTGCGCGACGATGAGGTTCGCCGTCGCGTCGTTGACCGGCCCGACGAGGAAGACGACGCGCTCTTTCAGGAGGCGCGAATAAATGTCGTACGCGCGCTCGCCGCGACCGCTCTGCTCGACGACCATTGGAACGAGGCCGAGCGATTGCGGTTCGATCCTTTCGGAAACCGAAAGGGGACTGTGGTCACAGGTCATTGCGCTTCTTCCTCGCGGGATTCCGGCACGGCGGCGGACTCCGGCTCATAGGGAGATTCCGTCACGGCGGGAGATTTCGTCACGGCGGCGGGGGGCGCTTTCTGCCCCATCAGCTCGTCGAAATCGACGGGGTCGTCGACGATATGGGCTTTGTCGAGCGCCCACGCGACGACGTTATCCTCGACGACGCCCGCCTCGATGTCGGTGAGGCGATGCGGTTCCGCGTAATACCAGCGGACGACTTCTTCGGGGTTTTCGTAACCCTGCGCCATTTCTTCGATGACCGCCCGCACCTGCGCCGGCTGAGCTTTCAAGCCGTTGTCTTTGATGATCTCGGCGAGGATCAGACCCAAGCCGACGCGGCGCTTCGCCTTCGCGGCGAACCATTCGGGCTTGATCGGAAGATTCTTGGCCTTGACGCCGGCGATCTCTTCCATTTCCTCGATCGCCGAGTGCATCAAGTCCTGCGACTCCCGCTGGATCAGCAACTTCGGAATATCGATCGGCGTCACCTTGAGGATCGCGTCCATGACGTGATTCTTGCCCTTCTCCTGCAGGCGCTTTTTGACCTCGCGCCTCAAATTGGCCTCGATCTCGGTGCGCATCATGGCAACGTCGCCGTCGTCGATTCCGAACGCCTTGGCCAAATCTTCGTCGATTTCAGGCAAAACCTCACGCTCGACTTCCTTGAGGTGGATGTCGAAAGTGACCGTCTGCCCCTTGAGTTCCTTCACATAATGCTTCTCCGGGAACGTGATTTCGGAAGAGCGCGTTTCTCCCGCCCTCATCCCGATGATCACCTTTTCGAATTCGGGGAGCATCGAGCCTTCGCCGACGATGAACACCGCGTCCGTCGAATCGCCGCCGTGGAAGGAGAGGCCGTCTCTCTTCCCGAAGAAATCGAGTTTCACGCGGTCGTCCATTTGGACCGGGAGATCGGTCACTTCGTAACGCATGTGCTGCTCGCGCAGGAGTTCCACCGTTTTATCGATTTCCGTCTGCCCGATTTCGAGCGTGGGACGCTTGATTTCAACGCCTGTCAGGTCGCCGGGTTTAACGTCCGGGAAAACTTCAAAGACGGCGGAAAACTCCAGAATCTCCGGAGTTCCGGTCGCTTCCGGGGCCTTCTCCGAGACATTCGGGTAGCCCACGACGCGCAGGTTCTGGGCACGGGCAGTCTCGTTGAAGGTTTTTTGAAGCATTTCGTTCAAGGCTTCGTAGCGCGCCTGCTCGCCGTACTGCTGACGGACGATCTTTTCCGGCACTTTCCCCGGACGGAATCCATCGACTTTCAGCGTCTTGCCGATACGCTTCAATCGCAGGGTGACTTCTTTTTCCAGATCGGCGACGGAAATCGCAAGATCGAGATGGCGTTCGAGAGCGCTCGGCGCCGGCGCGTCCTCAACCTGCATCATTTCGGCAATTTCGGCAAGTTCGGTCCGCTCCGCTTCGGTAAGCTCGACCTGCGGCGCCTCGGCGCCCCCGGTCTGCGCCGCTTCGTTGTCTTCCGTAAGTTTCGTCTCTTCCATTGAAAATCATCCTCGAGTTTGTATTGTTCGGTCCGTCGATTCCGCCGTGGTGCGAGAGAAGGGACTCGAACCCCCACGCCTTGCGGCGCTGGAACCTAAATCCAGTGCGTCTACCAATTTCGCCACTCTCGCAGCCAATCCGACATTCTACCAGAACGCGCGAACGTCCCGACTTCTCAGGAGTCAGGAGACAGATGTCAGGAGACGGGAGACAGATGAAAACCGATCGTTTTTTGTTGATTCTCTCCGGTGGCAACGCCACCGGTAACCGATCTGATTCCTGTCCTCTGATTCCAGATACCTGACAGGGCACGGCGTGCCGTGCCCAGCGGCGGTATAGGTTGGGCTGAACGAAGGGAGAGCCACAACGATTCCGAATGCGCATGAATGACGGGACGGGGGTTTGGAAACGGAATGAAACCCTGGGCACGGCACGCCGTGCCCCTACGTGCTGTCATACCTTCGCGCGCCAATGGGCACGCTTTTGCGGGAATGATGCCGAATCCTGTTATGGCTTGCGCTCCGCGCAAGCGAGATGTTGGGCTTCGTTCCTCAGCTCAACCTATACCCTGTGAAGCCCAACGATTCCGCATACGTATGAATGATGTTGTACCTTGCTTCGCCAGAATCGGCGGTACGCGCGCCTCGCTGACGATCCCAAAATTTTCCATTTCATTTCCTCACAAATTAATCCGCCATGGTCAGGGTATCCTTACGGGCCTGTACGGAACCGCGCCGGCGCGACACGCGGTCTTCGGGCTGATCGGGTGTCTGCGCGCCACCGCAGGCCGAACCGGTTCCTTCGGGTTCATCGGGTGTCTGCATACCGTCGCAGGCCGAGGGCACCGACCGGATACCGCCATTGTCCGATAGGTCCGTGTTCGGTTTCCCGACCATTTGGCCGCATAGGTTGGGGTGAGCGTAGCGATGCCCAACGTTCCGTATGTGTATGAATGACGGAATAGAGGGTCAGGTATCAGATGAATTGTAGGGGCACGGCGTGCCGTGCCCTATCGGCGGTATAGGTTGGGCTGCGCGAAGCAAAGCCCAACGATTCCGCAGGCGCATGAATGATGTGAAGGATGGTTTGAAAACGCGCCAATGTTTATCGAACGCCATAAACCCCCTTCATTTCCCCCTTG
>JAISAZ010000059.1 GCA_031266435.1 Accumulibacter sp.
ATTTATATACTATGCATATACAGCCTCGCCGCCACCAACCCAACTGACCAGAAAATCTCTCCACATGGACGAAACACTCCTTTCAAACCCCTTTCTCGCGGGAGTTTTGCAAGAGGCTCAGATGAAAACCGATCGGTGTTTCAAAGCTCTTTCTCCGGCGGCGAAGCCGCCGCTCACTGATCTGATTCCCGACATCTGATTCCTGATCCCTGAGGCCGAAGGCCGTTCTGTCCTCTGTCTTCTGTCCTCTGTCTTCAGTCCTCGACCGGGCACTGATTCTTCGTGCACCACGCCTGCCACGCCGCGAGTTTCAGCGCGTCCTCGGCGCAGTTTCCGAGCGTTGCGTCAGCCAGGCGTTTTCGCTCGGCGTCATCATCCACCGGCTGACCGCCGGCATCGGCGCACACGGTACTGCTACGGGGATTTGCGTCGCGCAGCCGGTAAGCAGCAAGAGCGCCGGAACGAACCGTTTCCATCTGACTTTCATACGATTTCCTCACTTCTTCGAGAGTTTTTTCATGCGCGTCGCGTAAGCTTTCCTGCGCCAGACGCGCGGCATGGCCGGCGTCTTCGACGCGCGCCCGGTACGCCGTATATTCGTCGCGCAAGGCGAGGTAGCTATTTGCCGCGAACAGCGCCGCCGCGCCGAGTACGCCGCATACGAGCCACGGCGTCGTCTTTGCGCCGAGGAATGAAATGATCTTGCTCATTCGTGCGCCTCCCCTTTCTGGAAATCCGCGAGCGAGCGTCCGTTCGTACACTGGAAATGCGGATAGTCCGGGAATTTTTTCCAGCGCCCGCCCCACTCCAAGCCGACGGCTTCGCCGATCGCGCCGATTTTTTCCCAGAGTTTTCCATCGTCGCCGCGCGTATTCCAAACGGGTTTCCCGCCCCGCAACGGCACCGCGTCGAACGCGACGCGCCAGTTGTGAAACGACTGCCCGCCTTTCGCATTCGTCACGACTTTCCCCGGCTTCGTCCGCCCGAGGGCGTAAAGCGCGTCCTGCTTTTCCGCGTCGCGGTAAGTGCTCGTGATGACGAGATCGATCCCCTGCGCCTTGCACACCGCGATAAATGCCTCTGCCATCGCCCGAACGGCGGGAGCGAGTTCGTCAGGATTCCGGCTGTCGATCATGGTTTGCTCATCCTCGTTTCGAGCCAGCGCTCGATGATGAACAAGAGACGGCTCCCCATGTGTCCGCCGACGCCCGCCAGCGCCGCGCAGACGCCTTCGGGCTGGTCAAGGGCGGCGGCGAGCATGAACGCACCGATGCCGACGAAGGCCGACGTGAAGAGTTCGCCGACGAGTTCGGCGATGTTGCACGCGCGTGAATAACCGCGTCGAACGTTGGCATACCAATTGACGAAGCCGCCCGCCGTCGCCATCGCGGACGCAAGGAGCCAGGTCGAGAGATTCCAGGTCGTGGGGTTGCGCGGCATGTCAAACCTCCGGTCGCAGTTCGGGCGGGAGCTGGCGTCCGCGCCGTTCGGACAAATAGCTCGACAGACAGTGTTCCGGGTCGATGAAAAGCGCATTGATCAGACCCATCGGCCACGAGCGTGCGCGTCGCGTATGCCAGCGCCACGCGCGCGAAGACAAGGTCTCGTCGGGCCATCCGCCGAGAATCGCGTTGAAAAGTTGATCGATCGCGATCAGGATTTTTTCGAGTTGTTTCATCGTGCCTCCTCTCATTTTTTGAGTCCTTGCGCCAACCGGTGACGGCACGCGGCGGCGAAATAGTCAAACGGAACTTTGACTTCCAATTTATTTGACGCTACAATTAAATCATGGAGATCGAATTCGATCCCGAAAAACGCAAGCAGACTCTTTTTGAGCGTGGTCTTGATTTTTGCCGCGCCGAAGAGGTTTTTGCGGGACGCCACTACACCGCCGATGACCTGCGTCGGGACTATGGAGAGCCGCGCAATATCACCACCGGGCTTCTGGACGGACGCATGGTCGTCATGGTCTGGACGCCGCGCGGCGAATTCCGCCGTATCATCAGCATGAGGAAAGCCACTGAACGCGAAATCGAACGCTACCGGAACCGCCTGGCTTGACCCGGATGACGCGCCGGAATTGGATGACGCTTTTTTCGCGCGTGCCGACGAATACGTGGGGGAAAAACTCGTCCGGCGCGGACGCCCTGTCGGGAGCCGGAAGGCGTCTCCCAAAAAACAAACGACGATCCGCTTCGACGCGGACGTGCTGGCAGGCTTGCGCGCCACGGGCAGGGGCTGGCAAACGCGCGTCAACGACGCCCTGCGCGAGTGGCTGAAAGCGCAAGCAGCGTAACAGGGGACAGATGTCAGGAGACGGGAGACAGATGAAAACCGATCGGTATTTCGTCGATTTTTCTTCGACGGCGAAGCCGTCGCATATTTCTCTGTTTCCTGTCTCCTGATCATCCTCTGTCTCCCGTCTCCCGTTTCCTGTCTCCTGTCTCCTGAAGCCCGAAGATATCCCTCCGCTCCTCCGTCAGACCCTCCCCGTCGATGCGTGTCAGAAGACCGCCGCCAGAGAGTTCGCGGATCGCATAAGCGAGGCCGAGGACGCTGTCGGAGAAGGCGTTGTCGCACGCCGCGCGTTGAAAGCGCGGGTCGTCCTCGATCGGGCACGTTCCATGACAGATGTGAAGGACGGGGCAAGAGAAACACGTGCTACCCTTTTGCCGATACAGGAAGCGCCGCGTATCGACGCGCACCGCGTCGAGGTTTGAAAGATTCCCGAAGCGCAACCGACGCCCGCGCGCGTCGAAGTCGGCGTCTGCTACGTTGTTGCACAGCAGAACCTTCCCCTCCCGGTCGATCGAAACGCTGTCCGCACCGTCGGCGACGCACGACGTTCCGATTTCCGACGCTTTCGTTTCGGTCTCCAGACTGTCCAGAAACGCATTGACGACGTGATGCAGAAAATAGAAGCGCCAAACTTGCTCGTCGCGCAGCATCGAAAGATACTCAGCACGCCGGTACGCGACGTGCTCGCGCGCGGTAAAGCACAGGCGTAGCCCCGCCGCGTTCGTCGGCGAGACCAAACGCCCCTCGCCGAAGCGTAAATGCTCGTCTCCCGGAAACAGCGCGTCGAAATACGCAACGACGTGTTTCCGCCGCCCGTTCCCCCGGTGGATGACCGGGTTGAAGCTCAAGCGCCCCTGCGGCGCGAGGCGCGCGTAGAGCGTCAAAATCGCCGCGCGCGTTCTCTCGTCGTCGAAGGGGTCTTTCCCCCGAACGAACTGCCCCGGCCCGTCGTGGCTTACCCCCACGCCGAAGCCCAGCGCGTCGAGCCAGTCGATCTTCTCGTCGTCGAGCAGCGACGCATTCGTGATCAGCAGAAAGACCGCCTTCGGGTACAACACGCGCAGCTTCTCAGCCAAGGGTTTCAGCGCCGCCCAGTACACGAAAGGCTCGCCACCCCAGAACTCGATCCGCAGGGGACGCGCATCGTCACCGCCGCAGCAAATCGCCGTCTGAATCTTTTCGACGAGCGCGTCGACGTCGCGGGGCGTCAGCCCCGATTCGGCGTCGGTCTTCGCCTGCAAGCAATACGCACACGCGTAATTGCACGAGAGACCCAGCTTGATCCGCAGGACGCGCAGTTGTTCCTTGAGCTTTCTCCCCTCGATCCGCGCGCTCAAGAGTTCCGGCGACTCGCGCTTGACGCGCCCGCCTTCGACGACGACGCGCCGGCCTTCGAGAAAGAGCGTCGAATCCGCGTTGTCGTAGCGATAGACCGCGGTCTTGCCGTCGGGCAACAGGACATTGAATCGAAACTCAGCCACGGTTCAACTCCTCGAAATACGCGATCTGATTTTGGCGCGTTTTTGCCTTCTCGATTACCAGATCGGAAAGCGCCTTCTCTTCCCCGACGAGATCGAACGACAGCAAGGGGTCGACCGCGTTCTCAAATCCCTCCCAGAAGTCCGGCTTCGTCGCGGACGCACCCATCAGATGCTTCACCGCCGCAGTAATGAAGTCGAGCTGATATTCGAGCGCGGCGGCGGCGTCGACCGGGTTAAAGCGCGCGAGCGCGTTCCCCTTCGCGCGGCAATACGCAAGGTAGGAGAGGATGCCGGGGACGCACGCTTTGATCGCGTCGAACGACGCCGTTCCCGGAGGCACCGCAATGCTCTCAACATCGCTCGCAGCGAAACACGCCCTTTCGGAATACAGATGGACTTCGCCTTCCGCGTCGATCGGGAGAATCGCGAGCGGAGACTTGATCGCCGACGGCGCGATGAGCTTGCGGACGCCGATCGAAGAGACGCCGTCGCGCGAGTGCCACAGCTCATAGTGCCAGAAGAGCGTGAATTCGCCCTTCAGATCGAACGCCAGATAAGCGATATCCGGGAAGAATTCGAGTTTCGTCTTGTCGAACTCGAAGGACTTCCCCGACGCCGGATGCTCGATGCAGAACCCGTTTGTCGTCGGCGCGATCAGAAACTCGGCTTGGTCGGATTCGGCTTTGCGGTCTTTGAGTAGAATCATCAAAATCTCCTCAGCAATGGCAATCGCAGTTCGCAACCGCGCCTGTGTTTATTGCAAACGTTCCGCCGTTCGCGCGTGTAAAAGTAAACGTGTACGCGCCTCCATAGTTCGGGTTATTTATTGACGCACTCACGAACGCCGTCGGCGTGAAGCCGGAAATCCCCGAAAGCGCGGTTTTCACAAACGCCGTCGTCGAAAGCTTCGTCGAGTTGTCGGTCGACGCGGGCGTCGGCGCGGTCGGCTCTCCGGTGAAGGCGGGAGAGGCGAGCGGGGCGTAATCGCCGCTCGCCGGCAGCGGGACGAGGGCGAACAGAAAGTCGTAGGCCTCGCCGTTCCAGACATAGACCTGGCCGTGTTCCTCGTCGGTGTAATCGTCGGTGACGACGATCGCCCAATCGCCGGCTTCCAGGTCGTCGCCGGTCTCTTCTTCGAGTTCGTCGACCGAGGCGTAGATTTTGGCGACGCGGAAGTCCTTGCCGGGGTCGCCCTTTGCACCCTTTGCACCGACGCCTCCCGACGTACCCTGCGGCCCGGTCGCCCCTTGCGGGCCTTGCGAGCCCGCCGGCCCCTGCGGTCCGGCGACCCCCTGCGGCCCCTGGATTCCCTGAGCACCCGCGGGACCCTGCGCGCCCGTCGCGCCAGTGTCGCCCTTGTCGCCCGTCGCGCCTTGCGGTCCCTGCGGACCGCTCGCGTACGGCAGCTCGCTCCAGAGCGTTTCACCGTCGCCGATCTTGTACGCGACGACCGACGGATCGTCGGACTTTTCGACGCCGATCTCGCCGTCGCGCAGCACCGGATCGACCGTCTCCCATTGCGCTTTCACATCGCGCCTGAATTGAATCTTGAACGTTGGCATTTTTAGTACTCCATATCAGAAGACTGAGGACAGAGGACTGAGCGCTCGCTGGCGCTCGCTTTGTGATCTGTTTTCAGTTGAACCCCTCCCCATCCCTCCCCTTGTCAGGGGAGGGAGCCACGCATCTCCCCTCCCTGATAAGGGAGGGGTCAGGGGTGGGTTTAGATGTCGCATGGCTTAGCTCCTTTCATATTCCACACGAAGACACGAAGGGATTCAGTAGGGCTTCGTGTCTTCGTGTGAACCAAAATAATCATATGTAATTCCTCTCCGCCATTCCAGCACCTGCGGAATGTTGGGCATCGCTACGCTCACCCCAACCTATACCGCCGATAGGGCACGGCACGCCGTGCCCCTACGAAAACCATTCCAGCACCTGCGGAACGTTGGGCATCGCTTCGCTCACCCCAACCTATGCAGGCCGATGAAAACCGATCGGGTTATCAAAGATTCTCTCCGGCGGCAGAGCCGCCGCTAACCGATCTGATTCCTGACATCTGATTCCTGATACCTGAGGCCGAAGGCCGTTCTGTCTTCTGTCCTCAGTCCTCTGTCTTCTGTCAAGCACCGCCCCCATCGATATAGACCAACTGCGTTTCCGCCGCGTGGCCGCAGTCGATCACGTCGATCGTCGGTGCGTCTCCCGGCGGGCCGGCTTCGCCGGTCTCGCCCTGAATTCCCGCCGGCCCCACCGGACCCGGCGGCCCCTCCACTCCCTGGATTCCCGGCGAACCCTGCGGGCCTTCCACGCCCTGCGGACCGATCGCGCCGACAGGGCCTTGTGCCCCCGTCGGCCCCTGCGGTCCCGCCGGACCTTCAGGGATCACCGACGCGGCGTTGAGCGCCTGCTCCATATACGCCTTCGCCTGCTCGACGTGCGCGGACGCTTCCAGGACGTATTCCCTGACGCGCTCGGAGACGAATTCGAGAAAAGCGTAGAAGTCGTTCGGGTCGATCTCGCTCGACACGGGCACCTTGATCGCGCGTTCGAGGACTTCGGCGAGTTCCTGGAGCGAGAGCCAGACGCGGTCGAAATCGAAATTCAGCGTTCTCGCGTACAAATCGCCCTCGTTCTGATAGTCGATCTGGCGCGCGAGCGGAGAAGCGCGCCGCAGGATGATCAGCGCGGCGTCTTCCGGAGCGGCAGTGAAAGTGACGCTCCCGCCCTGCCCCGAACCCGCGCCGGAAACGACATAATCGACGCCGGAATGCTGTTCGACGCCGTCAATCGACACTTCGAGGTCCGCCGCGTCGATGAGCCGAAAATCGAAATTGAATACGGTCGACACGCCGTTCGCGACGAGCTTGTTGACCGGGGTTTGGATTGATACGGTCATTTCAGAGGACAGAAGACAGAAGATAGAGGACTGAGCGCTCGCATCAGAGGGCAGAGGACGGAAGATAGAAGACTGAGCGCTCGCTGGCGCTCGCTTCGTGATCTGTTTTCAGTATTCAGATGTCGCATGGCTTAGCTCCTTTCAGATTTCACACGAAGACACGAAGGCAC
>JAISAZ010000101.1 GCA_031266435.1 Accumulibacter sp.
CCATTCTTCCCAGGGAATGAATTCGTCCATCCCCTTCAGAAATTCTTCTCGTTTCGTCGTGCGCTTGCGCAGGCTGTATTCAACGTCACTGAAACTCGCTTGCCGCATCTTCGCCTCCCTCCATAGATTGCGAAGACTATACCCGAAATTCAGATGACCTTCGCTCTATAATGAATCATTAAATCAGTGGTTCCTTAAAGGACGAACTCATTTTCTGGTCGCCCGTGACCGAAAAGCACGTGGCAGAAGGTATGCGCGTGGACGAGCTGTGCGCAGCGGCCATCGAGTATAGCGACAACACGGCCGCGAATCTGCTCTTGAAGCTCTCGGGCGGGCCACGGGGATTGACCGAGTTCGCCCGTTCGATCGGCGACAAAAGTTTCCGTTTGGACCGTGGGGAACCCGCGCTGAACGAAGCTTTTCCCGGAGACGAACGCGACACGACGACACCGGAAGCGATGGCCGCGAGTCTGCACGCGATTGCCTTGGGGGACGCGCTTCCCGCGCCGCAAAGGGAAATGCTGGTCGGATGGCTGAAGGGCAATACCACCGGAGGAGAGAGTATCCGTGCGGGCGTTCCCGCCGACTGGGTCGTCGGAGACAAGACCGGCAGCGGCGGGTACGGCACGACAAACGATATCGCCGTGCTCTGGCCGCCCAAGGGGCCGCCTTTCGTACTGGTCGTTTATTTTACGCAGCCCACGCCGGACGCCGCGATGCGTAGAGACCTCATTTCCGCCGTCGCGCGTCTGCTTGTCGGGACAGAGGACAGAAGACAGAGGACAGAAGACTGAGCGCTCGCTGGCGCTCGCTTCGTGATCTGTTTTCAGTATTCCGAGGTCTGATGGGACGCTCCTTCTGATTACAGGCCACTGACCACAGAGGCCGTAGGCCGTTCTGTCTTCAGTCTTCTGTCCTCTGATCCCTGATTCCTGATATGCGCCTGCGGAACGTTGGGCATCGCTTCGCTCACCCCAACCTATGCACGCCACTGGGCACGGCACGCCGTGCCCCTACAAAGTCTTTCGCGCCTTTCGCGTCTTTCGCGGTAAAAATCGGTTCTCATCTGATCCCTGACCTCTGATTCCTGATCCCTGAAATGGTCGGGAAACCGAACACGGACCTATCGGACAATGGCTGCATCCGGTCGGATTGCTCGGCCTGCGTCGATACGCAGACACCCGGGACGCCCGAAGGAACCGGTTCGGCCTGCGGTGGCGCGCAGACACCCGATCAGCCCGAAGGCCGCGTGTCACGCCGACGCGGTCCCGTAACGCAGGCCCGAAAGGATACCCTGAACATGGCGGATTGTTGATGGAGAAAATGAAATGAAAAACTTTGGAATCATCAGAACAAAGGACAGAAGGCGGAAGACAGAGCGGTCTTCGGCCTTTGGTATAGGTTGGGCTGAGCTTGTGAAGCCCAACGCAACGGCTGATGTTGGGCTTCACTTCGTTCAGCCAAGCTATAGGAGCAAGCCATGCGACATCTGAATACTGAAAACAGGTCACGAAGCGAGCGTCAGCGAGCGCTCAGTCTTCAGTCCTCAATCCTCTGTCCTCTGTTATCATTGAAAATTGGACGTGCGCCGCGCCGAGCGGGGACGCCTGTCGTTTATAACTTTACCGCGCCGCCGTCTGGCGCCGCGTTTTTCGTTTCATGCGCCTGACAAAACTAAAACTTGCCGGTTTCAAATCCTTCGTAGACCCGACGTCGATCGCTTTGCCGGGGCAGCTCGTCGGCGTCGTCGGCCCGAACGGCTGCGGAAAATCCAACGTGATCGACGCCGTCCGCTGGGTGCTCGGCGAGTCGAAAGCCTCCGAACTGCGCGGCGAGTCGATGCAGGACGTGATCTTCAACGGTTCCGGCGCGCGAAAGCCCGTCTCGCGCGCGTCGGTCGAACTCGTCTTCGACAATTCCCTGGGGCGGATATCCAGCCAGTGGTCGAACTACGACGAGTTGTCGGTCAAGCGCCTGCTGACGCGCAGCGGTCAGTCGGAGTATTACATCAATAATCTCCACGTCCGTCGCAAGGACATCACCGACCTGTTTTTGGGGACGGGTCTCGGTCCGCGCGCGTACGCAATCATCGGGCAGGGGACGATCTCGCGGATCATCGAGGCGCATCCGCAGGAATTGCGCGTTTTTCTCGAAGAGGCCGCGGGCGTCACGAAGTACAAGGAGCGCCGCAAGGAGACCGAGCGCCGCTTGTCCGACACGCACGAAAACCTGAAACGTGTCGAGGATATCCGCCTGGAACTTGGGGACCGCATGGAGCAACTCGAGGAGCAGGCGCGGATCGCTCGGCAGTACCGGGATTTTTCCGAAGAGTTGAAGCGCAAGCAGCAGCTTTTGTGGCTGCTCCGCCGGAACGAGGCGCGTACCGAGAGCGAGCGTGTTTCGCACGAGATCAGTGAAGCGAACCTTGCGCTCGAAAAGCAGAACGCCGCCTTGCGTGGCGTCGAAGCGCGCCTCGTCGAAGTCCGCGCGCGTCACGATGCCGCGAGCGACGCGCTCGACGCCGCGCAGTCGAGCTTTTACCATTCGTCGAGCGAGGTTTCGCGCCTCGAGAGCGAGATCCGGCACAGCAAGGAGTCGCACAAGGAGTACACGTCGCGCCTCGCGCAACTGACCGATGACAAGGTTCAGTGGGAAAACGATGTGACCGAACTCGACGAAAAGCGTCTGCACTGGGAAGCGCTCTTGTCGCAGGCCGAGGAGCGGGTCGGGGAGAGCGAGGCGCGCTTGGCGGCGCGGCGCGAACGCCTTTTGCAAGCCGAAGGCGCGCGCGCCGACGCGCTGAAGAGCCTGAACGAAGAGCGTGCCGTCGTCGCCGAGGCGAAGGAGCGTCTGCGGGTCGAGTCGGCGAACCGCGCGCACGTCGAGCGCTCGATCGAGATTCTGGAGGGGCGCCGGCAAAAGCTCGAACGCGAACGCGCCGAACTGCCCATCCCCGACGCGGAGGGGTTTGAAGAGCGCCAGAAAACGCTCGTCGAATTGCGCGAGAAGATTTCCGCGCTCCAGGGGGAACTTGCGCGCCTCGAAGAGGGGCTGCCGGAGGCCGAGCGCGCCTCGCGCGACGCGCAGGGCGCGCTGACGCAAATCCAGAAGGAGCAGACCGAGGCGCGCGCGCGCCGCGTTGCGCTTGATCATTTGCAAAAGCGCGCGCAGGACAGGGGGCAGATGGACGCCTGGCTGGGCAGGCACCGTCTCAAGCTGCGCGAACCGCTCTGGAAATCGCTTCACGTCGAAGCGCCGTGGGACGACGCCGTCGAGGCCGTGCTGCGCGAGAGGCTCGGCGCCTTCGCGCTCGACGACGCCGACCCGGCGTGGAGTCGGGACCGACCGGGCAAAAAGCAGACCTTCGTTTTGTCCGACGCGGAGGAACCCGCACCCGCGCATTCGGGCGCGCACGAAAAATCCCTGCTTGCGAAAGTCCGTTGCGACGACGAGGCGTTTTTTTCCTCCGTCGCCCTGTGGCTCGCCGACGCGCTGATCGCATCCGACCTCGCCGACGCCTTGAGGCGGCGTGAAGAGTTGCGGGGCGCGGCGTTTTTCGTCACGCCCGCCGGCGACATCGTCGACCGTTGCGGATTGACGCTTTTTGCGCCGGAGGCTTCCGGGCACGGCGTTTTGGAGCGCCAGCGCGAGATCGAGGAATTGGACCGAACGGTCGCGCGTTGCGAAGAGCGCATCGACGAGGGCAAGGAGCGTCTGGCGGAGGAGGAGGCGCGGCGCGAAGAGGCGAAAAAGGCGGTGCGCGCGGCGCGCGGCGCGCTCGACGAGTTGCAGGAAGCGGCGCACGCAAGGGAAGTCGAGGCGCTCAAATTGTCTCAGGCGATGGAGCGCTTTGCCGAGCGTCAATCGCGGATCGACGCCGCGTTGGCGGAAATCGGGATCGAAGAGGCGGCGGAAAGCGAGCGTCTCGAACAGACCGTTGAGGCCATCGAGACCGAGCGCGAAGCGGTCTCTCGCTTGCAGCAGTCCCTCGACGCCGAGCAAGCGCGTTTCGACGGAATCGACCAGGCGCTCCGCGAAGAACGCGAGCGCGTCGGCGTGTCCGAGCGCGAGTTGCAGGAGATGCAATTTTCCTGCCGCGAATGCCGTGGCAAGATCGGCGAAGTCGGCGAGAAACGCGAACTCGCGATCAAGCAGATCCACCGGATCGTCGAGGAAGCGGCGCATTGTTCCAAGTCGCTCGATGCCCTGCGGACCGAGGACCTCGAACCCTTGTTGCAAGAAGCCGTGGCGCAGCGCGTCGAGCGCGAACAATCGCTTGCCGCCGCGCGCGACGCGCTCGAATCCGAGAGGCAGTCCTGGCACGATCTCGACGAAGAGCGGGTCAAGGCGGATCAAGGGGTCGAACCGCTCGTCGAGCGGATCGGCGAACTCAGGCTCAAAAAGCAGGCGGCGACGCTTTCCGCCGAACAGTTGAGCGCCCAGCTCGTCGAGAGCGGCGCGAACGAGCAGGCGCTCGTCGAAGACCTGCCCAAGGCGCGCGCCGAAACGCTGCAAAGGGCGCTCGTTTCCTTGCAGCGTTCGATCGACTCCCTGGGGCCGGTCAATATGGCGGCGCTCGACGAACTCGAGGCGGCGCGGGAAAGAAAGAGCTTTCTCGACGCGCAGTCCGCCGACCTGACGCAGGCGATGGAAACGCTCGAAGACGCGATCCAGAAAATCGACAAGGAAACGCGCGGTCTCCTGCAATCGACTTTCGACACCGTCAACGCGAATTTCGACGCGCTCTTCCCTGAACTTTTCGGCGGCGGCGAGGCGCGCCTGATCATGACGGGCGAAGAAATCCTCGACGCGGGCGTTCAGGTGATGGCGCAGCCGCCGGGGAAGAAAAATTCGACGATCCACCTCCTGTCCGGCGGTGAAAAGGCGCTGACGGCGATCGCGCTCGTTTTCGCGCTTTTCCAGTTGAACCCGGCACCCTTCTGTCTACTTGACGAAGTCGACGCGCCGTTGGACGATACGAATACCGAGCGTTTTTGCGAGATGGTCCGCCGCATGTCCGAAAAGACCCAGTTTCTGTTCATCAGCCACAACAAGATCGCGATGCAGATGGCGCAGCAACTGATCGGCGTGACGATGCAGGAATCGGGCGTTTCCCGCATCGTCGAAGTCGATATGGACGAAGCGCTACGCTTGCGCGAGCAGATCGTTTAGGACAATCCTGGATAAACGAATATGACGGAACTGCATTGGGGATTGGTTGGCTTGGGCGTCGTCGTCGTGACCTGCGTCTTTGCGTTCAACGCGTGGCAGGAATACCGGCACCGCAAGCTGGCGAAAGAACTTCTCGACATCGAGTACGGCGACCCCTTGTTCGACGCGCGCGTCGGGGGCAAAACGGACCCGCTCGACGAATTGCTCGCGCCTCTTCCGGGCGGAGAGGCTCTCGATGCGCCGGGAACGCGCGTGGGCGACGGTCGCATCGAACCCGGCCTCGCCGGCGCGGACGACGAGGCGAGCGAGGAGGGCGCGTCCCAAGGCGCGGGAAACCTCGACGCGCCGAGCGCGCGCACGGCGCGGGAAGACGTGAGCGGCAGCGGGAAATCCACGCAGCCCGAAATCGATTACGTCGCGATCTTTGAAACCGAAGAGTCCGTTCCCGCGTACCGGGTATTCGAGTCGACGCGCGAGCTTGCCGAAAAAGTGAAGAGGCCGCTCTTCCGCACCGGCTACGACGAAAGGCTCCTTCGATGGGATGCGCTCTCCGAGGGCGGGCGGAACGAATACCGCATCTTCCGCGTCGGTGTGCAACTCGTCGACCGGCGAGGCGCGATTCCCGGCGGCGATCTCTCGTTTTTTCATCTGGCGATGCAGGAGCTGGCCGACGAATTCACGGCGGTCGTGCGGATTCCGAAGGTCGAAGAAGCGCTCGACGCGGCGGGAAAGCTCGACGCCTTTTGCGAGAACGTCGACATCCAGATCGGGCTGAGCGTCGTCAGCGGGTCTGAAGGCTTTCTGGGGAGCGATTTGAAGCTCCTCGCCGAAACGGCGGGGATGGCGCTCGAAGGCGAAGGGCGTTTCGTCCGCCGCGACGGCGAGGGCAACGTTCTATACTCGCTGATCAATCGGGAGTCGCCCGTGTTTTCGAGCGAGTCGATCAAGACCTTGCTGACGCGCGGAATCACTTTCCTGCTCGACGTGCCCCGAACGCCCGTCGGCGAGCGGGCCTTCGGGCAAATGCTCGACTTGGCGAAGCACTTCGCCAAATCGCTGAACGGCAACCTCGTCGACGACAACGGCGCCGAATTTTCGGAGGCCTCGCTCGAACCGGTCCGCCTCCGAATCATTCACTACCAGTCGGCGATGGCGGCGAGCGGGCTGCCCGCCGGCGGCGCGCTCGCGCGGCGTCTTTTTTCCTGAAGGGGCGCGTGGATGGACCTCGCCAAACGTGTCGACGCGCTCCGCGCGGCGCTCGAAGAACACGCTTGGCGCTACTACGTCCTCGACGCGCCGGCGATCACCGACGCCGAGTACGACCGCCTCTTCGGCGAGCTTTCGGCGATCGAGGCCGAGCACCCCGAATTCCAGACGCCGGACTCGCCGACACTGCGCGTCGGCGCCCAAGCACTCGACGCGTTTGAACCCGTCCGCCACGCCGTGCCGATGCTGTCGATCCGTACCGAGACCGACTTCGGCAGCGAGGGCGCTGTTGCCTTCGACGCGCGCGTACGCCGCGAACTCGAAGTCTCCGCTTCGGACGCGCCGATCGAATACATCGGCGAACTGAAGTTCGACGGGCTCGCGATCAATCTGCGCTACGAAAAAGGTCTTCTTTGCCGTGCGGCGACGCGCGGCGACGGAGAAACCGGCGAGGACGTGACGGCGAACGCGCGGACGGTCGGCCAGATCCCGCTGCGTCTGCGCGGCGCGGCGCAGCCCGATGTCCTCGAAGTACGCGGCGAAATCTACATGAAGCGTTCCGACTTCGAGCGCTTCAACGCGCGCGCGTCCCGCCTGGGTGAAAAGCCCTTGAGCAACCCCCGCAACGGCGCGGCGGGAAGCATCCGGCAGCTCGATTCGAAAATCGCGGCGGCACGCTCGCTTTCCTTTTTTGCTTACGGTCTCGGCGAAATTCAGGGATGGACGCTTCCCGAAACGCACGCGGGCGTCCTCGACGCGCTCGACGCGATGGGCTTTCCCGTCTGCCGGGAACGCGCGATTCTCCACGGGCCGGCGGAACTCGCCGAATTCCACCGCCGCGTCGGCGAGGCGCGCAGCCGTCTTGGCTTCGACATCGACGGCGTCGTCTACAAGGTCAATTCGCTTGCCCTCCAGAGACGGCTCGGATTCGTTTCGCGCGAGCCGCGCTGGGCGGTCGCGCACAAATACCCGCCCGAAGAGGCGTACTCGACCGTCGTCGGGATCGACGTCCAGGTCGGGCGCACGGGCGTGCTTACGCCCGTCGCGCGGCTCGCTCCGGTGTCGGTCGGCGGCGTCGTCGTCAGCAACGCGACGCTGCACAACGAGGACGAAGTCCGCCGCAAGGATGTCCGCGTCGGAGATACCGTCGTCGTCCGCCGCGCCGGCGACGTGATCCCCGAAATCGTCCGGGTCGTCGTGGAAAAAAGACCCGACTCCGCGTCCGAATTCGTCATGCCGAAAACCTGCCCGGTGTGCGCCTCGGCGGTCGAGCGCGTCGAGGACGAAGCCGCCGTGCGATGCACCGCGGGCCTCTACTGTCCGGCGCAGCGCAAGCAGGCGCTCCTCCATTTCGCGTCGCGCCGCGCGATCGATATCGAGGGACTCGGCGAAAGGATCATCGACCAGCTCGTCGACGGCGCCCTCGTCGAGACGCCCGCCGACCTCTACCGGCTCGATTCCGCGACGCTCGCCACGCTCGAAAGGATGGCGGAAAAGTCAGCGGCCAACTTGCTCGACGCGATCCAAAAAAGCCGAAAAACGACGCTCGCGCGCTTCATTTACGCATTGGGGATACGCAACGTCGGAATTTCGACAGCGAAAGACCTGGCGCGGCATTTCGGACGCTTTGATGATCTCGTCAAGGCGGACGAGGTCGCGCTGCAGCGGGTAGACGATGTCGGCCCCGTCGTCGCGGACTCGATCGTCTGCTTCCTGAAAGAAGCGCACAATCTCGAAGTCATCAAACGCTTGAAAGACGCCGGAATCTCCTGGGAGGAGGGTGACGGCGCGCCGTCAGCGGAGGAGGGGGCGCTTTCCGGGAAGACCTTCGTCCTGACGGGAACGCTGCCGACGCTCTCGCGTGATGACGCGAAAGCGCTGATCGAAGCGGCGGGCGGGCGGGTCTCCTCGTCGGTCTCGAAGAAGACCGGCTACGTCGTCGCGGGCGAATCTCCGGGGTCGAAGCTCGATCGCGCGAACGCGCTCGGCGTCCCCGTCCTCAGTGAAGCGCAACTGCGCGCGTTGATTTCCCCGTGATGCGAGAAAGAAACATGAACAAGGTCAAAATCAGAAAAGCCGTCTTCCCCGTCGCCGGGCTTGGGACGCGCTTCCTCCCCGCGACGAAGGCCAGCCCGAAGGAGATGATGCCGATCGTCGACAAACCCTTGATCCAGTACGCGGTCGAAGAGGCAGTGCAGGCCGGGATACGCGACATGATCTTCGTCACCGGGCGCACGAAGCGCGCGATCGAAGACCATTTCGACAAGGCCTACGAACTCGAATGCGAACTCGTCGCGCGAAACAAAACCGAAATGCTCGAATTCGTCCGCAATCTTCTGCCGAAGTCGATCAACTGCATCTATATCCGCCAGTCGGACGCGCTCGGTCTCGGGCACGCCGTTCTGTGCGCGAAATCGGTCATCGGCGATGAGGCCTTCGCCGTACTGCTCGCGGACGACCTTATCGAAAGCGAAGTTCCCGTCATGAAGCAGATGACCCAAGTCTTTGAAAAATACCGGCTCACGGTTCTCGGCACGCAGGAAGTCCCGCGCGCCGAGACGGCAAGTTACGGGATCGTCAAGTCGGCCCCGATCATCGGGCGCATCGATCGCATCGAATCGATCGTCGAAAAGCCGCTCCCCGCTGATGCGCCTTCGACGCTCGCGGTCGTCGGGCGCTACATCCTGACGCCGCGCATTTTCAGGCATCTCGAAAACGCGTCCCCCGGAGCGGGCGGCGAAATCCAGCTCACGGACGGAATCGCTTCGCTCCTTGCCGAAGAAAGCGCGCTGGCTTACCATTATCAGGGAAAACGTTTCGATTGCGGTTCGAAGCTCGGCTATTTGCAGGCGACCGTCGAATTCGGTCTGCGCCACCCTGAAATAGGCCGGGATTTTTCCAACTACCTTGCCGGACTCAAGGTGCCATGACCAGAATTCAAACGACAAAAGATTTTCTCGCGCGGGCCGAACGCCTCTACACGGAAGATACGGTCGATGCGGCCGTCCGCCGCGTCGCCGGAGAAATCACGGAAAAACTCGGCGACACCTACCCCTTGCTCGTGTGCGTCATGAACGGCGGAATCGTCTTCGCCGGAGACCTGATGAAGCGGCTCAACTTTCCGCTGGACTTCGACTACCTGCACGTGACGCGCTACGGAGAAGAAAAGATATCGGGAGGGTCGCTTCACTGGCGCGCGATGCCGCGTACGCCGGTCGAAGGTCGCGTGATCCTCGTCGTCGACGACATCCTCGACGAGGGCGTCACGCTCGCCGCGATCGTCGAGCATCTGAACGGCCTCGGCGCGGCGGCCTGCTATACAGCCGTTGCCGTGGACAAGCTCAGGGAAAAGAATTTCAAGGCCGATTTTACGGCGCTCACGGTTCCCGACCGCTTCGTTTTCGGCTACGGAATGGACGCCTACGGCCTCTGGCGGAACCTTCACGCAATCTACGCCATGAAGGAGGAATGAAATGTTCGCGGTCATCGGTGGCAGCGGCCTGTCTCAGCTCGAAAACCTGGAAGTGACGCACCGCGAGATCGTCAGGACGCCCTACGGCGACCCGTCGAGCGCGCTGCTTTTCGGGCGCATTTCAGAGCGCCCCGTCGTCTTTCTGGCGCGGCACGGGCACGCGCATACGGTTCCGCCGCACGAAGTGAATTACCGCGCGAACATCTGGGCGCTCTCGCAAGTCGGCGTTACCGAAATCCTCTCGGTCGCGTCGGTCGGGAGCATACGCGCCGACCTCGCGCCCGGAGACCTGGTCGTTCCGCACCAGATCATCGACTACACGTGGGGACGGAAGTCGACTTACTCCGAAGGACCGGGCGCGGTGTTGAAACACGTCGATTTTACCGAACCCTACGACGGAAAGCTGCGCGCGCGGCTTATCAATGCGGCGAAGTCGGCGGGGCTGAGCGTGAGCGATTCGGCGGTCTACGCGGTGATGCAAGGCCCAAGGCTCGAAACCGCCGCCGAGATCGACCGCCTCGAAAAGGACGGCGCCGACGTTGTCGGGATGACCGGAATGCCCGAAGCCGTCCTCGCCCGCGAACTCGACATCGCCTACGCCGCGATCAACGTCGTGGCGAACTACGCGGCAGGGCGCGCGGAAAGCCGCGACGGGATCCGCTTTGAACTGACGCCGGACGTTCTCCGAAAGTCGATGGCGCGTATCCTGACGCTCATCGAAAAGACCTTATGACGGTCAGAAGCGTTCTCAGGATGGGCGACCCCCGCCTCCTCGATGTCGCGCGCCCGGTCGAAGGCTTCGATACGCCCGAACTGCGCCGTCTCGTCTGCGACATGAAGGAGACGATGCTCAGCGAAAACGGCGTCGGTTTGGCCGCGCCGCAGATCGGCGAGAGCCTGCGCATCGTCGTCTTCGGCTTCGACGCGGGTTCTCCCGAAGCCGAGGAACTCCCCTATACCGTGCTGATCAACCCCGTCCTCGCCTTCCCGTCGGAAGAGACCGAAGACGATTGGGAAGGCTGCCTCTCGGTCCCCGGCCTGCGCGCGAAGATTCCGCGTCGCGTCCGCCTTCGCTACACCGGCTTCACCCTTTCGGGAGAACGCATCGAGCGCGACGCCGAGGGCTTTCATGCCCGCGTCGTCCAGCACGAATGCGACCATCTCGACGGAATCCTCTACCCGATGCGGATCGTCGATTTCCGCTCCTTCGGCTATACCGACGTGCTGTTCCCAAAAGACGAAGAAGCGTCGTCCAGATAGTCCGCGAAACGGCTCCCATCAGCCAGAAAAAGCTGATGGGATGCAAGTGTGCAATGACTTTGTTGCACAGAAATTCCACAAGTCCCCAAATGTTCCGATTGATGAGCTGGCATGGTTGGTGATATATTCCCTGCCTTAGTGACATTTGTTACGTTACATGGTTGTGTAGTCACATTAAAACTCGCTACAGTCAATGAGTTAGAGGGGAACTGTACAGAGGAATTCGATTTGCGTACTTGTCTGCCTTTGTGGGCGATGAAAACAAAGAACAAGGGGAACTTGGTGCAAGTGTGTAGTGCGATACCCGATCCGCAGGCGAAAGAACGATGCCCGCATGATTTTGTGGAATTGCTGGTGATCAGCACAGTGGCGGTGCTGTGCGGGGCGGATAATTTCGAAGAAATCGCCCGTTGGACCAAAGAGCGTGAAGATTGGC
Organism: Accumulibacter sp.; assembly: GCA_031266435.1. GTDB lineage: Bacteria > Pseudomonadota > Gammaproteobacteria > Burkholderiales > Rhodocyclaceae > Propionivibrio. The sequence goes on from JAISAZ010000101.1 coordinate 11,547, forward strand.
TCAAGGGGTCTTTGAAGTTGGAGAACGGGGTCGCCTCGCACGAGACCTTCGCTCGGGTATTTGGTTTGATCGATCGAGAGGCGTTCAAACGGAATTTCCGCAATTGGGTTGGCGCTTGGCTTCCCGCTCTGCGAGTGGGAAAGGTCTCGGTCGAGAACGGCCTGGATGGGTCTTTGGAACTGAGCTTCGACGAAGACCACGTCGGCGCGCCTCTGCGCAACGCCGATCATAACTTGGCGTGGGTACAGCGCATGGCGCTGACCCTGCTACAGCAGAGCACCACCGCCGGCCTTGATGCCGAACGTCTGCTCGCCAGAACCAGCGATTCCTTCCGCGCCAAATTGTTGGGACTTCTCCGGATTGATGCGACTGTCCTGTCTGACACGGCGACAGGCAGTTTACCCCCC
>JAISAZ010000121.1 GCA_031266435.1 Accumulibacter sp.
CGGTATTTCTCCTCGCGTCTGACCTCAGGGGCCATGGAAGGCATCAATAGTCGAATTCAGGAGATCAAACGCAGGGCCAGAGGCTTTCGCAACATCGAGAACTTCATCTCCATGATTTACCTCGAAGCCGCTCACTTCAATTTCCAACCTCCTACTTAAAACAGCGAGAAACAAAATGTTTAACCTTCAGGAAAATATCAAAAAGGTCAATCTTGAAAAATTACTTGCAAAAAATACCGACAAGATCGATTCATTGAAAAATGTTTTTGGCGATAAAACGCGCTTTGATATTTATGATGATTACGATATATTTTTGAAGGTAAATAAAATAGTTTATGACGACAAAAGGAAATACCCGAGGTATGAAAAAGATCATCTTGTACAACATGCTTTTAGCGTATTAAAAGAGATCAGGCAGAAGCTTTTTCTTGAACAAATCGAATCATATTGTGATGTTGGCTGCGGTTGGGGGAATTTTCCTCGTGCAGCATATGAGCATGGGGCCAAAAGTAGCCTGGGCATAGACATAAAGCAGCGCCCCATCTGGGAAGACTACGCTAGAGGAACAGATGGTCGAGTCGTCTACAAAAATGAAGACATAAGCCATAAAGAACATGGGCTTGGGAAGTATAAGCTTGTGACGTCTTTTGCTGCATTTGAGCATTTTGACACTCCAGGCGCTATGCTCAAAGCCATGTCGTCTCTTGTAGAAGATGATGGGTATCTGTATATCAAATTCTCACCGATATATAATTCCTCGGATGGGTTTCACATGTATCGCCACATACATATTCCATGGTACCATTTGCTCTTTTCAGAGTCCGTTTGTAAACGCTTTTATAATGAGAATGGCCTTGAAGAACTTGTCAACGTAAATTATTTAAATAAATGGTCTGCTTTTGATTTTATGGTTCTTTTCGGGAACTTCACAGATCTCAAACTTATTTCTCTATCGCCGCTTTGGAATTTTAATCATTACTGGTTTTCCAAAACATTCCCTGCAGTATTGCCTTGTCTTGGAATCGAAGAGCTTATGATTTCTGGTTTTGAGGTTGTTTTCAAAAATATTGCCAATACCATGTAAGTGGTATGTTCTCTTCGAGGCGAAGATTCCTAGGAAGATATTCGAATGAAAATAGCCATCGCCGGAGTAGGTTACGTCGGGTTGTCAAATGGCATTCTTCTGGCCCGGCATAACGAGGTGGTTTGCCTCGATATCCTCCCTGAAAAGGTGGAGATGCTGAATCGCAGGGAATCGCCGATCGAGGACGCCGAGATCGAAGATTTTCTCAAGAACAAGCCGCTGAATTTCCGCGCTACGCTGGATAAAGCGGACGCGTATCGCGGCGCGGAATATGTCATCATCGCGACCCCCACTGACTACGATCCTGAAACCAACTATTTCAATACCCGATCGATCGAGGCGGTCATTCGCGATGTCTTGGCGATCAATCCGCAGGCGGTGATGGTGATCAAATCGACTGTTCCGGTGGGCTACACGATACGAACGCGCGAGGCGCTGGGCGCGCAGAATTTGATCTTTTCGCCTGAATTCTTGCGCGAGGGGCACGCCTTGTACGACAACCTCCATCCATCGCGCATCATCGTCGGCGAGCAATCGGCGCGTGCCGAGACGTTTGCCCGATTGCTGCGCCAAGGAGCGGAAAAACAGGACATCCCGACGCTCTTTACGGGGAGTACGGAAGCCGAGGCAATCAAACTATTTGCGAACACGTATCTGGCTATGCGCGTCGCCTATTTCAACGAGCTGGATACTTATGCCGCGACGCATGGCATCGATACACGCCAAATTATCGATGGCGTCTGCCTTGATCCGCGTATCGGGGGGCACTACAACAACCCCAGCTTTGGGTATGGCGGCTACTGCTTGCCGAAGGATACTCGGCAGCTCCTGGCCAACTACCGCGATGTGCCTCAAAACCTGATTCGCGCCATCGTCGACTCCACTACGACGCGCAAGGACTTTGTCGCGGATGAGATCATCCGTGCAAAGCCGAGGGTCGTGGGTGTCTATCGCTTGATCATGAAAGCCGGAGCGGATAATTTCCGGGCGTCGAGTATTCAGGGGGTTATGAAACGAATAAAGGCCAAAGGTATCGAGGTGATTGTCCATGAGCCGATGTTCAAGGAGGACGAGTTTTTCCATTCGCAGGTTGTAAACGACTTGGCGGCTTTCAAGCGCACGGCGGATGTTATTGTCGCCAACCGCATAAGCGACGATCTCGCGGATGTGGCCGAAAAGGTCTATACGCGCGATCTCTTTGGCGGCGATGCGTGAACGCTCCGCGTCCTTCTATCCTCTTTTTCAATATGAATGGTTCCGGCTTGGGCCATCTGAATCGTTGCTTGGCTTATGCACGGCGTTTGCCGGGGAAAGTCCGGCCCTGTTTCTTTTCTCTGGCCTCGGCGATCGAGGTCATCGAAAAGATGGGGTTCGAGGCGGATTACTTCGTCTCGCATTACTGGTCCGGGAGTCCGAGCTTTTCGTGGAACAGCGAATTGGCGCTTCGATTCGGTTTGATGTTGGAGCGGGTTCGTCCTGCCGTGGTCGTATTCGACGGCACGTGGCCATTTCAAGGCTTCATGGCGGCGTGCGCGGCTTGTGGGCCACTTGGTATGGTTTGGTCCAACCGGGGTTTACTCAAGGCGGATACAGCACCGGTGCCGGTGGATGAGAGTGCTTTCGACCTGGTCATTCAGCCGGGGGAGCTGGGTGCTTCGAAATGCGAATCGAAACTATCCGGCGGCGGTAGGCGGGTCGTCGTGCCGCCGGTATGTCTGCTGGAGGGCGGAGAGTTGATGCCACGGGCAGCCGCCAGGGAAGCTTTGGGTTTGGCCGCTGAAGGCCGCTATGTACTTTTTTCTCTCGGGTCGGGCAATCTGAAAGATGTGACGAGTATCGGCCTGGGGCTGATCCGAATCTTCGAGGCCAAGGGGTTTCAAGTGGTTTGGGCGCGAGCGCCGATTTCTGTGCGGGACATCGAGTTGCCCTTCGGGGTGAAACCTGTGTCGGCGTATCCCTTGGCTCGCCATCTGCGGGCTTTTGATGCTTTCGTGGGGGCGGCGGGTTACAACACGTGTTGTGAGGTCGTGCTGGCGGGCATTCCGGCGCTATTGGTACCCAATGAAGAGTTGGTGGATGATCAGATGCGTCGGGCGTTGTTGGTGGCCGACATCGTGCCGGCGGTAGTTTCTGTTTGTGAAACGGATCGCCAACGGGAGGCTGCGGTTCAGAAGTTGTTGGAGATGATGACCAAGGGTGGGATAAATGAGCCGTATCTACCTTCGATTCCAATGAACGGCGCTTCGTTGGGAGCGGAAGAGATTATGACCGTAGCGATGGCCAGGGGACGGCGTTGAACATCGTCGAAGAAACATTTGCCTTGAGACGGGAGTTGGTCGCATTGGCTGCCAAGCCTGAATGGGACTTGCTGACGCGCTACGATTTGTTGAGCAAGAAGCGGTTGCCGTGTTTTCGTGATCGCGCGTTTCGACTGATGAGGAAATGCTTGGCGGCAACAGGCTTGTTTCCGCCGCATGTGACGAAATATCCATGGCTACCGACCCTGAAGCATCTTCCCTTGGCAACGAATGCAAAAGCGCTGTTGATTTGGGCGCTCAAAGTGGAACGTACTGAACTACGCCAGATTTGCGAGGGGTTTTTGCGGCGATTGGAGGATAACCCTCTCTTCGCGCCGGTATTGGTGACCGATGTGGCGGATTTTGCTTATTTCTCGCGTCTTGGGTGGTTGGTGGAGTATCTGCCGGAATTGAGCGGCGAGGGGCCATCCTATGTGGAAAGAAAGCGGTGTTACCTGGCTTGGCGCTATCGCGGCGCCTTGATTGTTGCCGCGTCCGCTGGTATGGCAAGCGAGACGGAGTGGAGCGCTTTGATGGAGGCGGGATTATGATCCCGTTTGAAGAACTCAATAGTAGTATGACCATGCTAAGCCTTCTTTCCAAGGCCGATGAGATTCTTCTAAATGGATGGCGATACCGGGGTTGTGAAGCGATCGACCTTAATCGACCCATCTCATGGCAATTGAAAAATCAAGAACAGCGTTCGCATAATTATCATACTCACAGTCTGGGTGTGTTTGATATCCTGCTACGGGCGCATTCGCATTCGCAGGATGCAAAATATCTGGTCGTTTCGCTACGCGTTGCCTTGGATTGGATTCGCCAGAATTCCGATCCGCAGGCTGTGGGGATATCGCCCTTTGCCTGGTACGACATGGCGGTGGGTTTACGTGCCTATCGGCTCGCCTATCTGTTCCAAGCCGCTGATCAGGCTGGATTGCTCGACGAGGACGCGCACGAAGCGATCTGGTCTTCGCTGGAGCAGCACGCCGCTTATCTTGCGGACGACGCGAACATTGCGTTTCACAATAACCACGGTTACTACCAAGTGGTCGGGCAACTCGCCTTGGGGCGGCGTTTTTCCAGCCTGTCATCACTTATGGCCCAGGCCCAGAAACAGGGCAGGGAGCGCCTGCAGCGCATACTGAGGCAACAATTTTCCCCGGATGGCGTGCATCAGGAGCATTCTCCGGGATATCACCACATGGTGTACTGCACCTTGAAAGCGCTGATTGATTCAGGGCTGGTGGAAAATGAAGAAACCATCGTCTTTGCCCGACGCATCGAAGAAGCTCTGTCCTGGTTCGTGCTGCCCAATCAGCATATCGTGAACTTTGGTGATTCAGACGACATAGCGTTTGCTCGTTCGCCGCGTGAAGCCGAAGACAAATGGGTGACGTCCGGGATGCGCTTCTGGGGCAGTGGTGGCAAGCTTGGGGAGCTATCCGGAGGCGTGGTGCGCGTTTTCCCGAATGACGGCTACTGGATAGCCAGGAAAGCGGGCGAGAATGCGCGGAATCCGGCTGTGTACAGCTATCTGGCGCTCAACGCGGCTTTTCATTCCCGAACGCACAAACACGCGGACGACCTGAGCTTCGTCTGGTCCGACCGAGGCGCTAATATTCTGGTGGATGCCGGACGTTACGATTATATCGGTAAGACCGAGCAAGGTTCGGAGCTATGGCTCGACGGTCATTGGTACTCCGATCCTTGGCGAGTGTATTGCGAGTCCACCAAGGCGCATAACGCTTTGGAATTTGATGGGCGAAACTCCCCACGAAAAGGGGTCGATCCCTATGGGAGCGCTCTTGGGCGTTGGGGAGAAGATGATTCCGGCTTGGTTTATGTGGAAGCCGAGTGTAAGTATTTTGACTCAATCCGCCATGCGCGTATGCTGTTTTTCATGCCTGGGCAATGGCTTTTGGTCTTTGACTGGTTCAACGACAACGCCAACGCGCAACACACGGTCAGGCAATGGTTCCATATTGGACACAAACTGCAACTGACACTGGACCAAGAGCAATATCTGCTTGCTGTGCCGGGTAGCCCGGAAATATTGCGTATTGTTTCCTTGCTCGGCTCGTCCCTTCCTTCACGCCCGTACATTGGCGAGGAATATCCAGTGATTCAGGGGTGGTGGTCTGGCAAGGCGCTGGATGTTGTTCCAAATTATGCCTTCTGTCATGAACTGTCCGGGAAGAGTAGCGGCGCATACGCGACCTTGTTCAGTTTTTCGAACCAATTGCAGGCGGACACTGAGTGGTCGAAAGTTGATGCTTCCGGGCGTAAAGGGCAGTTCCGATGGGAGGACCAATCCGGCGTTCATGAGCTTCGTTTTGAACGACCCGTCGAGGGAGATTTGGCAGTCAAATATGTTTTGCGCGCGCGAGTTCGTGCAGCCTGATAGCGTAGTCACTCAATTTAGGGACTAGAACAAACCATGCATGAACAATTTATACCAGAAAGCATATCATTTAGAATTAATGATGTCGGAACAATTACAGCAATAAATTATTGCTCTGCCAAAAAATATGGATTTATTGATTTCCTGAGTAGTTGCATCCAGAAGGCAAGGTATATCATCACAAGGCCGTTTCGGAGCGGTCTGGCCGATTGCAGCGTTATTGTCCTCTTTGATCATTTTGCGGGTTGAACATGTTTTACTTTGCCACAAAAGCCCAAACTCTCGAATCATTGCGTCCGGTTCTGCGCTTATCGACCATCCCGCAAAGCTTTTCCTTTGCCGCGACTCGATGGATCGACGAACGTGGGGCGGTTCTCGCGGAACTGACGGGAATCTTTCCCGAAGGGTACTTGATCGTCCGCAGCAGCGCCGTGGGTGAGGATGCGTACGCGGAGTCGCGGGCCGGCGTCTACGAAAGTATCCCCTTTGTCTCTGCTGTGGACGGCCAAGCCTTGGCGGGAGCGATCGACACGGTGATCGCCTCGTATGCGCGACGCAAAAGCGCGCGATCCTCCGACGATCTCGTCCTTGTGCAGCCGATGGTCGACAACATCAGCATGGCAGGCGTCGTCTTCACGCAGGAACTGCAAAATGGCGCACCGTATTATGTGATCAATTACGACGATATTTCCGGTCGTCATGATGCGGTGACCAGCGGCGCCGACCTGACGCGAACCCTGCTGATCCACCGAGGCTATGAGCGCCACATGCGCTCGAGTCGGTTCTCGCGGCTGATCGAAGCCGTGCAGGAGATAGAAGACGTCGTGGGTCTGCCGGGGATCGATATCGAGTTCGTCGTCAATACGGCGGAAGAAGTTTACATCGTTCAAGTACGCCCCTTGGCGGTACGCCGCAACTGGAACCGCTCGACGGCGCGCCGCGTGGATCAGGCACTCGACCAGACGCGCGAATTCGTTCGTGACCGCCTTCGTCCCCTGCCGAACATTGTTGGGGATCGCAGCCTTTACAGCCTGATGTCCGATTGGAATCCTGTCGAAATGCTCGGAGCCGCGCCGCGCCCTCTGGCTCTTTCGCTCTACCGGCACCTGATCACCGACAGCATCTGGGCAGAAGCGCGGGCCGGCATGGGCTACCGTGATCTTTCCGGGCGTTCTCTGCTCATCGAGTTCAACGGGCGTCCCTATATCGACGTACGAGAAAGCTTCAATTCTTTTTTGCCCGCATCGCTTCCCGTTCCGATCGCGGAAAAACTCGTGAACGCGTGGCTGGATCGTTTGCAGGAACACCCGGAACTGCACGACAAAGTCGAATTTGAAGTGACGCTGACGACGCACGTGCCCGGTTTTGGCCGCTTGTACGGCGGCGTTTTGGCGGATTGGGGCCTCGGTTCAGAGGAACGCGGCGAGTTTGAAGGCTGCCTGAAAAATTTGACGCTGAATGTTCTCGCCGAGCGAGGGCAATTACTCGAAGATGAATTAGCCAAAACAATCCCATTGCAACGGGTGGGCGCTTCGGACTGTGGACGCAATACGGACTGCCTGTATCAAGCGAAACAGTTGCTGACGTTGTGCCGCGAGTACGGAACGAAACCCTTCTCCGTCCTTGCGCGTTGCGCTTTCATGGCCGAGGCGGTCTTGCGAGCCTTGGTCGCCGGAGACGCGATTCTCCCGGAGCGGGCCATGGCTTTCCGCGCGTCCGTACGCACGGTACTCGCGGATTTTCTGGAAGACATGCGCCGAGTGCGGGAAGGCGGGATCGGCGAGAAGGAATTTTTTGACCGCTACGGTCATTTACGGCCAAGCAGTTACGACATTCTTTCGCCGCGTTACGATCAGCGTCAGAATTTTTTGAGCCTCTTGGAAACGGAAAATGCCGTGCGAAACGAGGCATACGAATTCAATCTTTCCGGCGAAGAACGGCGCGCCGTGGCAGCCTTGCTCGACGCCGAGGGCTACGCGCTGTCCCCGGAAGACCTGTTCCGTTTCATGAGTCGGGCCATCGCTGGGCGCGAAGAGGCGAAATTCAGGTTCACCCGCGCCCTGAGTCAGGCTCTGGAAGAGATTGCCCTCTGGGGCGAAGAGCTTGGCTTGAGCCGTGACGAGCTTTCGTTCCTGCGTCTGGAAGATTTATGGGGTTTCCTTTCTTCCAGCCCGATGCTTCCCTGGGAAGACCTGATGCGCTCAAAAGCGTGGGCCAACAGGGAGAATCATGAAATTTGTCAGGCGATTTGTTTACCCTATGTCATTTGCGGAGTCGCCGATGTGGATATCGTCCCGCTGCATAAAAGTCGACCCAATTTCATCACCAAGGGCGCGGTACGGGGGCTGGCACTGTATCTGACGGGGCATGAAAACGTGGCGGAATTGGATTTCAAAGGCGCCATCGTTTTTATCGAAAGCGCCGACCCCGGCTTCGACTGGATTTTTTCCCGCCCGATCGTTGGGCTGGTGACCAAATACGGCGGTGCCAATTCGCATATGGCGATCCGCTGCGCTGAACTGCGAATGCCCGCCGCGATCGGCTGCGGCGAACAGCTTTTTGAAAGCCTCAAGCATTCCCGTGAGGTCGGGTTGGACTGTGCGACCGAGCGCCTGTCCGCGCAAAGGAGTCCGCAATGGTAATATGGCTGGTTGGGCTTTCGGGTGCCGGCAAAAGCACTTTGGCCAAAGAAATCGTCGCGCTTGCGCGAGAACGGATTCCTAACGTCGTATTGCTCGACGGCGATAGCTTGCGCGAGGCTTTGGGAAACGATCTGGGGCACACGATCAAGGATCGGAAGCGGAATGCGGAAAGACTCTGCGGACTCGGAAAGCTTCTTGACGGCCAAGGGATCCACGTCGTGTGCGCCGTGCTTTCACTATTCCCCGAATCACGCGAATGGAACCGGAAGCACCTCAAAAGCTAGCATGAGTTACGTGGAAAATATGCCTTCTTGTATAAATATCGCCGTCACCCAACGCTGCGTTCGCCTTGACGACCGCGCCGAGCAGCGCGATTGCCTCGACACGAGAATCACGCTGTTTCTCGAAGCCTGCGGTCTTGTCTGCATCCCCATGCCGACGCTCGTTGCGGACCCTGCTGGGTGGCTCCGCGCCGCCGGCATCCGCGGGCTACTCCTTTCCGGAGGCAACGACCTCAAGGAGACCGGCGAGGGCGATGTCTCACCGGAGCGGGACGCTTTGGAGCATGCGTTGCTGGGCTTGGCGCAAGAGAAAAACCTTCCAGTATTCGGTGTCTGTCGGGGCTTGCAGATCATCGCGAGCCACTATGGCGCGCGCGTCGTTCCGGTGAAGGGCCACGTCGGGCAGCCACACGTCATACAGGGCGCCTCTTATCCGAAAGCCGTGGTCAATTCTTTTCATAACTACGGCGTTTATGCTTCTGATATGCCAGAACGGCTGTGTTCTCTGGCGCAGTCCGAAGACGGTATCGTCGAAGCCCTGCGAGTTTCCGGTCTTGCCCAAATGGCGGTCATGTGGCATCCAGAGCGAGAACAGGGCTTTGCCTCCGCTGATATTGCCTTGGTCAAGAAATTTTTCAACGTGCAAGGATGAAACATGCAAGCGATTATTCTCGCCGCAGGGCAGGGCACTCGCCTACGCCCACTTACCGATGACCTCCCCAAGTGCCTTGTGCCCGTCGGCGCGCAAGCGCTTCTGGATCGGCATCTGGCTGTACTCGCCGCAGGCGGCGTTTCTCCCGTGACCGTCGTGGGTGGGTATCGGGCCGACTGCCTCGAAAATCGTGGATTCAGCTTGCTGCGTAATCCGGATTTTGCCTCGACGAACATGGTCTGGTCCTTGCGATGTGCCTTTGACACTTTTGCGAGCGGTTGTGTGCTGGCCTACGGCGATATCGTATATTCCCCGCCGGTACTGGAAGCCTTGTTGCGCCATCCGGGGGACCTCTGCGTGGTCGTAGACCGGGGTTGGGAAGCCTACTGGAATGTCCGTTTCGATTCCCCTCTGGACGACGCCGAAACGCTGCGCGTCGCGCCCAGTGGCGTCTTGGTCGAAATAGGAAATAAAGCAAAAACGACCGACGAAATCCAGGGGCAGTATATCGGGCTGATGAAATTCAGCGCCCAAGGAGCGAAGATCGTTTGCGACCTGGTGGAAAAAACCTTGGCGGAGAACGGGACGCTCAACGGCAAAGCCGTGGAGAAGGCTTATACGACGGACTTGCTGCAAGAACTCATTACGCTGGGCCACACCCTGCACCCCGTCTGGATCGACGGTGGCTGGGCGGAGATAGATACGCTTTCGGATATTCCCGTTGCCGAGGAACGCATGCGTTACTGGGCTAATATCCCCTCTAGCTTTTAATAAAAACTGTTATGCCATAAAATTATGGGAGCTAGTATCAAATCTATCGATATTGCGTGCGGTAGCGGACGCGATAGTTTTTTCTATTTCCCTGCAGTGTCTACCTCAAGGGCAGTACCTTTAGACAGTAGTAGGTTAGGTAGAGCGCGATGAGCAGGGAACGTTATGCATTGATTACGGTCGATACCGAAGCGCAGCCCAAGCGCGCAGCCCAGAATCACGTTGAACACCTGATCTGGGGTAAGCATGAGAACGGAACCGCCGGTATTCGTGAAATGTGCGCCGCAGTGGGCGAGCTTGGTTCCAGATTGGTTTTTTTCGTCGATTCATGCGGAGTCTATCTTCACGGCGAACCTTTTGCAGAGGCGGTACGCTGGCTGGTGCATTCCGGGCACGACGTCCAATTGCATACCCATTCAGAGTTTTTGCCAGATTCGTTCTGGTTGAAGAATGGCTTTGCCGCTCGTCCGCACATGTTGAACGAGTACGACGAGGGAAGATCGGCTTTTACGATCCGGTATTTCAGCGAATATCTGGCGCGGATAACGGGTAAGCCGATCACGGCGTTTCGCGCCGGTTCGTTTCGATGGAATGTCGGTACTCTCAGGGCGCAAGGCGAGCTTGGCATTTCTTTATCCTTCAATAACTCGATGCGAGCGTTGCTCGATGGTGTTTGTCCTCATGCAGAAGCAACGAATCACCCTTTTGTTTGGTCGAATGGCGTTATAGAAGTCCCCATCACGGAAAGGAGATTCCCAACCTTCGGGGATGACGTGTGGTGGGGAAGGCTGGCTTTTCCCTCGTCTCAGCGCTATCGCGATCCTCCTTGGCGTGTCTTGTGGCCGTATACCCTGGGCAGAGATATTCAGGTACTGGTCGTCTTGCTGCACTCGTGGTCGCTTTTGTATTGGGATGAAAACGGGTACGCGGTTTATCGGGACGACAAGCGTCACGAAGATTTCAGGAAGCTGGTGCGTCGGCTGGCGAAGGACTACGACATCATTACGACCGAGGATTTCCTCGATCTTCATGCGCATGGAAAAATCGTGACGACGCATACGGTCGATGTGAGCAGGGCGGAGATGAAGCCGTCGCTTGGGAAGAAGAAGGCTTGAGCGTGCTTGCAGATGCTTATCGGGTTCTGTTGCGCGAGCCGTGGCTGGCGTTTAGTCGCTGGCTGACTGTTCGGTCACTGGAGAGACGTTTGCGCGTAGCGCCCGCTCCCTTGGCCTACGTGCCGGAAGGGGCTGGTCTGCTTTACGTGGCGGCGAGCGCGTTGCCGTATCATACGAGCGGCTATACGATCCGGACGCACGAAATCATTCGGGCGTTGATTCTGGCGGGAGGACGTGTGCATTCGCTGACACGCTCGGGTTATCCCGGAGATCGCCTGGATCGTTCGTGCGACGCCAGGAGTAATGAGACGAAGGTCGGGGAGGTGTGTTATTTGCATGTGGCCAAGCCAGCCAACAATCGACCGGTTATTCTATACGGATTACAGGCTGCGCCGGTGATCGCGGCGGTGGCGGCGCGGCATCGGGTGGCGGTGATTCATGCTGCGTCGAATCATGTGAATGCTTTGCCGGCCTTGCTCGCGGCGCGACAACTGGGTATCCCTTTCCAATATGAGATGCGCGGTTTGTGGGAACTCACCCGTGTGTCCCGCCAGCCTGATTTCGACGGTTCGCAGACGTATAAACAGGGTTTGCAGTTGGAAAACCTGGTGGCCCGGCATGCCGATCGCCTGTTCGTGATCTCTGGGCAGTTGGGGCGATACGTCGCCGAACATTGGGGCATTCCGGCCGAGCGCATTGCTTTGCTACCGAACTGTGTCGATCCCGATCGTTTTGCGGTGGCGGCTCCGGGGGAGGTGGAGGCGTGTAGCATCGGTTACGCGGGTTCGTTGATCGGCTATGAGGGCCTGGATACTTTGATCGAGGCGCTTGCCCGTCTGAAGGAGAGCGGAGTGGCGGTCCGGGTCCGTATCGTTGGTGACGGCGAGGCGCGCAGTTCTCTTGAATCCCTGGTCAGGCGGCTCGAGGTCGAGGATTGCGTGCAGTTTATGGGCAGACAAACGCCGGATGTCGCTCGCGAGGTGATTCGACGGTGCGCCGTCGTGTGTTTGCCGCGCAAGCCTTATGAGGTGTGCCGGGTCGTTCCGCCGATCAAACTGGTGGAAGCCTTGGCGATGGGAAAATCGGTGATCGTTCCCGATCTGCCGGTGTTTCGAGAGGAACTCGGGGAGAATCCAGCCGGGTGGTTTTTCAGGGCGGGGGATTCGGCAGACCTGGCGAAGGTCCTTGGGGCGGCGCTGGGAAATCTTGATATTCTGAGGGCCTTGGGTGCGCGTGCGAGAGAATATGCTGTCTCGCAACGGTGTTGGAGCAAATTTGTCGGTAATATGTTGCCGGTGGTGCAGGGGGGTAGGGGCAGTGGAGGGACGGAGCCATGAGCGCTTGCGCATAATGATGAAAGAATTTATATGATCGCCTTTGGGGAGCTTGAATGGTCGGCAGGGTCATTAGAAGAATAAGCTCGCTTTTCTATGAGCATCCGACATTTCCAGAGGATGTTGCGCATCATGGCGACTTCGTTCGCTTGAAGATTGCGCTGGTCGCGGATTATTTCACGAGCGATTGCTTGTCGGTTGAATGCCGAGTGCGTGCCCTGACGCCCGCGAATTTCAGGGAGCTGATCGACGAGTGGAAGCCGGATATGGTCTTTGTGGAATCGGCGTTTCATGGTGTGAACGGCGCGTGGCGCTATGAGTTGGCGAAGCAGCCGAAATGGTTGCGCCTCACCAGGCCGACGGCGATCTATCGCTTGGTCGAGTTTGCCAAGGCGCGCGGGATACCGACTGTTTTCTGGAATAAGGACGATGATGTTTTTTTCGACGCTTTCATCGATGTGGCGAAGGCTTTCGATTTCGTGTTCACGGCCGACGCGGGTTGTGTGGCGCGCTATCGGCAGCGGGTGCCGGGGCATGTGGCGGTTAATGCGCTGGCCATGCCTTACCAACCGGCTTTCCACGAATTTACCGGTTTCGATTTCACGCGTGGCGAGGCTTGCTTTACGGGGAGCTATTATCGCCGAATCCTCGACGAGCGTCGGCATTTCCTCGATATGATGTTCGACGCTTGCGAGGATGCCGACATCTGCTTGAACGTTTTCGACCGGAATCATGATCGTTTATCGCGACACTTTGAGTTTCGTTTTCCCAAAAGGCCGCGCTTGCGCGTGCATGGTCGCGTGCCCTACCGTGAAACGGCCGGTATCTACAAGGCGCACGTGGCGTCGCTCAACGTGAATTCGATCATGGACTCCGAGACGATGTGTTCGCGGCGTCTCCTCGAAATCCTGGCGTGCGGCGGTATTGCGGTGACGAACCCGAGCCGCGCGGTCGATCGTCACTTCCGTGACTATTGCCACGTGGTGAGTTCGCGCGAGGAAGCGGCGGAGGTCCTGGCTCGGTTGCGCGCCGGCCCGTCGCGGGAGGATAAGGAGCGGGCCGAGGCGGGTGCCGTATACGTCAGGAAGAACCATACTTGGGCGCATCGGCTGGAGCAAATCTGCGCTGTCGTAGGCATTTAAACGGCGCGACGCGATGTTTCAGTGGCTTTCCTATTTCGTCCAAGCCGTTTTTTTGTTGGTCGTGGTTTATTTTGCGCTGTATGTGGCGCTGGAATTGCGCGTCCTCTTGATTTCACGTCGGGTTGAGCGCCGTAAACTGAGCGAGGTGGCCGTGCCGACCGAAGTGGGAGGCGAGTTTCATCCTCTGGTCAGCGTGCTGCTACCCATCTGTAATGAATCGACCGTGGTCGAGCGCTTGATCGATGCCGCCTGTCGCTTGCACTACCCGGCGAATGCCTTGGAAATCCTGGTGCTCGACGATTCGACCGACGGCACGTCGAAACTGGCACGGGCCAAGGTCGAGTATTACGCTGCGCGGGGCGTCGATATTCGGCTTATCCGGCGCCAGGACCGGAAGGGTTACAAGGCGGGGAATCTGGTCAATGGAATCCGGTGCTCGTCCGGAGAGTTCTTCGCCATCTTCGACGCGGATTTCGTCCCGCCCGAAGACTTTCTGTTGAAAAGTATCCCGTGTTTCAAGGATGCCAGCTTGGGTTTTCTTCAGACGGGGATCGGCTACGAGAATCGCGACAAGTCGTTCTTGACCCGCTTTCAGGCCATGGAAATGGGGCATCAGCAATATGTTACGGTGGGTTTGAGCGAGGATGGGGATATGGCGTCCTTGAGCGGCAGTTCCTGCGTCTGGCGCAAGGCGTGTGTGGAGGCTTTGGGTGGGTGGAACGCTTCGACGGTCACGGAGGATGTGGATCTCGGCTACCGGGCGCAGTTCGGCGACTGGAAGTATGCCTATCTGCGTGATGTGGTCTCCATGTCGGTCCTCCCCGAGACCATCAGCGCGTTTCGCGTCCAGCGCGAGCGTTGGGGGCGCGGCTTGATCCACAGTGCTTTCAAGCATGTCAGGCAGATGTTCGGTCAACCCATGCCGTTGATGAAGCGCATGCACGCGGTATCCATGATGTTTTCGTCCGCGTTGCTGGCTTCAATTTATGTTCTTGTGCTTCTGAGCCTGCCGTTGAATTATTTGATCGACTTTCGAGGCGCCAGCGTTCAGTGGGCGGCGCTGTCTTTCTTCGCGCTTGTCACCGTTTGGGCGCTCGATAACGCTTTTGGAGCGCGCAGGGGCGCGCGGCTCGCAGACAGGCCGGGAATCGTGCGGACGCTTTGGGATACTTATCTGTACGTCACCATGTTCCCACCGATGGCGTGGTACTACTTTGCGGGTGGCGTCCGGGCGCTGTTTGGGGTGTATGGCGACTTTCACCGAACCCCGAAGGGCAGGGACGAGCGCCAGTCGCATCTGCCGCGTATCAATACGGTGTTGTATGCGGGGGAACTTTTTACTCTCGCATATTCGGCGCTGGCGATCCTGGTGATTTTCCGGGAAGGAAATTACTTTCTGCTTCCACTGAACGTGACCGTGTGTGTGGGGTTCGCCAGGGTATTGTATTGCTCCTGGAAAGAAAGGCACGAGCATGCGGAGGATTGTGATTCGAGACTTGACCGGGTTTTGATTACCGGTGCGACCAGCGCTATCGGCGCGGCGTTGGCGCTCGAATACGCTCAGCGGGGCGCGACGCTTTATCTGCACGGCCGCAATGCGGTAAAGCTGGCCGAGGTGGCCGAGCGTTGCCGGGCGAAGGGCGCCGAGGTCGAGACGCAACACATGGATCTGCGTGATTTTTCCGCTTTGCAAGACTGGCTGAAATCTTTGGGGCCGCTGGACTTGGTGATCGTCAATGCGGGCATGAACACGCATGTCGGCGCGACCGGCGAACCCGAGCCTTGGGATGCGGTCGAAGCTTTGCTGGACGTCAATCTGAAGGCTGCGATGCTCATCGTTCAGTCGGTATTGCCGGCCATGCGGTCTCGGGGTTGCGGTCAGATCGCCCTGCTCAGTTCGCTGGCGGCGTATTTCGGTTTGCCCGTGACGCCGACGTATTGCGCGACCAAGGCCGGAGTCAAGGCTTATGGCGAGGCGCTGCGCGGTGGCTTGTCGCCGGAAGGGATTCGGGTCAATGTGATCATGCCGGGCTACGTCAAGTCGCCCATGTGCGATGACATGCCGGGGCCGAAACCTTTTATTTGGCTACCTGATCGTGCGGCCAAGGCGATTCGGCGAGGACTCGAGCAAAACAAGGCACGCATCAGTTTCCCTTTCCCATTGAATTGGGGAAGCTGGTGGCTCGCGGTATTGCCGGCTTCCATTTCTACCTGCATCGTGCGCTGGCTGGGCTTTGGTCGTGGTCATTGATGTCGCATTCGTTTCGGTGCTTGCGGCATCGCTGGCCGGCTTGGTGCTCATCGTCGTGATCGAACGATGGATGACGCCGTGTCCGCCGTTTGTACGTCCGTGGGCGTCGTGGGCTTTGCAGGGTGGGTTGTGGTTGTTGACCCACGCCATTCTAACCCTGGTTCTGGGGCGCTCCTGGTTTGCCGCCGCCACCGTGTCGGCGTTTCTGCTGATGCTGGTGCTGGTGAATAACGCTAAAGTCATGGCTTTGCGCGAGCCTTTCGTTTTTCAGGATTACGAATATTTCACCGACGCGATTCGGCATCCGCGCCTCTACATTCCATTTTTGGGTTGGTGGAAATTCCTGAGCGCGGCAGCGGGGTTTGT
Organism: Accumulibacter sp.; assembly: GCA_031266435.1. GTDB lineage: Bacteria > Pseudomonadota > Gammaproteobacteria > Burkholderiales > Rhodocyclaceae > Propionivibrio. The sequence goes on from JAISAZ010000121.1 coordinate 16,340, forward strand.
ATTGGCCGTGGTGATCGGTTTCTTGGGCGAGGCGGCACCTGCCCAACGTTTCGTTTGGTCGGGGCAACTCGGCGGGATTACGGTGACGTTCGTCGGGGGCGCGCTGTTGCTGCTCGCCGGAAACTGGCGAAACTGGAAAACACTCCCTGTCAGTTTCGAGCCGATACGGGATCTGCGTGCTCTGGGTTTTTTGGCCTACCTCTGGCGGTATGCTCAAGAGGAAAGTACGCCGCTGACAATCGCTTCTCCTTTCGACTTTCTTCCCGCGAGGCACCCGGAAGACGGTTTGCCGCATCTGCTTGCAATACAAAGCGAATCGTTTTTCGACCCGCGACCGCTGTATCGGGGGATTCGTCCCGAAGTGCTGGCTGAGTTCGACCGTCTCAAGGGCGACTCCGTGACACACGGCAAGTTGAAGGTTCCGGCCTGGGGGGCCAATACGGTGCGTACCGAGTTCGCCTTTCTTTCCGGGATCGGCGAAGACAAACTGGGCGTCCATCGTTTCAACCCCTATCGTGCCGTTGCCGCCGGTTACGATACCCTGTCGCTGGCGTCTTACCTGAAACGTCTGGGTTATCGTACGGTCTGCATTCATCCGTATCCGGCGAGTTTCTATCGGCGCGATCGCGTGTACCCGCGTCTGGGCTTTGATGAATTTCTGGATATTCGCGCGTTCGACGACACGATGCGCTTTGGCCATTACATCGGTGATACCGCCGTGGCCGACAAGGTTCCCGCACTCTTCCAGGATGCGTCAACGCCGGTGTTTGTTTTTGTCATTACGATGGAGAATCACGGGCCGCTGCACCTCGAACGAGCGTCTCCTTTGGATGCCAGTGTATTGTATTCCACGCCGCCTGCGGAGGGTTGCGACGACCTGACGATTTACCTGCGCCATCTGCGCAATGCGGATCGAATGATCGCTCAATTGCGCCAATCGCTCGACCGATGCGAGCGCCCCGCAAGTTTGTGCTGGTTCGGCGACCATGTGCCGATCATGCCTTCAGCGTATGAGACCCTCGGCGCGCCGAATGGTGAAGTCGAGTATGTCTTTTGGAACAATCGGAAGACGAACCCCGGGGAAGAGCAGGGGCTTCATGCGCATGAGCTGTGCTTGAGTTGGCTGCGTGCGGCCGGCGTCGTCCAGTAGCCTTCTGGTATGATGATGTTCTTTGATAAAAGGACGAAATCATCACAATGCAGTCGGTGCTCGACTCCTCGTCCGCTGTGAAGATTATGCGCCGATACGAGGCGCGGCCGCGTTCTCCGAAAGCTCGGCCAGAAGTTCGGTCTCGAGTTGAATCCGGCCGGCGCTGTCTTCGAGACCGCCGCCCGAGACGAGGAAGTTGTCTTCGACGCGCTCGCCGAGCGTGACGATCTTTGCCGTGTGGATATTCGCTCCGTGTTCGGCGAGTGCTCTGGAGATCGCGTAGAGCAGTCCCGGTCGGTCGGCGGCGCTGATCGACACGATGCAGTAAATGCCTTTTTCATCCGGCTGGATCGAAACGTGCGGCTGAATCGGAAAATACTTGACCTGGCGGGAGACGCGGCTCTGCGCTGGCGCGTCCGGCGGCGCCTGCCGAAGCAGACGGTCGGAAAGCTCGTGTTCGATGTACGAAATCATGTTCCGGTCGCCGTCGCGGCCACCGACGTCGAAAATCAGAAAACTGTCGAGCGCGTAGCCGTGGCGCGTCGTTTCGATTTTCGCGTCGACGATGTCATACCCAGCGCGGCTGAAAAAACTCGCGAGGCGGAAAAAGAGATCGCTGATGTCCTTCGTGTAGACGAGGACCCGGATTCCTTCGCCGTGGAGTCGGGTGCGCGCCTTGACGACGGGGGCGTCGCTGTCTACGCGGTCATGGAGGGCGCGCGCGTGCCATGCGATTTCGTCGGGCGGATGGCGGAGAAAGTAAGTCGTGCCGAGTTCGTCCCAGAGCGCGTCCTGCGCGTTCTCTTCGACGGCGAAATAGCGCAGAATCGTCCGCGCTTCTTGCTGACGTTCGCGCAGGATCCCCTGCGGCGCGGGTTTGTGGTCGAGGAGCAGGAAGCGCGACGTTTCGCTGAAGAGGTCTTCGAGCAGACGCCCTTTCCAGCCGTTCCAGACTTTCGGCCCCGTGCCTCGGATGTCGGCGATGGTCAGAAGGCAAAGCGCGGTGAGACGCCAAGCGTCGCCGACAACCGACGCGAAGTCGGAGATGACGTCCGGGTCGGTGATGTCTCTTTTCTGCGCGACTCCCGACATGACGATATGGTTTCTGACGAGCCACGCGACGCGTTCGGTTTCTTCCTCCGAAAGGCCGTGGCTCTCGCAGAATTCGCGCGCGTCGACGGCGCCAAGTTCGGGGTGCCCGCCGCCGCGTCCCTTGGCGATATCGTGGAAGAGCGCGGCGACAGTGATCAGCCAGACGGCGTCGATCTCCGAAATGAGACGGCTGCAGAACGGGTATTCGTGCGCGAATTCGGGCAGCGAAAAGCGCCGCAACCCCCTGAGAACCTGCATCGTGTGCTGGTCGACCGTGTAAGCGTGAAAGAGGTCGTGCTGCATCTGGCCGACGATCGCGCCGAACTTCGGCAGATACGCGCCGAGGATATCGAGTTCATTCATTCTGCGCAGTTCGATCAGTACGCAGCGGTCGCGCTTGAAAATCCCGATGAAGCGCGCCTTGTTTTCCGGGTCCGCGCGGAAGGCGTCGTCGATCAGCGTGTGCGCCCGCCAGAGCGCGCGAATCGTCCGTGAGGTCAGCCCCTTGAGTTCGGAGTGTTCCTGCATCAGTTCGAAGGTCCGGAAAATGGCGTTCGGATTCGCGTTGAAGACATTTTCATGGACGATGTCGAGAAGCTGGTAGGTATTCTGGAAATTCTCGTCGATCGGGACAGGCTCGCATTCGCGCGCCGGGAAGATCGCCGTACCGAGGTTTTGCAGGAGAATCGTGTTGAACTGGACGACTCTTTTCGCCGTCAGGTAATATTCCCGCATCATCAGTTCGCTCGCGCGCTTCACCTCGGTCGCCTCGAATCCGAGTTCGTGGGCGAGCGCTTCCTGATAATCGAAAAGCAGGCGGTCCTCGTTGCGCTTCGTATGCAGATGCAGCAGGATGCGCACGCGCCGCAAAAAATTTTCCCCTTGCTCGATCGATTCCTTTTCGGACGGCGTGATGAAGCCGTGCCGAAGCATTTCTTCCCACGAATGCCCGAAGCCCGCCGCTTTCGCTATCCAGAGGATCATCTGAAGGTCGCGGAGTCCTCCGGGGCTTTCCTTGCAGTTCGGTTCGAGCGAGTAGGGCGATTCCTGATAGCGCAGATAACGCTCGTACTGCTCAAGTTTCTTGTCCGTGTAAAAACCTTGCGGGTCGACGCGCGCGCTGAATTTCGACTCGAAGTCGCCAAAGAGCGCGCGGTTCCCGACGAGAAAGCGCGCCTCGACGAGCGAGGTGCGGATCGTCAGGTCGCCCGCCGCTTCGCTCAAACAATCTTCGACCGTCCGCACGCTCTGCCCGACCTTGAGGCCGATGTCCCAGAGCAGGCGGATGAAGCCTTCGAGTTTCTCCGCCGTCGCGCCATCCGGCGCTTCGGGCAGGAGCAAGAGGATGTCGATGTCGGAATGCGGCCACAATTCACCGCGCCCGTAACCGCCGACGGCGGCGAGCGCGAGCGTGTCGGGAATTTCCATTTCCGCCCACACGTCACGCAGAACGCCGTCGATCAGCGCGCTGCGCTCGAAGAGCAGGTGGGACGAAACCTCGGCGGGACACGCGCGATAAATCGCCTCGCTCTTCACCGTCAAACGCGATTTGTACCGCGCCAGCGTCTCGTTCCGCGTCGCGGAAGTCGCTTCGAAGGATCGGTCGCTCATTTCATTCCCGAATCATTCATGAAAAGAAAAGTCAGTGCCCGACCGAGGTTTCCCTGCTTATTCCTTTTCCAGTTCGTTCCTACCGAGAAGACGAGCCGAAGACAGTACAGGGTGTACGGCAAGGCGAAGTCGACAATGGCAGGGACGAACTGGGGATGGAATTATGCGATCCAGTCGGGCTTGCCGCGTGCTCCAGGGGACAGCGTCAGAACTTCGTAAGCGGTTTCGGTGACGAGCACCGTATGTTCCCACTGCGCCGACAGGCTGTGATCCTTGGTGACGACCGTCCAGCCGTCGGCCATTTGCCGAATCGCCGCCTTCCCGGCGTTGACCATCGGCTCGATCGTGAAAATCATGCGGGGCTTGAGTTCGGGGCCGCTCCCCGCCATCCCGTAATGCAGTACCTGAGGGTCCTCGTGGAAGCCCGCGCCGACGCCGTGGCCGCAGAATTCACGCACGACCGAGCAAGCCGATTTTTCGGCGTAACGCTGGATCGCGTTCCCGATATCGCCGAGACGCGCGCCGGGACGAACCTTTGCAATACCGAGCCACATGCATTCAAAAGCGATTTCGCAGAGACGTTTGGCCTGGATCGAGACCTCGCCGACCAGATACATGCGGCTCGTGTCGCCGTGGTAGCCGTTTTTGATCGGCGTCACGTCGATATTGAGAATATCGCCGTTCTTCAAAGGTTTGTCGCCGGGGATGCCGTGGCAAATCTGGTGATTGATCGACGTGCAGATCGACTTCGGATACGGCGTGCAGCCCCTGGGCGCATAGTTGAGCGTCGCGGGAATGCAGCCCTGGACATCGACCATGTATTCGTGGCAGAGCCGGTCGAGTTCGCCGGTCGTGACGCCGGGGACGACGAAAGGGGCGATGTAATCGAGCACGTCGGCGGCCAGACGGCAAGAGAGACGCATCTTCTCGATTTCTTCGGGAGTTTTCAGAATAATGTTCATTTCGATTCCGATCGGGGCGAATGAGCATTGAAGCATAAATCGCGCTGCGTTGCACGGAAATCGGTCAGAGGACAGAGGACAGAGGACAGAAGACAGAACGGCCTTCGGCCTCAGTAGTCAGGGATCAGAGGTGTAGGGGCACGGCGCGCCGTGCCCCTACGGTGGGATGGTATTCCTGGTGGGTTTTCGCCACTCCGGCGGCGCAGCCGCCGCTGACCGATCTGTCCTCTGACGCAAAAAAACACCCCCGTATTACCCTTTCGGGTAATAGGCAGCCGAATAAAAAAGAGGTACAAAGCGAAGATCGCTTGATGAATCTTCGCCATGACCGCACACAAGCCTGATCGCGTTCCATCGCGCCGCCCACGCACGGCGGCGAGCGACCCGGTGCGATTGGGGACGCCTCGCACCCGAATCCACGCTGAAACATCTGCGCTGATCGCCCTGGCACGCTTCTTGCTACACACACACACACACACACACACACTCTCTCTCTCTCTCTCTCTCTCTCATAGCTCGCATCGCCGCGAGCGTCCGCGCCTTTACGCGCCGAGCCTCGTTCCGCCCCGGAACGGGGCTTTTTCGTTTTCCGTCATCAATGCTCCGCGCCTCGGCTTGTCTTGCCAAGCCGACGGAAAGGCGGGGTCGAATTCCCGAAATCACTCAACACTTCATAAAGGAGTCGTCATGCGTCACGCTTTGCCGCGTTCCATCCTCCACCTTGCCCTGCGTTCCGCTGTATTCGGCCTCGCGGCCCCGCTCTGGCTTCTTTCGTCCGCGCAGGCCGCCGATATTGCCGTTTCCGGCGGGAGCGGAGGAGGGGGTGGCGGCGGTGATGGAGCATCCATAGGCTGGGCAAATGGTGGCGGCAATTCGCCCAGTGGATTGAGCGGCGGGGGCGGTCGAGGAGGGTCTGGCGCTTCCGGCTCCGGCAATGCCGGTGGCGGCGGCGGGGCCAGCCGGGTTGACGGAAGCGGATATGATGCGGCCAGACGTGGCGGCGATGCCTCCGGCGCCATTATCGGCGCGGCGGGGGCAGCCGTGGAAAGCGGCGAGACAGCGGGTGCTACCGGTTTCGCCAACAGCCTCAACGTGGGCGGCGCGGGCGGCGCGGGCGCAAGCGCCACACACTCTTCTTCCGCCGCTTCGGCTGATAGCATAGATGTTTATGGCGGCAACGGCGGGCGCGGCGGGCAAGGCGGCACGAGCAGCGGCTATGACGGCGGCAACGGCGGTGACGGCGGCGCGGCGAGCCTGACGCTGACCGGGAATATTGCCGTCTCTGGAGACGTGTATGTTGATGGTGGCGGGGGCGGCAACGGCGCTTATACCAGTGCGGGCGGCGGCACAAGCGGCACTGGGGGCAGAGGCGGTGACGCCAGCCTCAACACAAGCTACGTTTTGACGGCAAATACGGTTGTTGTTACCAGCGGCGCGAATGGTGGCTCTGACGGCTATGGCAGCGAGAACCCCGGCGCGGGCGGGGACGTGGGCTTTTTTGTGGGCAGCCTTGCCGCGCAGACAATTCAGTTGATGAAGAACCCCGGCGGCAAGCTCGCTTTCAACGTAACCACCTTGGACGTTACCAACGGCAACACAACCCTCCTCTTGGATAGTACAGCGGTAGGGACGTCAAGCACAACCATGAACGGCGACGGCGTCTATATCGGCACGGCCCGGCTGGGCGACGGCCAATTGGAAGTCTACCAACTGTTCGATCCCGGCTCAGCCTCCATAGGCAACTTGCAACTGGAAGGCCGGGGCGTTTTTACCGACGCGGACAACCTTGCGACCGTGGGCAGCCTGAGCATCGACGGCGGCACCCTGCATGACGGCAACTGGAGCGGCTTGGTCGAGCGTACCTATACCACCCCGGAGATCACCCTCGGATCGGGCGGGGCAACGGTCGAACTGAACGCGGGCGAGGACAAGGACCTGGGCCGCGCGCTCATTGGCTCAGGCGGTCTGACCAAGACCGGCGCGGGAACGCTGACGCTCTCCGGCGCGAACCTCTACACGGGGAACACAGCGATCAACGTCGGGACGCTCGAAGTGACAGGCTCGCTGGGAGCTTGGGACGGCGGCACCTCAACGTATGTATACGCCGGAAATATCACCAACAACGCGACGCTGGTTTTCAGGCAGTCCGCGAATCAAACGCTCACCACAGGCGTTATTTCCGGTAGCGGAAGCCTGACCAAACAGGGTAACGGAACGCTCACCCTCTCCGGCGCGAACACCTACACCGGGATGACGACCGTCGAAGGCGGAACACTCGCGCTTACGATAACCGGAACGATATCCGACAAACTTACCCTCCACGACGGCGCGAACTTCAACAACGGCGGGTCTTCCGCCCCTTTCTGGAACGGCGCCAGCGCGCAGGCAAACCTCGCGCAACTCGACGTACACGGCAGCGCGACCTATGACGGCAGCCTGAACGTGGCGGGCGGGGAAATGAATTTCTACGTACCGAGTACGATGAGCAGCGGCACCCTGCTCAACGTGAACGGTAACGCGGATATCTCCGGCGCGATCGTCAATGTAGGGGTCGCGGGTTCTTCTTCTCCTTTGGCGGTCGGAAATCAGATCACATTTCTGGACGCGACGGGAACGCTGAATGCAACGGGGGTCGTGCAGGGCACCGGAGTACAAGGCGTCACGCTCAAGTACGAATTCGGACTCGAAGCGGTGGGGCAGCAGTTGCTCGCCACCGTCACGAGCGCACCGACCCTCAACGAACGCACCAAATCGCTTTCTGAGGGTTATCTCTCAGGAACCTCCTTCCTCAGTCAAGGCAGCGACTTCCTTCTCGGTAAAGGCGTCAGTGCGGCACGGACTGCTGTCGCCGAAGGAAGCCAGAATAGCCCCGAAGTCTTCGCCGCGCTCGGCTACGGAAAGGTGCACAACCAAACGGGTTCCAGTGTCGCCGTCAAGGGCTACAACCTCGTCACCGGTCTTGCGTTTGGAAAACGTCTTGATTCGGGAGAACTCACCGCCGCCGCGTTCTTCGAATACGGAAACGGAGATTACAACGCCTACAACAGTGTTTCGGGTGGCAAGGTCAAAGGCAGGGGAGATACCGGATACAAGGGAATCGGTCTCCTCACACACTATCGTCTTGCCAATGGACTCATGTTCGAAGCCTCGGCACGTACCGGACGCGTCGACACCGACTACCGGTCGGACGACCTGAGAGACGCAAATGGCACCCGCGCCAGATACGACGCAAAGAGCGGCTACACGAGCGCACACGTCGGAGTCGGAAAGGACTGGACCCTGAATACGCAAAATGACCTCGAAACCTACGTAAAGGGTATCTGGACACGGCAAGCGAGCGACAAAGTACGCTTATCGACGGGAGACCGCGTCGAATTCGACAAAATCGACTCGAAGCGCATCCGGATCGGCGCGCGGCTCACGCACACGCTCAGCAGCAGCGTCAAAGCCTACGCCGGAGTAGCGTTCGACCGGGAATTCGACGGCGAAGCCAAAGCGACGACCAGTGGACAGAAAATCGACGCCCCGAAGCTCAAGGGCAATACCGGGATCGGAGAAATCGGAATCACCGCGACCCCGACCGCCGGCAAACCGCTCTTCCTCGACTTCGGAGTTCAGGGCTACGCAGGGAAGAGAGAAGGCGTGACGGGAAGTCTGAGGGTCAATTATTTCTTTTGAAGCCGCATACGTGTGAATCGACGACGCGTGGGCGTATGACGCCGTGGTTCCATTCATACACATGCGGAATCGTTGGGCTTCGTTCCTCAGCCCAACCTATACCGCCGAGAACGGAGCGGAAACGGTATAGGTTGGGCTGAACGAATGTGAAGCCCAACGATTGCGGGGCGGTGTGAAAAGGCGGATACCGGCGGCGAAGCCGCCGCAAATCAATCTGATTCCTGTCTCCTGATTCCTGATACCTGAAGGGCACGGCGTGCCGTGCCCCTACAAAAACCGCGAATACGGCAACCCAACCCGCTTTCCCCCTGACAAGGGGGAAATGAAGGGGGTTTATGGCGTTTCGATAAGCATTGGCGCGTTTTCAAAGCATCCTTCACATCATTCATGCGCATACGGAATCGTTGTGGCTCACACATTCGTTCAGCCCAACCTATACCGCCGATAGGGCACGGCGCGCCGTGCCCCTACGGTGGGATGATATTCCGGGTGGGGTTTCGTCACTCCGGCGGCGAAGCCGCCGGTAACTGATCTGATTCCTGATTCCTGAGGTCGAAGGCCGTTCTGTCCTCTGCCAAGATCAACGCCCACCCGGAAGAGTTCGTGACCCGATTCGAGGTATTTTTTTTCAAACGGCGTTTGCGCGACATCGGGACGCCAGGTTTCGCAGCGCGCGTCGATCCCGGTCAAGTGACGGATCGAGAAACAGAATTCTTCGATGTAAATCCGCCAGTTGCTTCGGCATTCGAGCCGACCGCCGAGTTCGAGCATCGACGGGAAAACGGGGTGTGCGTGCCAGCGCCGCGAGAGCTGCCCGATTTTCGGCCAGGGGTTGGGGTAGAGGAGGTAATGACGCGCGACGCGGACGCTAGCGCTGTGCATCAGTCGCCAGTAGTCGGCGAGGTCGGCGCGAACGAGGTCCAGGTTGGGCGGCAAACATCGGGGGCGTTTGGCGAGCCGCGCCGCCGACTTGTCGACGCCGATGACGTAGTGCTCCGGAAAGGCTTCGGCGAGCGCGACGGTGCTCGCCCCGTTACCGCAACACGAGTCGAGGATCAGCGGTTTCCCCGGCGCCGCGCGTTCGCGCCTTTCCATGCTTTCGAGGAAGGCGCGGCGGTTGTATTCGGCGCAGGGCTTGAGAAAGGGCGAGGCCGCGCGCCTCTCCAGAAGGCGCGGCAAGTCCTCGTGGAGGCCGGTTTGAGCGCTTGAAGGGGCGCGGGAGTTTGCGCGCATTTATAATCGTGGAACCTATGGAATCGTCAAAAAGCAGGGTTTTACTTTTTGACGAACACTATAATGGACTGCCACGACATGATACGCCTTGTGCTGGATACGAAGGTCGTACTGGAGACGCTGCATTTCCGCGACCCGCGATTCTCGTACGGGAGGCGGCGTGCGATTTCCTGAATAATCCGAAAAGTCCGGGAGTTTCAAAGGAGGGAGTTTAAAGGGGTAAACTTTGATTAATTGACAATGGAATTTCAATGGAAAGCCTTTTAGCATGTTTTGCCGAAACGGACGCGGACGCCGAAAAACTCCTCGCCGCGCTCGTTGCCGCCGTTCGCCCTGAGAATCCGGGCGACGCCGAGACGGCGCGGCGGAATCTGAAACGCATCGCACTGATCCTCGAAGAACACCCGCAGGTCCGTGCGGGGCTGCGCGAAGCGGTCTCGAGCATCCTGCGAATCCGGCGACACAGCATGCTTTACACGACGTCGGGAATTTTGCCGAATACCGGCTTTTTCAGCGAATTTTTCCGGCGGCTTGGGCACAAGTTCCTGCCCGACGTGCTCGACGCGGGGTATCTGCAAAATTTTCTCCGACGCGCTTTTTGCCGTTCGACGGACGGCGTCTGGGTCGTCGGCGTCGGCGAGGACGCCTGGCTCGAATTGATCGAGGTGCTGCGTTTCGGCGAGGAAGAGGGCGAAGCCGAAGGCGCGGGAGCCGAGTTTCCGCACGCCGTTTCCGAAATCCTGCGTTCCTTGCGGATCGTTTCGCATTGGATCGCCGCGTCGGGGCTCGAACCCGAACTCCTGCGCCTCGACCCGGACCTCGACGCGTACGAGTCACCCTTTTCCGCGCAGTGCGGCGAACTCGACGACTACGTCGACACCTATCTTGCTTCGTGGAGGAATTCCGAAATTCCAGGAATCGACGACAAGCATTTGCGCGTGCTATTCGCGCAGTGCCGTGAGGTCATCGAGCGTCTCCACAATCGCGCCGCGCGCTTCGGGACGAGCGTACGCCTGACGTATATCCTCCAGCGGCTTGGCCAGCTCATCGAGCGCATGGAAAAGCTGCTCGACGTCGTCGAAGAACTGAGGGTCGAACCCGATGGCCGGAGCGCGCGATCCCCGATCGTCCGCCTTTTCACGTCGCTCGTCCGCGACGAATGCCGACGCGACGACCTCGCCCCGCACTGGCGGCGGAACACCGAACTCATCGCGCTGCGGATCACCGAGAACGCGAGCAGTCGCGGCGAGCATTACATCGCCGAAAATCGGAAGGAATACTTCGGAATGGCGCGTTCCGCGCTGATCGGTGGCTTCGTCATCGCGTTCATGGCCACCCTGAAGCTGCTGCTCGGAAAAACGGGGATGCCGCCGCTGATGATGACATTTGCCTACTGCCTGAATTACGGCCTGGGCTTTTGTCTCATTCACATCATCCACGGAAGCGTCGCGACCAAGCAGCCCGCGATGACGGCAAACGCCATCGCCGCCGGCGTCGAGCAGGTCGACGGGAAGCTCCGCCACCTCGATAATCTCGCGCTTTTGATCGCGCGAACCTTCAGGACGCAGACGATCGCGATCCTCGGCAACGTTTTCCTGGCGCTCCCGCTCGCCGCGCTCCTCGCGTGGGGTTTTTCCTTCCTGAGCGGCAGCCCCCTCGTCACGCCTGAAAAAGCCGCCTACCTCCTGGAAAGCCAGACGCTTACGCGGAGCGGCACCTTGCTCTACGCGGCGATCGCCGGCGTCTGCCTTTTTCTGGCAGGCTTGATCAACGCGTACTTCGACAACTACGCGACGTACAACCGCGTCGCCGAGCGCATCCTTCAGCTCGAATGGCTGAGAAGAGCGTGGGGCGGCTACCGCGCGCAGCGAATCGCCGTGTACGTCGGCGAAAATCTCGGCGCGCTTTCGGGGAATTTCCTTTTCGGCTTCCTGCTCGGCGGCGCGTCCTTCGTCGGCGCCTTGACTGCGCTACCGATCGACATTCGACACGTGACGTTTTCCTCGGCCTACGTCGGCTTCGCGGCGGTCGGTCTCGACTTGGGTGGACAGGCGGCGTTCCGCGCGCTGATCGACGTGGCCGTTATCGGATTCGTCAATCTGGCGGTGAGTTTTGCGCTCGCGTTCCACATCGCCTTGCGCGCGCGCCGGATCGACGACGTTCCGTGGCGGCAGATCGCCTGCGCGTGTCTGCGTCTTCTGCGCGAGCACCCCGGAGAATTCTTCTTCCCGGCGGGCGAACCCAAAACGGAAGAATAGCGTCCGCCGAGAAATTCGGGTTCAGCGCGTCCCGGGTATCACGAATCGTCCTTCGCTTTCTTCCATTTTGCACGGAACCAGCGAAAGAGCATGAATTTTTTTTCCTCCGCGACTTCTTTCTCGAAAAAGAGAATCCAGATCACCCATGGAAGCGAAATGAGAAAAACGCATAAAAAATGATAGAACGCGAAATCCACAGAACTTCCGCTCATCATTTCACTGGACGAAAAAAATACGCATAGCACAAAAAATGTCGTGAAGAAATTGCTCACCACGATCGCCGAAAACGCACGGAGGAGGCGATATGCACTTGGTTTTCGCATGGCATGAAATTCTTTTGGCGTATCGTTTCAATGAGGGAAGGCCGGCGACGGGTCAAACTCCCGACCAAGCCCTGGAATTCTCAAGACGAGAGTAGCAAAGTCTGATTCGTTTTCCAAATCGGTCGCACCGGAAAGCCGAGCGCGAGCGCGCAAGGCGAAATCGACCGGAGCGGTTTGGGCAGGGGATCAGTGCTGGACGCCCCAGCGTCTGACCGTAACGCGTTCGAGCGACGAAAAAACCAGGTTTTCGACGGCCAGGCCGATCAGTATGACCATCGTGAGTCCGGCGAAGACCTTGTCGGTATACAGCTCGTTGCGGTTTTGAAAGATGAACCAGCCCAGCCCACCGTTCCCCGACGACGCGCCGAAAACGAGTTCGGCGGCGATCAGCGTGCGCCACGCGAACGCCCAGCCGATTTTCAGCCCGGAAAGGATCGAAGGTAGCGCGGCGGGAATCAGGATGTGGACGATGTAGCGGACGCCCGAAAGCCCGTAATTGCGCCCGGTCATGCGCAGCGTTTCCGGGACGGACTGGAAGCCGGCGTGCGTATTCAACGCGAGCGGCCAGAGCACCGAATGCACGAGGACGAAAACGAGGCTGCCCTGTCCAAGCCCGAACCAGAGGAGCGAGAGCGGCAAAAGCGCGATCGGCGGGAGTGGGTTGAACATCGACGTCAGCGTCGAGAGCAGGTCTTGCCCTGTCCGTGTCGAGACGGCCAGCGAGGTGAGCAGAAAGGCGCAGACGATTCCGGCGAGATAGCCCTTGACCAGGAGGCTCAGCGAAACGAAGGATTTGGAGAGCAATTCTCCGCTGCTCAACCCCTCGGTCAAGGCGCGAACGACGGCGCTGAAGGTCGGCAAGAGCAGTTCGTTGTTCTGAAAGCGTGCGAGCGTTTCCCAGAGCACGGCGAACAAGACCAGGATCAGGAATTTTCGGAAAGCGCCCCGCCTGAAAATCCGTTGCGCCAAAGACGTATCGCGCGCGTGCGCCGATGTTTCGCAGTTTTCCATCGTGCGGACGTATTCTTGCCGGATCGGCGGAAAGATCTTTTCGGCGGCCATATCATTCCACGCATGCCACGCATTTCTTGGCCAGACCACCCGCGCCGCCGCGCGGGACGGAGTTTTCGGGAGGGCGATCGAACAGAATCGCTTCGATTCGCCGCGTGGCCGCCCGAAATTCCTCGCCGCCGCTGTCGTGACTCCAGTGATGGCTGTTGATCTCCGCGCGAACGCGCCCCGGATGCGGCGAAAGGATCGCAATCCGGTTACCGACGATCAGGGCCTCGTCGATCGAATGCGTGACGAAAAGGAGCGTGAAACGGACATCGTCCCAGAGCGCGAGGAGTTCCTCCTGCATTTTTCGCCGCGTCAAGGCGTCGAGCGCTGCGAAAGGTTCGTCCATCAGGAGAACGCGCGGCTGCATTGCAAGCGCGCGCGCGATTGCGACGCGCTGCTTCATTCCGCCGGATAATTGATGCGGGTAAGCGTCGGCGAAATGGGTCAGCCCGACCTTGTCGAGGAAATGCGCGGCGCGTTCGTTGGCCTCGGCGCGTGTCGCGCTCCGGGACGCAAGGAGCGGGAAAACGACGTTCTGCCGCACCGTTTTCCACGGGGGCAGTTGGTCGAACTCCTGGAAGACGACGATGCGGTCGGGGCCGGGGCCTTGTATCCGCTTTCCGTCGAGCAGCATTTCGCCTTCGGTCGGCGTGAGGAAACCCGCGACCGCTTTCAGGAGCGTCGACTTCCCGCAGCCGGAGGGGCCGAGCAGGACGAAACGGTCGGCGGGATAGACGTCGAGGTTGACGCGGTGCGTCGCGCGGACGACGCGCTCGGCGGTCTCGTATTCGAGGCTCAATCCCTTGATCGAAAGGATCGCGCGGTCCAGGGTATTTTGCGCTGGCGTCGAGGTACGCGCGTCGAAGGCCCCGAAAAGCGGTACGGCGAAGTCCGATTCGCCCGCGCCGCGAAGCCGCGCCAAAGGGAAGGCTCTGGTGCGATAGAGTGAAGTCCGCGCGCTCACATCGCCTCGCGCAAAATCCTGAGGGAGGGCACGGCGTTCAGCTCCCTTCGAGAACGTGGGCTTCTTCAAAGAAGTAATCCTTCCAGGAATCCGCCTTGTTCTTGATGACGCCGAGGTCGTAGAGTTCGTCGCCTAATTTCTTCAGTCGCTGCGGCGCCGTCGTGAAGTCGTTTTCCGGGTCCTCGACGATCTTCGTGACGAGTTCGAGCGGAAGTTTCGACTGCTGCTGCCGGATATAGACTTCGGCGGCCTTCGCTTTGTTGTTCCGTATCCATTCGGCGGCCTCGCCGAGCGCCGCAAAAAGCGCCTTGTACGTCTTCGGGTTCTCGTCGTGGAATTTCTGTGTCGTATAAACCAGGTTGAAGGTGTGCGGCCCGCCGAGCACGTCGTAGGAACTCAGAATCTTGTGCACGTTCTTGTTCCCCGCGAGCGATTGGTAATAGAAAGGCGCGCTTGCGAAATGCGTGTTGATGTCGAGTCCGCCGGAGATCAGCGCCGCCGTCGCCTCGGGGTGGGGGAGGCTGACCGTGATACTGTCGAAGCGCTTGAAATCCTGCTTGCCGTAGATTTTGGCCGTCTCGATCTGGAGCGTACGCGACTGAAAGCTGACGCCCGCGGCGGGCGTGGCGATGCGGTCCTTGTCGCTCAAATCGCGGATCGATTTGACTTCGGGATTGTTCGTGACAAGGTAATTCGGCAAGGATCCGAGCGCCGCGACGACCTTGACGTTTTGCCTGCCCCGCGTGCGGTCCCAGATGACCAGCGTCGGCGGAGCGCCCGCCGAGACAACGTCGAGGTTGTTCGTGAGGAGTGCTTCGTTCATCGCGGTAACGCCCGAGAGCTTCGCCCATTCCACGCGGATATCGAGTCCGGCCTTTGCACCGTGCTTCTCGATCAGCTTCTGCTCCCGGACGACGTCGAAGATCAGATAGGAAATGCCGAATTGCTGGGCGACGCGGAGATTTCCTTCCGCGTAAGCCGCGACGCTGGCGGCGGTCAGTCCCGCGCCCAAAAGGAGGGCGATCGTCTTTTTCATCTTGCGTGACTCCTGTGTAAGTGGTCGCGCTTTCGCGCTTGAAGCCCAAATGCTAAGAAGCCGGACTCGAAAGCGGAACGAATGTTTTTGTCTTTTCTTATGCACGATTGTTTATAAGAGAAAAATCGTTCCATTTTTCGGCGCGCGGTTGTATCGTAAGCGCCTCTTCCGTTTTCAAGGATGCCTTCATGAATCTCGCACGCTTCCCACGTGTTCGCCTGACGCACGCGCCGACGGCGCTCGAACACCTCGCCAATCTGACGCGTCTGCTCGATGGTCCCGATATTTTCATCAAGCGCGACGACAATACCGGTCTGGCGACCGGCGGCAACAAGACGCGCAAGCTCGAATTCCTGATCGGCGAAGCCCTCGCGCAAAAAGCGACGCGCGTCCTTACCCAAGGCGCGACGCAATCGAACCACGTCAGGCAGACCGTCGCGGCGGCGCGCAAGTTCGGTCTCGAAGCGACCGTCCTGCTCGAAGAGCGTATCGGCGACGGCAGCCCCGATTATTACGGCAGCGGGAACGTATTCCTCGACCGCTTGTTCGGCGCGACGATCGAAACGCGCCCCGGCGGACTCGACATGAACGCCGAAATCGCCGCCGTCGGGGAAGGTCTGCGTGAGAAAGGTGAAGTCCCGTACTTGATACCAGGCGGCGGGTCGAACGAGGTCGGCGCGCTCGGCTACGTCGTCTGCGCGCAGGAACTCGTCGCGCAGGCCAACGAAAGCGCGCTGAAAATCGACTGCGTGGTCCACGCCACCGGAAGCACCGGAACGCAGGCGGGTCTGCTCGTCGGCCTCGAAGGGCAGAACGCGCACATCCCGGTCCTCGGCGTCAGCGTCCGCGCGCCGAAAGAAAAACAGGAAGAAAACGTCGCGATTCTGGCGCGGAAAACCTGGGAATTCCTCGGCTGTCGCGGTGATTTTCCGCGTGGCACCGTCGTCGTCAACTCCGATTACGTCGGCGAGGGCTACGGGCGACCGACGCCGGCGATGGTCGAAGCGGTGACGCTTCTTGCGCGGCACGAAGGGATACTGCTCGACCCCGTCTATACCGGGAAAGGCTTCGCCGGCTTGATCGACCTGATACGGAAAGGTTTTTTCCGCAAAGGGCAAAACGTCGTCTTCATCCATACCGGTGGCTCGGCGGGGCTTTGGGGCTACCGCGACGCCTTCGGTTTTGCCGATCCCTTGGCGCGTTCCGACCGGCGATGAAAAAACCGCTCGTCGGCGTTCTCGGCGGAATGGGGCCTCTTGCGACGGTCGATTTTCTCGGAAAACTGATCGAAGAGACGCCCGCCGAAATCGACCAGGAACACGTCCCCGTCGTCGTCTGGAGCGTCCCGCAGCTTCCGGACCGCCAAAAGGCGCTCGACGAAGCCGGCGAATCGCCGCTCCCCGCGCTCATCGAGGGAATCGACCGCCTGACGGACGCCGGCGCGACGCGGATCGTCGTCGCGTGCAACACCGCGCACGCCTGGTACGACGCGCTGAGCGCGCGGTCGCCGGTTCCCATTCTACATATCGTCGATGCGGTCGTCGCGTGCCTGAAAATCGAAGTCACCGCGCCCGCGCGCGTCGGCGTTCTCGCCACGCGCGGGACGCTGGCCTCTGGAATCTATCAGACGCGCCTCGCGCGGGAAGGTTTCGACGGGCTATTCAACACCGACGAAGAACTCGACGCCTTGTTCAAGCCCGGCTGCTATTCCGTCAAACGCGGCGAAATCGACGCGGGAGGGCGCTTGTTCGAACGCGCCGCCGCCGCGCTCATTGATCGCGGCGCGACGCGCCTGATCCTCGCCTGCACCGAAATTCCGATCGCGCTCGAAAGAATCCGCTCACGCCATTTGCCGGTCTGCATCGACTCGAACCGCGCGCTCGCAAAAGCCTGCGTCGATTATTGGCGCGGCGCGACGATGCACTCCGCCGAAAAGACCTCGTAACGGCAAAGCTTGGATGTTCCGGGATCACGCATCGAGCGCGTCGAGCTTCAGAATCGTCGCGATGATCAGCTTCGCGCGCTCGAAGAGCGAATCGACGACGGCGTACTCTTCGGGCGAATGGTTTTTCCCGCCCTTGACGCCCGTCGCGCAGAGCGTCGGGACGCCCGCGAGGACGAGGTAGGCGGCGTCGGAAGAACCGCCCGACAAAACAGGCGCGGGCGTGCCGAAACCGTTTTCCTCGCTCGCCTCCTTCCAGAGCGCGAAGAGCTTCTCGACGCCCGCCGTCGTATTCATAGCCTGGAACCGGGGAGCGAAATCGACGAGTTCGGTCGTCGTGCCGTCGACATAGGTCTTTGCCAGCACGTCGTCGACCCGCGTTTTGAGCTTCGGTAAGACCGACGGGTCGACGAAGCGGACGTCGACGGCGATTTCGCAACGCCCCGGAACGGCGTTGACGACCGTCCCGCCCTCAATCGTCCCGACGTTCAAGGTCGTGCCCTCACCGCGCTGCGTCAGACTCTGCAAGTCTATGATTTTATGTGCCATTTCGAGTATCGCGCTGCGACCTCTCTCCGGGTCGCCTCCGGCGTGAGCGGCGACGCCATGCACGACGACTTTGAAATTCGCCATCCCCTTGCGGGCGACGACGACCGAATTGTCGATGGAACCCGTTTCGCAGTTGAATGCGGCGGCGCATCCCTCGGCCTCTTTCATGAAAACGTCGGCGGCCCTGGAATTCCGATGCGCGTTTTCCTCGTCACCCGCGAAAAGCAGCTTGATCGGACGCTCGTCGTACCCCGCCACCTTCAAAGCCCGCGCGACAAAAAGCGCCGCGACGATTCCGCCCTTCATATCCAGAACGCCGGGGCCGTAAGCGATTCCGTCGCGGACGGTGAAAGGGCGTTTTTCGACCTCGCCCGATTTGAAGACGGTGTCCATATGCCCGCTCAGCAGAACCGGCGGCTTTTCTCCGCCCGGAAAAACACCGAGCGCGATGCTTCCGGCGTTCTCGAATTCGATTTTCCGCGTCCGCGCACCCGCGTCGGCGAAGGCGCCGAGCAACTTGTCGGCGAGCGCGTTGACGCCCTCGATATTGTCGGACCCACTCTCCATGTTGACGATCTCGCGCCACAGATCGAGCATCTCGGCTCGGCACGCGTCGATGTACCGGAAGGCTCTGTTTTTCACTGCCTGTCTCCTCCTGTTTCCAATCGGATCGGGCGGACACGCGGGCCTGACCCGCCGCCCCGCCTCGTTTTCCCGACATTCTCGCATAGGTTTGGGTGGGCAATGGTATAGGTTGGGGTGAGCGCAGCGAAGCCCAACATCAGGTATCAGGAATCAGATGACAGGAATCAGATGAAAACCGATCGGTGGGTATAGGTTGGGCTGAACGAATGTGAAGCCCAACGATTCCGTATGCGCATATCATGGATTAGGAGACAGAGGACAGGAGACAGAGAAATATGCGGCGCAAAGCGCCGGAAAATAATCTGTCTCCCGTCTCCCGTCTCCCGTCTCCTGATTCCTGATAGGGTGCCCGTGCCCCTACGCAGGACTTCGCTGGATACCGGGCTTTACTTCGATGCTGGACTTCAGCCCTTGACGATTCGCCGGATACACCAACGTATCACTGTGGCATCAGCGCGAACACGCCCCAGCCCAGGTATTCACGCGTGTAAGCGGCGTGGCGCACGGGTTCCGATCTCAGTTGAGATCGAACTTCTTCCACGAACTCGTCGTCGGGATTGGCTTCAAGCCATCGGCGCATGGTGAGCCATTTGGCAGCCTCGTATCTATCCCAGCCGTCTTGGTCAGCCAGAACCATTTCCACGATGTCGTAGCCAAGGCGGCCAAAAGACGCAAGAAGCTCCGGAAGCATGAGAAAGTCTGAGATCGCGTGGGCAAGACAGCCCTTGGCAACCTCTTCCGTCGGCGGTAAGCGCCGCCAGTAAGGCTCGCCGACGAGGATGATCCCTCCGGTGCGCAGGCTCCGCGCCAGAAGCTCGATCGTTCCGGCGAATCCCCCGGCGATCCAGGTGGCGCCGACACAGGCTGCCACACCGACCTTCTCGTCAGAGACGTAGCCCGTAGCATCGTCATGGATGAACTTGACTCGATCGGCAACGCCGAGTTCTACAGCACGGAGTTTCGCTTGCTCGGTGAACAACGGACTCATGTCGATGCCGGTGCCGATGACACCGTGATCACGTGCCCATGTGCATAGCATCTCCCCCGAACCGCTACCGAGGTCGAGCACTCGGCACCCCGATTCCAGACGCAATGCCGCGCCGAGCGTGGCGAGCTTTTCGGGTGTGATCGGGTTGTGGATGCGGTGAGCACTTTCAGTGATATTGAATATACGCGGGATGTCCATTGTGGAAGATTTCCTTGTGGGAGAAATTAATTTAGTCAGTTCGCATAGCTTGGGGTGAGCGCAGCGAACCCCAACCAGAAACGGTCAGAATAGTACCATGGATTGAAGCGGGCGTAGCACCTTGCTGTTTTGTTGGGGCTCGCTTTGCTCGCTCCAACTTGTGTGGGCTAGTCAGGGTGATTGCTCAAACTTGGGAATCGCCTGGTCAAAACATGTCCAATGCTGTGCCCGACTGGTCCAGATATCCAGCATTGGCTTGAAGTCAGTTTGCTTGTCCAAGGTAGAGAACCGAATGGACATGAGGTCTGGAACCACTTCTCCATGTGTGAATATTGGTGTGCCGCAAGTACTGCAGAACGAACGAGTAGTCTTGCCTCCGCTCGCTCCCGTCACGGTATAGGTGCTGGGCTCACCGGTGATTTGAGTAGATGCTACCGAAACGATAAAACCGGACGCGAACGGAGCACCACTTGAAATCTGGCAGTCCTGGCAATGGCAGTTCAGCGTCGCCACCGGGGCAGATGTGCATGTGTAGCGGATAGCGCCACAGGCGCAGCCGCCAGAAAATGGAACCAACATATTGTAAGCCTCTTGCCGTCTAACGTCGAGGCATCCGACACTGCGCGGCTTTATCGCGCAGTGCCCAGCGACCGGAGGGAGCGAGGTTGAGCGCCATGTTAGATATCGTGCTCGTAATCATCGATGTAGTAAAAGTCGAGATCAAACGCCAACCCGAGCTGGGCTGCACTGCGAATTTGTTCGCGGTCGAAGTGCATGCCGTGGTCACCTGACGGGAAATAGCCTACGCACTGAAGAACGAGGTCATATTCAACCCATAATTTGCGCAGAGCTTCAGCTTTTGTGAACAATGCAAGAAACAGATGTTGGACATGCATCTCAAGCGGTTGTTTATCATCCAACCCGCTACTCAAACACCACAGCATGGATTTCCTGGGTTTGCCGTTACGAGGATTGATATCCCCAACATTCCAAGCCTCTGATGGGGACAACCCAAGAATTTGAGTGATCTGCTCATGCGTTCCCGGCCCCGAAATGGATAGATATGCGTATTCGCGATCGGTGAGTGGTGGAGAGGTCATAAATTGTCAGGCCACATTTGCATGTTTGCTTATCAGCACTCAATGCCGATGAGCCATTGAGTTTTATTTGTGTTCGATTTATCTAAATCAGTTCGCCGGGAAATTGGCGTGGTGCAGCCTCTTGGTTTGATGTATTCCACGGCGATTGACGAAGCTTCATTTTTTGTAAACGGCTCATTGGAAGACTTGCGGACAAGAATGTAGTAGGGGCGTTGGAAAAGAATTATATAACTGTCGAGAACATAAGTTTCCCCTTCTTTGGTTATTTCAGCATGATTCTCTTTGACAAGACTCAACCGGCTCGTATCAATTCTGCTTGGGTTTGATGCGCAGGCAGAAATTGTAAGGATGGCAATGGATGCTATAAGTATGTGGATTGGTTTCATGAAATTTCCTTAAAGTCATGTGTCTTGGTGCGGCTGCGGCCTAACACTCGGTATACACTTCGACAGATGTATTACTCCGCATTCAGCCCGCATAATTCGAGGTAAAAGAAGAAGCGAAACGGCGCAAGAGAAGAACACGAGCGGATGCGCCCGTGCGGACAAAAAGCCGCCATTCGGAATGTGATAATTGGAGCTTGCCACAGACGGAAAATCGGAGCCAGATAACAACGGTTATACGAAGTGCAAAAGTCGGTGTCGGAGAGACGGTGAAAGGTGACGGACATGGGCGGTTGTGCGGCCTAACGCAAAATTAGTGATCATTGGCTACACGGATCTGTATGAACACCGCGAGATACCCACCGCAAGCGTGCAATACAAACCAACGAAAACTTTACTTCTCCATCTGTTCGCGAGACATCGACGATTGCATAAGATTCCTTCCCCGCAGTTGACATCACCCCAACTTCATATCTGAATGGCATTGTATCTGTGCTTCTGGTCGAGCCGTATTCTACCCAAGTGTTCTTGATTTCGCCGGCATTGCGGATGATGTCTTGATTATTCATTATATATTCGCCAATCAAGACCTTTTCCTTGGCGGTTTCGCTCGCAACATTAGCCGGATCGACTTGGCCAGCACGACAATGCGGGTTGTTTTTCATGGAATACATCTGTTCGATTCTCGGTGCTGCTTTTCGCGCCTCGGTTTCTAGTTCCTCTTTTTCGGAAGCGATCTTGGTTTTCAGGTCGTTTAAACCCGCATAAACCTGCTCCAACTGTTTGTTGATGGCGTCTGTTTTCGGTCTATTTCGATATGGATTTGGAGTTGCTTTATCCCATTCAAGTACGCGATCCAAGATTCGACCAAGATTTGAAACATCTTGAAATGCGTAGTTATTGATTGGTGCGCCAGTGGTCATGCGCATGATGGATAGCAGTTGGCCTCTATCCCCTTTTTCAAATGCAAGTTGGTACTGGACGCGCAGTTGCGCTGCATAGAACCAAAAGACTGCCTCGTCCCTCTCGTCGTTTTGAAAGAGAACAAAGGCTGGGCCAAACATTTCGAGTGGTTCTTTAAGAGACTTGGGGCCGTTTAGGAGTTCTTTCGCAGCAGCCAGAGCAATGCGTGCGTCACAGGATTTCAGGCGAACTGCGACGGGTAGGTTTTCGTCTGCAGATGACGCAGATGAAACGAGAGTAGCGAAAACAAACAATAGTGACACGAACAGGTTATGTGACATGGTAGCTAGCCTCGCGTGAAAGCTCAAGGGCACGCCACCTGCGGCGCATCCCGCTGGAGCGTAATGTTAGGCGACGGCCTGCGATAAGGCAAGAAGGATTGAGTCCGCGAAGCGCACGTTGGAGCGAAACGGCGCAGGAGAAGAATACGAGCGGTTGCGCTCGCATGAACAAAACTTCGCCATTCGGAATGTGGTAATTGGAGCCTGCCACAAACGGCAAACCGGAGCCAGACAACAACGGCTGAAGTGAAGTGCAAAAAAACGGCGTTGGCAAGGTGGTAAAGGATGGCGAACATAGCCCAAGTTTAACACTCATAAAAAAATCGTTGTAAAAACAGTAAGTTACAGACGTAAAAAGAGCTGTCTGGCACTACATTTGCGAGTTTTCCAGGAATCTGGAAGAGAGCGAGGGGTATGGAGAAGGGTGTGGAGAAAGGGTGTAGAACACAGCCGATCCATGATGGATTTACCACACCCAATTTACGTCGTACCGTTGGATGTTTTCATCCGCCGTAATGCTCCTTCTTTACTCCGGTTGAAAATTTTCCGACTTGAAGTTGCTGTAGTAACGCCCGGACTCCGCCGTGAAGCGCAGCACACAAAAATCTGGATCGGTAACGCCTTTAGAATAGTACATGGTGTCGCCTTCCCGCCAGATCATTTTTTTGCTGATGGTGTCTTCCGGCACTTCCATATGGCCCTTGAGCATGACACCCCGGAAAAAACGCTGATCGCAGAAGTAAATACAGGCCTTGGGATTTTCGTGGTACTGCGCCACCCGTTTGGAGGATGTGTTGGTGGTGAAGTGGAAAACCTTGATGCCCTCGCGCTTGCGCGGGGTCAGCATGGCCTTCATGTTAGGGAAGCCTTCGGCATCGACGGAGCCGATAAAGGCGATCTTCTGCTTGTCGATGAGCTTGCCGATGGTCTGGCTGGGGTCACGCATCTCGGATTGCTTCCTGTGGATTACAGTTTATGCTTTTTCATCAGCACTGGCTGGCTACTGTTTACCCCGCAGGAATGGTGTGTGGGTTACGGCCATGAGCATACCCTCGGGGCTAAGGAAGCGCGTTACCGTCTGTCCCCAAGGTTCCTGTTGCAACCGAACCAGTAGGCGGTATCCAGCCTGTTCCAAAACGCGAGTCGCCACCTCAATGTCCGCCACGTCCACTTCCAACCATGCTTGCGGCACAGGCAGTTCTTTCGGCCATTCGTTTTTGCCGAAACAGGACAGAGCGGCCTTGTCCAGAGGCCAGAGGGCGAAGTGCTTTACCCCTTTGACTCTGGCGGTGTACAGGTAACCATCATAGCCTTCAATGGATTCCAGCGGCAACCGCAGCATGTCGCTGTAAAGGCGTTCGCTGGCCTTCTGGTTCGTCACGATAGGGCCGAAGCCCGCGATGAATAAAACGTCAATCTCTTCTGGAAACGTAGCATGCATGTTGTTCCCCGATTTTGTTCTGTCTTTTTCCTATCCTCGGTATGAATGAACTGGAAAAGGAATCACATGTGTTCCCTGAAGTCCTTGAGCGGCACGTCGAAATCATCCGCCATGCGGATTTTCCCCTTCAGGCAGTCATATCGCAGAGGGTGGCGCAGCGGTCGCTTTTCTCCCCGCGTGTCTGTGCGCGTCGTCAGGATAAACGGTATGTCTTGCTGGCGTACCGTCTGCCGCAGGAAGAGGTTGACCGCCGTCGTCATGTCCAGCCCGAGCGATTCGAAGATTTCTTGCGCCTGACACTTGATTTCACTGTCTGTCCGGACGTTGATGGTAGTCGCTGCCATGATGGACCTCCGAGTCTTCGATCAGCACAGATTATGCAGACTTGCGCACACTGTCAAGGCGTAGTCTAGTCCAATATGAGGTGAGTCTGAAGGAAGAGACTGATTCCGACGTGAGGGGAGTCTGAAAGAAGAGCTGTAAGGCGGGATCATTAGGAGATGATCATGACCTTGCAAGAAGAAC